>JAJYUU010000261.1 GCA_021792405.1 Actinomycetes bacterium
GGCTACCCAACGGGAACCGGCTGAGACGGCGTTGCCTTAGGCCACGGCTGCGCCTACTCCGATCGGTGTTACCGAGAATCCGACAATCACTTCAGTCCTCCGTGCGCAGTGACAGGCAGTAGGAACGCTCCTCGCCATACGAAGTGAAGCCGGCCCGCCGCAAGATCGGCCCTGAGGTCGCTACCCGGCCCTTGACGAGAGCCAGCGTCGCTCCGTGCTCGCGAGCCAGCGCGAGTCGCTTCGCCAGCAAGGCCCGGTAGGCGCCGCGGCCACGGAAGGCCGGCCGGATCCCTGCGCCCCACAGACGCGCGACCTGCCCGACGATCCCGCAGCCCCCTGCCGAGGCAGGCTCGCCGTCAACGAAGACCACGACGCGGAACTCAGTCCGGACTCCAGTGACTCAAGCAGGCCAGCCAGTTCGGCTGAAATCGCCGCCGGAGTCCGCTCCCGCTGGTCCTCCCAGACATCTGCGGACACTAGCTGGCTCGCGCGAAGAGGGCGCTCGTCGCGGCCGAGCTCGGCGTGCGTGCCGTCGGCAAGGCTCAGCTCCGGCGTACCGCCGGTCAGGTCGTATGCGAGCACCTGGACGGTCTCGGCCAGCTCGCCGCCGCGTTCGGCCAGCGCCTGCTCGATGCTGGCTTGATCGCTGCCGGCCAGCCCGTCATCTTTGACCCACCAGTAGATGCGGTCCCGGCCCCAGGCGCACCTGAGCCAGGACTTCTCCGACGACCTCCGGTACCGGCCGGGTGGGGCCTGACCAGGCAACCTGCGTCGGGTGCTGGTAGTGCGCCGGGTAGGCGATCAGCTGGTACTCGCTGGTCAGAACCTGCTGCGCGTCCGGCGGGACCCAGACCCACTCCGCGGCTGCCGCCCGCACCGACTCGGGCGTCCAGTCGCTCATCCACTCTCCTCACTGTCTCGCCTACGATCGTGATCGCACGCTCATCATGGCCCGCGAGCGAGCGAGCCCTGATCCGACTGTGAGGGAGCACCATGGACGTTCGCCAGTTCGTCGAAGCGCATGCGGCCGAGTTCTTCGGCTCGCTGAGCGAGTGGCTGGCCATTCCGTCGATCTCTGCTGACCCGGCGCGCCATGGTGATGTCGCCAGGTCAGCCGGCTGGCTTCAGGCGTTCCTGGCGGGAACGGGCTTTCCGACCGTCGAGGTGTGGCAGACAGGCGAGCCAGGTTCACCGGGACTGCCGGCCGTGTTCGCCGAATGGCCGTCCGGCGATCCGGCGGCTCCGGTGGTGCTGGTGTACGGGCACCACGACGTGCAGCCGGTTGAGCCGCTGGAGGAGTGGGAGAACCCGCCATTCGAGCCGGTGCAGCGCGATGGCCTGCTGTTCGGCCGCGGCGCCTCGGACGACAAGGGACAGGTGCTGTTCCATGCCCTCGGTGTGCGGGCCAGCCTGGCCAATTCCGGCGCGACCGCACCGCCCGTTACCTTGAAGCTGTTGATCGAGGGCGAGGAGGAGTCCGGATCGCCGCACTTCGCTGACTTGCTGCGGGCCCGGCGAGAACGGCTCGCCTGTGACGTGGTGGTCGTCTCGGACACGACTATGTGGGCAGCCGATGTGCCGTCGATGTGCGTCGGCATGCGAGGCGTGGTCGACGCGGAGATCAGCCTGCGCGGCCCGGAGCGGGACCTGCACTCCGGGTCGTTCGGCGGCGCGGTGCCCAATCCGCTGCATGCCATGGCCAGCCTGCTGGCCGGCTTGCACGATGCCGACGGCAGGGTGACGCTGCCCGGCTTCTACGACAAAGTGCTGCCGCTATCGGATGCCGAGCGCGAGCTGATCAGCCGGCTCCCGTTCGACGAGAAAGCATGGCTGGCCGAGGCGGGCAACAGCGGCGCCGCGGCCGGGGAGGCCGGCTACGGAACGCTCGAGCGCATCTGGACCAGGCCGACCGCGGAGGTGAACGGGATGTGGGGCGGCCACACCGGGGCTGGCGGAAAGACGATCGTGCCGGCCAGGGCCCACGCGAAACTGTCGTTCCGGCTCGTCGCCGATCAGGAGCCGGCCGACGTCATCGCCGGGCTGCGGCAGTACGTTGCCGAGTGCACGCCGCCGGGCATAGACGCGACCGTAACGTCCGACGGTCAGGGTGTCCGGCCGTGCTTCGCGCCGATGGACTCTCCGCCGGTCCGGGCGGGCGTGCGCGCGATGGAACGGGCGTTCGGCAGGGAGATCCTGTTCACCAGGGAAGGCGGTAGCGGGCCGGAGGCAGACCTGTCCGACATCCTGGCTGCGCCGCTAGTCTTCCTGGCTGTCGGACTTGACGCCGACAGGATCCATGCACCGAATGAGCGGGTGGATATGGCCTTGCTGCTCAAGGGGGCCGAGGCGGCCGCATACCTGTGGGACGAACTGGCTGCCGCGGCCGGCGAACTGACGGCAGCGGGGTGAGCGCGGCGAGCGTGCCTGGCCGCGCCGATTCGGCCAGTAGTCCCGGCTTCCCTCTGACCGGTCCGGCGCTGACCGGTCCGGCGCTGACCGGTCCGGCGCTGACCGGTCCGGCGCTGACCGGGCTGGCGCTGGCACGCGGCGACGTCGACCGGGCCGGACATCGGCGGGTGGACGAGTCCTGGCTTGAGGCAGCCTGGGCGGACCCGGCGACGCGGGTAGTGGCCGTCGAGCGCGGGCAGGCGCTCGTCGCGTTCAGTGACCAGGACGCCGGGCTGGCGTTCAGTGCGCCCGCGCAGGCACCGGACGGAGTGCGGTTCCTGCTCGGCATTGACTCTGGCGGCCGCGCCTACTTCGGCGTGGCCGGCCCGCTGTCCGGCCCGGCCGGCCCCGGACTGCGTCCGGCTTCCCTGCGCGAGGCCGGCCCGCTGCTGTCCGACCGGGACGCCGGGCTGCTTACCCACGCGGTAGCGCTGGCGAACTGGCATGAGACGTTCACGCACTGCCCGCGCTGCGGCGCGCCGACCGAGCCCATCGCCTCCGGCCACGCACGCAAGTGCCCGGTCGACGGCAGCGAGCATTTCCCGCGGGTCGACCCCGCGATGATCGTGCTGGTCACCGATCCCGCCGACCGCGCCCTGCTCGCCAGGAACGCGCAGTGGCCGCCGGGGCGAGTATCGATCCTCGCGGGCTTTGTCGAGGCGGGGGAGTCTGCCGAGCAGGCGGTCGCTCGCGAGGTCGCGGAGGAAACCGGTATCAGCGTCAGCGCGGTGACCTACCTGGGCAGCCAGCCCTGGCCGATGCCACAGAGCCTGATGCTCGGCTTCCGCGCGCTGGCGGGCCACGCCGATATCCGCGTCGACGCGCACGAGATCGCGGAGGCGAACTGGTACAGCCGAGCCGAACTCGCCACCGCGGTCGCCGCGGGGAGGATCAGGCTGCCGCCGCCGGTGTCGATAGCGCACCGCATCATCGAGTCCTGGTACGGCAGCGAGTTGCCGGGCAGCTGGTAGCCCCCGTTTCGCTGCCGCGTACTCACCGGCGGGCCGGCTATCGGCGCGCAGGTAGTCGCAAACAAGAGCGGGTCATAGCCGGTGACGCGGACTGACCACACGCTGGACGGGCCGGTGGTATCCACGGTTCATTGTCAGGCCTGATTGCGCGTTCCCGCGGAAACGCGGCGCGACCAGGCGAGCCGGGACAGCTGCCTGGACCGGGTCAGTCCGTGTGGGCAATGAAGTAGAAGGCGGGAAACCGACACCCTAGTCGTTTCATGGGTTTCCAAGGCCGCTATGCGGCTTTTGTGCCCAGCAACGAGCTAGGGAGTCGGCCGTCTGCTACCCCAATGCCCGCAAGAGCGCGCCAAAGCCCTCGCTGACATGCGGCAGGTACGGCAAGCCCGGGATGAGCAGGCGCGCACCGACGACGAGCGCGACGATGCACACCAGCGCGAAAACGGCGACCCAGGCGCCGCCGGGCACGCCTGTCAGCCGGCCGAGCTGGTCGGCATCTGACGTGCTCGCCTGGCCACGGCGCCGGCTGCGGCGGCGCTGGGCCTGCAGTTCGGCGACCGCCCGAACTCCGCCGAGGAGCAGGAACCAGGCGGCGGTGTAGCCAAAGGCCGCCTGGACCGCGGCGGTGGCGACCCAGCTCACCGCGGCGACCGCGCTGGCCGTGACGAGCACCGCCAGGACACCGTAAGCGTTGCGGATCGCCAGCAGCGTCGCGGCCAGCAGCGCGAGCAGCAGCCACAGCACCGCGGTCACGTGGTGCGCGGCCAGCA
>JAJYUU010000262.1 GCA_021792405.1 Actinomycetes bacterium
CTGCCATGGCGGGCAGCTAGCCGAGCCTCAAGGGAACGCCCATGAACGGGTCGATGTTGTACGCCAGGCTGACCCGATGGTATCCGTCCGCGATATCGGCACCCGCTTTCTGATCACAGACCAGTACCGGTGACAGCTTCTCGCCGTTCAGCAGCTTCAGCAGGTCACGCCTGACGCCGGGATCGGTCAGCGCCAGCGGGGGCAGGCCGGTGGCACGCAGAATGTCGTTGGCGCGCCGCGAGGTCACCGTGGCCTTCTTCATGCGATCCACGATCTCGCTGGCGAGCGCAAGATCGAATTTCAGTGACAAGTACTCGAACGCCGACTCGTAGTCGTGCTTTGCCACGTCGTCGAGCCATCTGATCGGTGATTTGCTCATGAGTGTTCACCATGCCTCGATCTGGCCAGCTGCTGCCGACCGGCGATACCGCCAATAATGACCTGCCGGGGACGGTACGACCAGCGCCGGGGGCAGCGCCGCCCGCGGCCCGGCGGACTCGGCGGAACGGACTGCACGATGACGTCCTCTCTCGCACCCAGGTGGCGGACCAGTGGGACGAGACGGGCCGCAGGTGGATCATGTGGACCGACCGCGGCGACGAGTTCATGCCCAGTTCACCGGCAGGCGAGCTACGGTACCGGGACTTGGTCAACGACGGCGCACTCGCTGCTGGCAGGCAGGCTACTCTGCGGTTGCGCCAGCCTGCTTCCGCTACATCGAGCGGTGGCGCAACTCCGGCGACGTCGCAGGCCCGGACTTCACGGGGCGCGATTGACCCGCGCCAGTGCGAACTCCGCCTCACGGACTAGGTCACCGACGAGATCGGCGGCCGGCCTGATATCGGTGATGAGATCAATTGCCTGGCTGGCCCAGACCGGGGCCGGAGGTAGCTCGCCCCGGTCCACAGCCCGCTGGTAGGACGGCCTCGCGCTGCTGTCGGCGGTCAGTTCGTCCTCGCGGCCGCGCCACTGGTCGATCACCGGGTGGCGCACGGTCCGCGCCAGGTACTCACGCGGCCAGCCGGTGTCCCGGACGATGTCGAGCACGGAGCTGCGCTCGGTCTGCTCGCCGTTGCTGTCCAAGATCGCCTTGGGGACTGAGGGGTCAGCCAGTGACTCCGGCGTTGCCAGGAACCGGGTTCCGACCAGGGCGCCAGCGGCCCCGAGCGCCAGCGCTGCAGCGATGCCGCGGCCGTCGGCGATCCCGCCGGCCGCCAGGACCGGCGTCGGTGCCGCCAGATCGGCCACCACCGGGACGAACGACATCGTGGACCTGCCCGCCTTTCCGCTGTGACCGCCTGCCTCCGTGCCCTGCGCGACGATGACGTCCGCGCCCTCGTCGACGGCCTGGCGGGCCTCGTCCAGGTTGGTGACCTGGACGATCAGCTTCACGCCGGCGCCGCGCACCACCGGCGCGAGCGGTCGCACGTCACCGAAGGACAGCAGCACCGCCGCTGGCCCGCGCGCCAGCGCCCGCTCGACGATTGCGGCACCGGCTGCCCAGCTCAGGAATCCGATGCCCCATGGCCTGCCGGTACGCCGGGCGACGATCTCCAGCTCGCGATCCAGCCACCCGGCGTCCGCACGTCCGCCCCCGACCAGGCCGAGACCGCCGCCTTCCGACACTGCCGCGGCAAGAGCGCCGCCCGCCGAGCCGCCCATTGGCGCAAGGGCAATCGGGTGAGGTATCGAGAACAGGTGAGTGAACGCCGTCCGAAGTCCCATGACTCCATTGTTCCCCAGGCCCCGGTATGGCCGCGGTCGTCGTGGCCGGGGCTCGGCACCGGGAACGCCACCCCGTCGGTCACCGGTCTTTCGGCCGGTCACCGGGCTGAGTCGCGTGCGGGTTCGCTGCCCGAGACTCGGCCGGCCGCGTCCTCGGCCGCAGCCGCAAGTCGGGCGACGATCTGCGGGTACAGCTTGCGGAGGGAGCGGTGCACCAGCCGGCCCGCCAGGGTCTGATCGAAGGACGCTGCCCAGCGGATGTGCGTCCCGCCGGCCACGGGCGTCAGAATGATCTCGGCACGGTAGTTGCGGACCGGAATGCCGCCGATCACCGTATAGGCAAGGCGCCGGCCTTCCTCGGCGTCGAGGATCTTCTCGACTGAGACCGGGCGGACGAGTCCGTAGCGGCGCGACGAACGCAGCCAGTAAACCGCACCAGGACCACGTGGTGAGGTCTCGCCGAGGGACCGGTAGGCGCCTTCGCTCCATGGGCCCCACCGGGAATACGCCGTGATGTCGCTGACCAGCGCCCAGACGTCGTCGGCTGCCGCGGCCGCGATCTGCTCGGCTTCGACGTTCAGCTTCCCCATCGGTCCACGCTCCCGGCCAGCTAGCCACTCATGTACCACTTGGTACATGAACCAGATGGTACACTTAGCCATGACAGCATCGCAACCGCGGGAGCGCCTGCTGGCTGCCGCGCTAGAGCAGGCCATGCACGGCGGGATCGCGGACATGAGCCTGCGCGAGCTGGCCAGGGCAATCGGCACCAGCCACCGGATGCTGCTGTACCACTTCGGGTCACGGGAAGGCCTGCTGACGGCGGTCGCCTTCGCGGTCGAAGAGGCCCAGCGGGCTGAGGTGGCACAACTGGTCGCCGTCGACGCCCGGCGCCTCTGGCAGCACTTCAGTGACCCGCTGCTGTGGCCCGCCGAACGCCTGTTCTTCGAGCTATACGGCCAGGCGCTGGTCGGCCGTCCCGGCACCGAAGAATTCCTCAGCAACGCGATCGAACCGTGGGTCTCCGCGATCGCGCCCGCCATCAGCAGGGAAGCCGGCCTGGACGAGCGGACCGCACGGCTAGAAGCCCGGCTGGCCGTCGCCGTTACCCGGGGCCTGCTGCTCGACCTGCTCGCCACCGGCGACCGCCAGGGCGTCACCGAAGTCTTCGAACGCTACGTGCGGTACGCCGAGTCCGGCTACCGCCCTGACGCACACCAGCCCGGTCAGTCCTAGCCTGGCTGCTATCGACCGGCGCGGACCGCGGTGACGACCACCGTGGTGTAGGCCATCCTGAAACTGCCGCCCATTGCGTCGATCGCCGTACCGACGCTCTGCGTCACGATAGCCAGCTTGTCCGAACGGAGCAGGGTGAGGCCGCCGAGCGTGGGCAACTGGTCGAGCCACTCGTCCCTGGTGTAGGTGCGCTCCCAGTCGAAGCGCCACTGCTCCGGCTCGCCGAACCCGTCTGCCTCGCGGATCCCGGCGGCGATCCGGGCGAACAGCGGCTGATAGAGGTCCAGCGCTGACTTCGGCGACCGGCCATCGCGGCTGACCGGCGGGTCGGGCGCAACCTGCCGGTAAGCCTTGCTGAGGGCCTCGCTTAGTTCCGGCGGGGACTGGCCCACGTGGTGGAACGGCGCAAGGCGGCCGCCCGGCCGCAGCACCAGGGCCGCCTTGGCCGCTCCGGCGACCGGGTCCACCCAGTGCCAGGCCGTGCCGGCGATGACGGCGTCGAACTCCCGGCCGGCCGGCTGCCAGTCCTCAAACGTCGCCACCTCGACATCGACCCCGGTGCGCCGCGCGAAGTCGGCCATCCGGGCGTCGGGCTCGACACCGAGCACCCTGCAACCGGCCGCCTGGAACTGCCGGGATGCGGTGCCAGTGCCGCAGCCGACATCGACAACGTCGGTGCCTGGGCTGGCGGCGACGATTCGCGCCACCATGTCGTCAGGGTAGCGGGGCCGCGTCCGGTCGTATCGCTCGGCATCGGTGCCGAATGACTCGGCTACCTGCCGGGCTCGCTGGGACCGGGAATCGTAGAAGATCGCTCGCTCCGGCGGCTGCGGATCCGGCGGCTGCGGATCCGGTGGCCCCGGTGATTCCGGCCGCAGTGGCTGCCCAGCGCGGCCAGGGGGTACAGTGGGCATGTGCCCACTGTAGTGAGCACATGCCCACTTGTCGACCAGCGACCGGGAAGGAACAACGCGCGGTGCCAACCGGCGTGCATATTCGCGACGTGCGCGATCAGCTGTTCGATGCGGCAGAGCGTGTGCTGCTCCGGGACGGCCCGAACGCCCTCACGAGCCGCGCCGTGACCACCGAGGCATGCTGCGCCAAGGGAGTCCTCTACCGGCACTTCGAGGACTTCGACGCGTTCCTGGCCGAGCTCGTGCTGGATCGCCGCGACCGGATGCAGACCCAGGCCGCGGCCTTGCGCGCAGCCGTCGGTACCGG
>JAJYUU010000101.1 GCA_021792405.1 Actinomycetes bacterium
CCCGCGAGGCCTGCGAGGAACTCGCCCGCTACAGCGACATCGCCGGCGAGCGCGACGACGACGACGACATCATGGCCGGCCTGGCGGGCATCACCGCCGGCTGGGACGACGACAGGGACTACTGACCGCTGCCCGCGGCGGCCGGGGCGTGACTGGCCCGGCCGCCAAGGGGAACCGTCAGCCACCGAAACCCGAGGAGAGACACCGATGGCAACGTTCGGATACGCCAGGGTCAGCATGGCCCCGGCACGCTCGCGCAAGGCACAGCACGTCGACAACCAGGTGCAGCGGCTGCTCGCCGAGGGCATCCCGCAGGACCGCATCTACGTTGACGACGGCCGCAGCGGCAAGCTCCGGTCCCGGCCGGCCTGGGACGAGCTCCTGGCCGTCCTGCGGTCCGGCGACACGCTCATAGCGACCAAGCTTGACCGGCTCGGCCGCTCCCTCGTCAACCTGGTCGACGTCGTCAACGTGCTCGCCGGGCGCGGAGTGCAGCTGCGCATGCTCGACCAGCCGATCGACACCAGCACCGCGATGGGCAAGTTCTTCTTCCAGATCATGGCGGCGCTGGCCGAGCTCGAAGCCGAGCTCACCCGCGAGCGCACGCTCGAGGGGCTCGCCGCGGCCAGGGAACGCCACGGCGGCAGGCTGCCCGTCCGCGGCCCGTCGATCAGCGCCGAGAAGATCGAGACCGCCCGGATGCTCGCAGCCCATCACCCGGAAATGTCAGCAGCCCGCATCGCGGACGTCATCGGCGTCAGCCGGGCAACGCTCTACCGCCACGTCGACGTCGCCGCGCTGCGCCAGGACGCCCCGGAGAACGGGCGGAGCTAGCTACCAGACCTCAGAGCCGCACGCCCGGCACGTGCCGCCGTCGACCGCGCCGGCCGGATGCCTGCATTGCGCCGCCGCCAGGCGCTCATTGTCGGCAAGCGCGGTCGCGAGGTCAGCCTGCGCGTCTGCCAGCAGGCGGCGAAGGCCGGCCGTCTCGCGCTCGAGCACGGCCAGGCGCTCAGCGCGGCGCTGACGCCAGTCCCGCTGGTACTCCGCATTAGTTCTGGCCATTTCCGCAGGTCACGAGATCCTTACGTAAGAATCGCCAGCGGCAGCGCCGCTGAGCGCATTTCCTTACGTAAGAATACCGGCCAAGGCAGCGCAGCGTGACCTGCGAAGCCTCGCGCGCGGCGCTGCGTCACATTACGGCCGGCGCGTTCGCGCCCCGCGAGGCGCCCGGCTACGCGCGCATCGTTTCTGCGATTTACTGGTGATGAAGCCGCGCGCGGGAGCGGATTCCCCCAAGGGGGGTTTCCCGTGTGCTGGCCTGGGGTGGTGGCTGCGAGGCGGATGTGGTGGGAGGCGTGTGGCGGGTCGGCGTAAGCGGGTGCTGCGGGATGATGTGCTGGGGGTGACGCCGCTGACCGGGGCGCCTCCTGGCGCGGACGGGACGTCGCCGAGACCTGCCCGCGGGTATTCGTGGCCGCCGTTCGAGGCGGGGAACACCGCGGCGCTGGCGCATGGTGCTTACTCGCCGCGGGTGACGGGGCCGCTGGCCGGGGAGATCCTCGCCGGGCTGCTCGCCGACCCGGGCGTGCCTGATCACGTGCGGTCGCCGGCGTGGCGGTATCAGGCGCGGGCGTGGGCGCAGGCGGAAGCGGTCGCGATGGTGCTGTACGAGCACATCGGGGCGATGGGCGCGGAGGCGATGGTGACGCCGAAGCTGGCGGGGACGCGGGCGCCGGTCGACGCGTGGCGGTCAGCGGCGGGGCATGCGGCCAGGGAACGGGCCCGGCTGGGCCTGGACCCGGCGTCGTACGCGCGGCTGCGCAAGGACCTGGGGATCGCTGAGCGGGCGCAGGAGGACGCGCTGGCCATGATGGCGCGGGAAGGCGCGAAGGTCACTGCGCGGCGGCTGCGGGAGCTGCCGGCCGCGGACCTGGCAGATGACCGTGACACCTGACTGTGGCTTACGCGCCGCCGGTGCCCGCGGGACGGCGGAACGTCTCGCCGAGCTCGCGGATCTGCTCGAGGTCGAAGCCGGCCGCCTCCGGTGACAGCAGCTGGTGGGAGAGGATCTCGCGGACAGTGTCAGCGTCGGCCGGTTCCATGGCGGCCAGCAGCTCGTCCGTCGTCGCCGCTGGCTGCATCCGGTAGCGGGACGCGATCTCGGCGAGTGCCTTGCGGTCGGCGGCGTCCCGCTGGGCGTACCAGTCGACGATCCCCTGGCGCGCTAGCCGCTCAGATTTGCTCATAACCGTATTTTAGCAGGTCAACGGCCTGCTTTCCGGGACTGCGGAACGCGGCTCGCCCTTCCCGGCCCGGCCGTTCCGTGTTATTGCGGAAGTGGGATCCCTGGGACCTCATGTCGGCCGTGCAGCTGCTCCGCGGCGCCCACGAAGGCAGATCCGGGTGGCGCTGGCGCATCCGGCTCGCGGCAACAGTGCCCGCAGCCGTGTGCTCTGCCCTCGCGGGTGAGCGGGTGAGAGGTCTCGCTGGGCGCGCTGCTGGGACTGGCGGCATTCGGGGCGGCTGATAGACAGGTTGCTCAGCGAGGACCCGCGCCTGGATGAGGCGCACCGGACTACGGCACACGGCCGGCAGGCAGGCCCCCTAGCCGACCGCTTGTCAACTGTCGGGCGGCCAGACCTTCCGGATCTCGTCTCTGTAGACGCCGTAGAGGTAAGGGCCCGGCTTGGCGCAGGCCTGAATGATCCGAAACCGGTTGGCCATGAAGTAGGCGGCTTGCTCGGTGAAGCCTAGGTTTGCGTTCATGAGGCAGAACGCCCGCAGCCTGCCCTCAGTCAGCGCCTCGCGTTCGGCAGGGCGCCTGCGGATACGGTCGTCCTTGCAGAGCACGGCCCAGCCTTCCGCGGCTGCGCGCGATATCCAGGTCACGTCGTCGGTCTCCTGTGCGACCGCCTCACCGTAAACGTCAGCCAGTGCGCGGACGGTCAGCCCGGCCTCGCGAAGCGTCTTGGGCAGCTGGAGCCGGCCGAGGCTCCGGTCAATTAAGAACTCAGGCGGCGCGTCGGCGAGTTGCCGAGCGGATGACCGCTTCGACGGCATCTGTGCTCACTCCGAACTCGCCCGCGATGGCAACGTAGCTCTCGCCAGCCCAGAATGCGTCGAGGATGTCCTCGACCCGGATCTTCTCCCGCTCGAGCACTGGCTGGCCGAACGCAAACCTGGGGTCGATGATGACGTCGGCACCCTGGTACGCGCTGAGGGTCAGCCTGAACGGGTAGCGGTCGGACTGTCGCCACGTGACGAATTTCAGGTAGCGCTCGATAGTGCCGGCGATGAGGCCTTGCCTGTCCCGGATGCGGGTCCACTCGGGCTCGGCTGACGATGCGGCCATGTTAACCAGGAGGCTGACGCCGTCCGTTGCCACCTTCGTGGTGGCAAGCGCGTACTCGTCCTTCATGTCTGCGCGGAGCTGCGCGACCGCATTGCGGAGTTCAAGCGGTGACAGGCCGAGCTCTCTGAAGCCGCGGAGCATGTGCGCCTCCACGATGCCCATGAACGGCAGCGAGGCGGCTCGGGGCGTGGACGGGGCGACCCGGTGCACGAGCGGCGCCGTCCCGGCCATTCGCTGGGTCCAGTCACGCAGCGTCGATGCGGGCATGCCCAGATGACGCGCGCCCTCGACGATAGTGAAGAGCGGCACGGTGAAGCGCCTGTCTCTGGCCGCAGCCGCACCTCCCTGTCTCTGCACCATGGCCACACCATAACCAGATACGCAGTCCATACCCGCTATCCGGAACGGAGAAAGCCGGAATTGTAATCTTCGGCGCGATGACGACTGCACCGCGGCGCTACCGCTAAAGACGGCGGCTCACCGGATGCGGGGCCAGCTCACCGCCGAAGGCTGCCGACGCCCCGGCAACGCCCGCGGCCGTCGCCGTGCCGATCGCGGCAGCCAGCAGCGGGCGCTTAGCCGTCGTCCTCGTCCCGGCCCAGGACGTCATCGAGGCTCCCGCCGGCGGCCTCGAACGCCCCCAGCAACTCGCCGAGCGCGATCTCGCGCCGGGCGGCGAGGATCAGGTCCGAGACAAACCAGTCCGCCAGCCCGGCGCCGTTGACGCGATCTTCTTCCGCCGGTGTCAGCGGTCCGCGGCCGTCCGCCTCCTTGAGGATCAGATCGACTACCGCGGGGTCGTGCGGGGGCAGCCCGTGTGCCTCGGGGCCGCGGTCCTGGCTGTCGTCGGTCATCGGCCGTCTCCTTGCTGGCGGGTGCCGATCATGGCGGTGAGCGCCTCGCGCTCGGCTGCCTCGTAGGTGCGGGTGATGTCGAGCTGGTGCTGGTCGATGTGCCGGGTGATCGCGCTGGACACGATCCGCCGCAGCACCGTAGGCGGGATGGCGTCGACCTCGACCGACTCGCCGTCGCCGAACGCGGCGCTGCGGCTGTCGGTGCGCTTGGTCGGCCGGGTCGGCAGTGACATGTCCCGGATCTGCCGTTCGGTCACGGCCAGGCGGGCGAAGCTGACCCTGCGGCTCTCCCGCCTGTCATCGGTCAGGAAGCCGTAAGAGACATGCCCGGCAAGGCCGCAACCGCAGTCACAGTCGTCATCGCAGCCGCAGCCTCCCTCGCACTGGCAGGCGCCCCGCTGGCAGCCGTCCTCGCAGTCGCACCAGCAGTCCGCCTCGACCTCGCTGACGCCGAGCGGCTGGCCGACCATCGCCTCGGTGATGCATGACCCGACGCCGACATCGACGGCGCGGCGGCGCATCTCCGGCGTGCACAGCGGGCCGAGAAAGGACACGACCCGCTCCCGGAACGCGCGCCACGCGTCCACGCCAGACGGGTCGTGGTCGCCGAGCTGGTAGACGTGCACGCGCTTGCCGCGCTCCGCGGCGGCGATCACGGACTGAGCGACCGACCAGGCAAAGGACTCGCTGCTGTACCCGCGGACGATGCCCAGCGGCACGTCCCACTGTTCGGTGACGGGCAGCACCACGCCGCTGATCGCGTCCTTCTCGGAGTAGATGTGCACTTCGGCGCCCTGGTCGCGCCACAGCGCCCGCCGGTAGGACGCCTGCGCGTCCTGAAGCATTCGATCCAGCGAGTCGTAGGTGTCGGGCTTGCTCACCCAGCGGGTGCCGTCAGTAATCCAGTCATAAGGGATAGCCCCGGCCCGCCGGAGCTTGAGCAGTTCGCGGCCGACCTGCCGGTAGCCCAGCTCCGTCTTGGCAACATCGCCGGCCGACACCACGCGGTAGAACACGCCGCGCAGCGTGACCGGGTGCTCGGTCTCGACTGCGGCGATGATCGAATCGTCCAGCGCGGTCAGCGCGGCGCTGGTCGAGCGGGAGCGCCGTACGGTGCTAGGCCCGTAAACCGGTACGGCGGTCACTGGACTGCCGCCAGGGCGTCAAGGTGCCGCCAGGCTGAGCGGATCGCGTCAGCGTCGACACCAGCATCGGCAGCGGCCCGGTCGTCCGGGTCCGCGTACTCCCACATGAAGCCGCGCACCTCAGGCGCGGTGCAGGCCCACTCGGCGAAACGCCGGGAAGCGCCGCCGATGACCGACGCGTCCACTCCGTCAAAGACCCCTGGGTCGGAGAGCCCAAACATGCCAGGCTCACCGCTCAGTGTCACCATGGCCTGCATGGTCCGCGCTCGCATCGCAGCGAACACGACCCTGGCCATCTGCTGCTGCGCCGGCGTCAGGCCGGCGTGGGGAATTTCCCCGGCCAGCTCGCGCCGCACCGCACCGACCGTCTTGTGGTCGCAGCGCATCATGCGGCCGATCTCGCGGTCTGAGCGGTCTGGTCGTGCCGTGATCTCCTCGGCGATGAGCTGGCGCTTCTGCTCGCGGGCGAGGTGACGCCTGGCCAGGTTGTACATCCGCGCCAGGCTGCGGGCTTCGTCGTCATCGGCGACATCGAGAACGTCGGTGCGGTAGGCAATGCCGAGTTCGCCGGCGATCTCCTTGCGGTAATGGCCGTCGAGGATGTTGCCGTGCTGGTCGGTGACCACTGGCACGAGCACTCCGCGCTCGGCGATGTCGGCGCGCAGCGCGGCCCGTTCTTCGTCGCTGAGCGGCGGCATCACCTGGTAGTCGCTCACCGGGCTACCTCCGCAGTCGTGCCCTGGCAGACCGAGAACAGCCGGTCAAGGTCCTCACAGGCGTGACCGAGCCGGGCAGCCACCCGGACCTCGAACCGGTCGAACGCGGCCGCGATCGCATCGGGTACCGGGGCGGCACCGAGCGAAGTGGAGGGTATGGAGGGTTCGCAGCTTCGCGCATACGCGTGTGGGCGGTTAACCCGCAGACCCTCCAGACCCTCCACGATTCCGCCCGGCGAGGACGCCCAGTGGAGGGTATGGAGGGTTCGCAGCTTCATCACCCACACGCGCGCGCGTGTGGGTGATAGACCCTCCAGACCCTCCACGACCCTCCACTGCCTACTCACTGGACAGCCCCAGCCCGGTCCAGAAGTTCCCCGTCGCTGCCGATTTCTTCGCGTACCCGCGCTTCGCCAGCTCGACCGAGAACGCGGTCTGAGTGACCGGCTCAGCGCCCTCGTCGGCGCACCACTTCGCGTACGCCTGGTACAGCTCGGAACTCCTGATCTGGCCCTGGCTCATGGTCCGCTCGCCGAGGAACCTGCCGATCGCGTCGGACTCCCCGCGGTAACCGCTTGTCGCGTCCGTTACCTGCTTCGGCTCGGCGAGCCCCTCCGCGCGCCAGTCGATGCAGCCGCGGACTAGCCAGGTCAGCACGTAATCCAGCTCGAGCGAGAGCTTGTTACCAAGCTCCTCATCCCGCTGACTCTCCGGGATGACGACACCCCACGGGATCAGCCGCAGCCGGCGCCAGATGCCCTCATCGGTCCCGCTGACCGCAGGCTTGTGATTCGTGAGCATCGCGAAGGTGTGCGATGGCCGGAACGACCAGAAGTCCTCCCGCATGCGCCTCGCCTTGATCGGGTCGCCGCCGGTCAGGCGCTTGACCGTGCCCTCAGCGAGCTGGCGGCCCTGATCCGTCTCGTGCACGATGGCCAGCCGCAGCCCGAACAAGTCCGCCGTGCCCGTCGGGTGCGCGTCATAGCCCCGGGCGGTAAGCAGGCTCGGATCCGCGGGTGCGGCGTAGTCGCCCAGCGCCGCGCTGACCACCCCGAAGAAAGTCGACTTGCCGTTCGCGCCCTCGCCGCAGTGGATCGGCAGCACATGCTCGATGACCTCGCCGACCAGGCCGTGGCCGGTGAGCCGGCGAAGGTAGTCGCGCATCCCCTGGTCGGGCTGAACTTCGGTGAGGAAGCGCTCGAACGTCTTGCCGCTCGCCTCGGGATCAAAGGCTCCGGCCGCGAGCTTAGTCAGCAGGTCTTCGCGGCTGTGCGCTCGCAGATCCCCGGTCCGCAGGTCCAGGGTGCCGTTAGCGCAGTTGATGAGCCAGGGATCGGCGTCCAGGTCGCCGGGCGTGACCACGACTTCCTGCTCGGTGCCGGCCAGGGCCAGCGCACCCGACACTCCGGCCGACGACTCACCCCGGCGGGCCAGGTTCTCGGCGGCGAGGCGTTTTTTGTCGTCGGCGATCGCGATGGCATCAGCGGTAACCAGCCGGGCGATCGACTTCGTCCAGCGGGCGGCCTGACCGGTCGAGTCGGCTGCCCACCGCTGACCGTCCCAGACCAGCCACCTGCGCCAGGCATGGACGTAGCGAAGCTGCGAGCCGTAGACGTGGATCAGCCGCCGGGCATAGCCCAGCTCGGTGACCGGCTCGTCGGGCAGCGGGTCGGCCGCGCCGATCATGTTGCCCGCATCATCAAAATCGCGCCCGTAGAAGCCGCTCACGCTGCCTCACCGCCCTGGCCAGCGGGTGCCTGGGTGCGCAGCGCCGCGATCTGACTGGCGTAGTCGCCGGGCAGTCGCCGCAGAATCGCTATGGCATCAGCAGCCGAGTACCATCCGGGCCGGTACGACCGGCACGCCTGAGTGCAGGGACGGTGATGGTGGACAGCCGGCCCTCCAAGCCAGACTTCGCCTGGTCGCTCGAGCGGCAGCGGACCGCCCTGATAGTCGGCCGGATGGGGCTGCGCGAACGACTGCGGGGTACGCGGCTCGCCGCGCAGACTCCAGCGGCGTGCCTCCAGCTCGGCGAGCCGGTGCGCGTCGTGCTGCGCGTTCTTGAGCGCGGTCGCGCCGTCCGCGAACCCGGCCTCGTAGTCGTCGGCGTGTGCCCGCTCGCCGGCGGCGAAGCCGTCACGCCAGGCGTCGAGGATGCGCTGGCTGTACCTGTCACGCTCGTCTGACCGCTCAAGGATCGCGGTCATGTCCGGCGCCGTCACGCTGCACGCTCCGCGGCAGCAGGCCGGGCCGGGATCACCAGATAGCCCCAGCAAACGTCGAGCCGCCGGGTGCCGATGAGCTGCCCGATGACCGGCCGGAGTTCCGCGGCGGTGACGCCTAGCCTGCTGGCGATCTGCCTGTCGGTCAGGCCGACCTCGGAGGCGATCAGCTCGAGTACCTGGCGGCGCAGCCGCATCTGCTGGGGTGTCACGCTGCCCACCTCCGGCTGTGCGCCCAGTCGGCGCGGACGCCCTGGCGGCGCAGACGCGCGCCGACCAGCTCGGGCACCGCCGCGGGCAGGCCCTGGCCATGCAGGTGCTCGACTGCCAGCCGCCACGCCTGCATTCCCGCAGCACCGACGCTGGCCTGCGCTATCATGCACGTAGGCGCAGCTGTCCGCCTCTCGGCGGGGGCGGCGGCGGTGTGGGAGCTGGCGAGCTCGGGCGTTAGGGGTCGGTCACCTGGTGGCCGGCCTCTCGTCTTGCGGGGGTCAGGCGCCGTCACGGTCACCACCCCCCTCGGCCAGCAGATCAGCCAGCGCGCGCCGCTCGTCGGGGGTCGGCTGGTGGGCGGCGATGAGGTCGCCGAGGTTACATGCCGCACGCGCGATGTGGTATTGGTGTCGCAGCTCGGCGATGCGCTCGGCGGGGGCGCCGTCTTGCACGGCGCGGGCCAGCCGCGACCGCGCCAGGGTCCAAGTGGGAAACACGGATGCCTCCGGGCATGGATGATCTCCACGCCCTCGCGAGGCGCCTACAAAGCTACGGGCGGGGTACCTGGGCCTCAGCCCGGCATCACAGCCAGCCACGCGCTCGTAGTCCATAGCCTACGCCCTCTCGACCATGCTGATGTCGCAGACGACCGGCGTGTTGCCGGCGGTCTCCTGGTTCTCGGCCAGGACTCGCAGGATCTCGGTGAGCCTGTCCTCGCGGTACTTGGCATGCCGGCCGCAGGTCCGGCACGCAAACTCGAGCGTCTTCATGCCGTCCGCAGCGCGGAACCCCGTCTCGGGAGCAGGTCCGTCCCCTCCGCGCCACAGCACCCTTACGGTGTCGCCGTCGCGGATTAGCTGCAGCCGCCGCAGCGGCACCGGGTCGTGCTTGCCGCGGCCGGTGCAGACCACCTGGACGCGGCCGGGTGGTGCCGGCTTGCGGCGGCGCGGGTGCGGACGCGACACGGGGCCTCCCTGGCTCGGATGGACGGGGGACTGCCTGACGGTCAGGCAGCGTCGCCGGACTGGCCGGCACGCTCCTGCGCGGCAGCGGGGTCGATCCCTAGCGCCCCTATGAGCGCACTGCGCGGTACTCGGTACCGCACTCCGACGCGGATCACCCGGCACGGGAACTCGCCGCGCTGCGCGAGCTCGAATGCCTTAGTTCTGCCGATACCGAAGCACCGGCCGGCGGTGACCAGGTCCACGCTCACCGGCAGGGCGAGCAGTTCGTCGATCGACATCTCTAGCTGGTTCATATCGCGCACCAATCGACAGCGGCCGTAATGATCTGTAGCAGCCAGACTCATCGGACTAGATCTGGCATCTACAGACTGCCGATGCGCTACCGCACAGTCAAGTGTTTCGCAGGTTCATGCCGGAAAATCTGGCATCTGCGGACCCGATGCGGCTACTGTCAGCGAGTGGAGTACGAGGAGATAGAGGCCAGACTGAGGGTGGGCAGTTCGTATACCGCGCTGTCCGGCGTTCACGTCACGATCAACCAGATCGTCGCCTACAACTTGGCTCGCTTCCGCAAGGCATCCGACCTGACCCAGGAGCAGCTGGGCGAGATGCTGAGATGGAGCAAGGTCGTCGTTTCGGCGGCCGAGCGGTCATGGGACGGCAAGCGCGTCAGGCAATTCAGCGCGGACGACGTGCTGTCGATTGCGATGGTCCTCGACATTCCCATATCGGCGCTGTTCTTGCCACCAGAGGACGATGGCGTCGACCGGCGGTACTTGTTCCACCTCTCTGACGGCAAGGGTCCTATATGCCACAATATGTACGACTTGTTCACTTTCCTGTCGTCCGAACCGCCCTACGATGATGAGCCCGCCACCCTGGCCTACCGGCAGCGCTACATCGCGGCCGAGAATCTGTATCTCGACCCCGGCCGGGGTGATGAACTCGCCCAGACGCTCGATGACCTGACGACCGAGGAACGGATCGTCAACCGGCTTGGGCGGCTGCAGGAGCAGTACGACGCCCTGCGGGGCGTCCTAGGCGACATCGACAAGCTCCACGAGGCACTTAGCCGCAGGCTGGACGACGTCCGAAGCGAGCGGCCAGGGGAGGTCCGGGCAGCCGAGGCGAGGAAGCTCGCAGAGCGAGCTGAGAGAGCACGGGTGGAGGCCGATGCGCAGCGGCTGCTCGGGCACCGCCCGGCCAACCAGGCTGAATGGGACAAGGCGCTTGGCCTGGTCCGCGAGGAGCGCCAGCGGAGCAGCCGGGAGCCGGGCACGCAAGACCCGCTGCGGCGTGGCGAGCCGGAGCCTAAGCAGTGACGGCGAGGCCGTACCAGCGTTGCTCGTGCCGCGACCCGCAGACCGGCAGGCCGCTGGGCCGGAAGTGCCCGAAGCTTGGCGCCAAGGGGCACGCTCTCGGCTGGTTCTACCGCCGGGAAGCGCCGCGCGGGCCGGACGGCAGGCGACATCAGCCCGAGGAAGGACCGTTCCGGACCAGGAAGGCCGCCGAGGAGCACCAGGCGGTCACGCTGGCCCGGCAGGCCGGGGGAGTCCGGGCGCTTGACCGGTCGCTGAAGACTGGTGCCTACCTTGCCGATTTCGCCGCAGGCAAGATCGACGTGAAGCCATCGACGCACGCGGCCATCCGGGAGGCGGTCGACCTCTACTGGTCTCCGGCGCTCGGCCACATCCGGCTGATCGACCTGCGCGACCGGCACATCTCCGAGGCGATCCGGGCAATGATGCAGATCAACGTCCCGCTCCCGCACGGCGAGGAGTCCGGCGATGTGCTGAAGCGGCTGCTCGCGGCCAGGGCAGACGACGAGCGGCGCGAGCTCGCGCCCGGGGAACGACGGCACAAGAAGTCGCCGAAGCCGCTATCGCCGGCGCGGATCCGGCGCGTCTACGCCGTGCTGCACGGTGCCCTGGAGGCCGCCCGGCGGTCCGGGAAGATCGCCTCCAATCCGTGTGACGGCGTCGTGTTGCCGCGGGCACAGAAAGTGCGGCCGCTTCCCTGGTCCGCTGAACGCGAGGCGGCGTTCCGGCGGGCGCTCGCTCGCAGCACTGCTGCGGCAGGCCGCGAGCTGAAGGCCGACGAGCGGCAGCGCGCCTGGGCGAATCCCCGGTTGCGCCCGGGCCCGGTGATGGTGTGGCTCCCGGCCCACACTGGCCGGTTCCTCGACTACCTGGACGAGACCGGCGAGCGGCTGAGCGCCCTGTTCGCGCTCACCGCATACTGCGGGCTGCGCCGCGGCGAAGTGCTCGGCCTGCACTGGCCGGACGTCGACATCGACCAGGCCGTCGCGTTCGTGCGCGAGACCGGCGGCAGCGATGCCCCGAAGACCGACGCCGGGGTCCGCGCCGTGCCGCTGCCCGTCCCGGTCGTGGCCGCGCTGCGGGCCTGGCGGAAGGTCCAGGCAGCCGACCAGCTCGCCTGGGGCCGCGACTGGCCGGAGACCGGCCTGGTTTTCACGCGCGAGGACGGCACGCCGGTAGCTGCCCAGTGGACTAGCAACCGCTTCGAGACGCTTGCCTTCCGCTCGGGCAACCCGCCGGTCCGCTTCCACGATCTGAGGCACGGCGCCGCCAGCCTGGCCAAGGCCGCGGGCCTTGACAGCAAGTTCATCAGCGCGCTGCTGGGGCACTCCCGGACGAGCTTCACCGACTCGACCTATGTCCTGCTCTTCCCCGAAGTCGCGGCCGCGGCGATCGAGACGGCGGCCGCGGTCGTGCCGCGAGCCGTCGCGACGGAGAAATAACAGGTGACACCCGAACAGTTCAGAAGTAGGCTGAGGGTCGTGAGCGAGATGCGATCCGAGAAAGTCACCGTGATGCTCACGCCGAGCGCGTTGCGTCACCTTGATGCCTACCGCGCGGAGCGCCGCTGGACGCGGTCGACAGCAATCGCCGCGCTCATAGAGCAGGGCCTGCAGGGCCCCGGCGAGGCCGGGAAGGATGCGCGATGAGCCCCGCCTGCGCGCACAATGCGCGCACGGACGCGGCAGCGATCAGCCGCCAGGTGCACCTGTTCCCGGCACGCTTGATTGGCTCAGGCCCAGGTCAGGCGGCATATGCGCCACTTCCCGGATGGTCGCGTCAGGATGGGAAGCGTTCTGCTAATGCGGTTTGGGTTCACGCCCATCCGGGGTTCAAATCCCCGAGCCTCCGCCATTGACCAGCCATTACGCCGATTCGGCGCGATGGCTGCTCTGCCTCAGTGATCATTTTGGCCGCCTGCGGGGCCGTTGCCGGGCGTTCCGGGCAGGCGCCGGAGAATCTCGGCTCGCATGTCGCCGTGGCTGTCGAGGCGCTGTGCGGCAGCGTGAATCTCGCCCGGCGATGGCTTTGCGCCCTCCGGGCCTGGTTTTGAGATAGCCGTGCGCGGGTGCCGGGCAAGGTGAGCGTCAGCGGGCAGCACGCGGAGGGAGGGCAGTACCGATGAGCGAGCCGCACCCGAAGCCGCGCGAATCCAACCGCCGCGTATTCCGGGAAGGCACCTGCTACTGCCGCAGCGGTAGCCGACGGCGGCGTGTACCGCGCTGCCGCCGGACCGGGCCGGTGCGGTCGAGCTAAGGCGCGGCTCATGACGCGGCACGTACCACGGCGTGCCGCCGTAAAAGGTGAACAGGCGAGCTAGCCGCCTGGGGGCCGGGAGAGCCTGGCTGAATGCTGTCGGTACATGGCCGCGCAGCCAGGCTCCCCGCCTCAGTGGCGGTGCCGGCCTGCGGCGACGCTCGTAAGGGCGCGGATCAGCTTGTCGTTGTCCTGGCCGCCGGTCCAGAGCACCGTTTCAAATCCCGTCGTGTTCGCGGCCAGCTCGGCTGCTGCCAAAGTCACGGGCTGATCGGCTACGAGCAGGGTGGGGCGACTCGACGGCCACGCTTGATCTCCACCAGTGCGTGGTCGGCATCTGGCTGCGCCGTGTCAGCCCGGTAGCCGAGTTCGGCCAGCGTCGCCATCAGCTTGCTGCGATAGGTCATCGGGCGCCCCTGACTGATCGCGCGGCCGCTTCCGTGAGAGCACCTTCCGGGCCGTCGAAGGCCTGGCCATCCGCCGCGACGCTCCGGCCGGCGCTCCCGCCGGATCCGCACGAGAGAAGAGCCGACCCGGTGCCCACGGCCGACAGACCTGCCCCAGCCGCGTCAGTGCCGCCGCCATGTCGCGGCGGTTCAGCGCGAAGGCGACGGCGGCAAACGCGATGACTGCACAGCCAGCGGCTACCGTCGCGACGGCAGCGTCCAGCAGCTTGTGGTGGGCTGGCAGCGCGACGCTGATCGCCAGGCCGACCGCGGCGCCTGCGGCGGCGGCTGCCAGCCCGGACAGCGCGGCGCGTCCGATGCCCTGCACCGCCGTCTTACCCCGGATGCGGCGGGTGACGATCACCAGCGGAACCGCCGCCGCCGTCTGGCCGATAGCGGTGCCGAGTGCCAGCGCAGGCACTACCAGGCGGGCAGGCACGAGCTCCGCCACCGCGAGCTGCGCCACTATCACCAGCACCCAGCTGCCACCGAGGGCCAGTGCGGCAACCTTGAGCTGGCCGATTGCCAGCATGACCCTCGACAGGTTCGCGATGACGGCAGTCCCGGCCAGGCCAGGCGCGAACATCGCGAACGCCAGGACGAGCTGCGGTACCTGATGTGGTTGTTTGGCGAGGACATGGGCGGCCGGCAGGCTGACGGCCGCGATAAGAGCCGTGCCCAGCCAAGCGGCGAGCACTACGGCGCGTGTCGACCCGGCGCAGGTGCGATCAAAGGCCGGCCCGTCACGGGATACCAGGACCGGGAACGCGCTGAGCGTGATCGACAGCGCCAGTACCGCATTGAGCGTGCTGAACACCTGGGATGCGTAATTGAAGATCACCAGAGCGCCAGTTGGCCCGCGCCCGTTGGCAAGGGCGATGACCACGACGATGGAGATGTCGTTGGCGATCAGCTCGATCACGCCAACCATTGCCAGCCCGCCGGCCCGTCGCGCTACGCCGGGCGGGAATCGCAGCGCGGGGCGCAGCCGCAGGTGCAGTCGCCAGGTCGGCACCATGCCGACGACCACGAGCGCGGCGATTCCCACGGTGGTACCCACCGACAGCACCAGCTCTGCCGCCAGCGGCAGCCTGGCTAGCGGGAGTCCCTTGGCGAGCGGCGCGAAGGCCAGATAGCAGGCGATCAGCACGAGGCTGGAGATTGCCGGAGCTAGCGCGTACCCGGCGAACCGGCGGTAGGCCTGAAGCAGGCCGAACAACACGACCGACAACCCGTACAGCACGGCCTGCGGCGCGAACACCCGCAGCATGGTGGCGGTCGTAGCCACCAGGTCGGCGTGGACGCAGCTCGAGTACGGATTGACCGGGTTGAGTAGCGTCGCGATTGGCCCGGCTACCGCGGCGATAATGATGGCCAGCGGGACCAGGACAATGAGGGTCCAGGTGAGCAACGCCGAGGAAATCTGGCTGACCTGGGCTTTCTCGCTGGGATCGGTTGCCGCCCGTTCCGCTGAGCGGGCCAGCACCGGAACCATCGCGCTCGCCAGCGCACCGCCCAGGACCAGTTCGTAGACGAGGCTGGGAACCTGATTCGCGGTCACGTACGCCGTGCCCAGGCATGTCGCGCCGACCGTCTGCGAGAAGACCAGAGTGCGGGCGAGACCGAGGATCCGGGACAGGATCGTCAGGCCCGCGATGACCGCCGCGCCCCGTGCGATGCCCGTCGCATCGCGGCCCGCCCGGCTGGCCGCCGCCCGCCCGGCCCCGCTATCTGCCGCTGATGACACGTCAGCCGCGCTCTTACCCGCGCTGGTAGGCACGCGCATCCCTGATCGTCACCGCTCGCGGATTTGCTGTGGCTGGTCGCCGGCCTCCGCGGATCGCAGGCGCCGGGCTGGCGTCCGGGCTTGAGCACGGACGAGTCGACATCGCGGAAGCATATACCGCCGGTGCCAGACCGGACCGTGAAACAGCTAGCCCAGGCCAGCGGCGGCCATGCTGCCAGCGGCCGACCGCACCGGTATGCTCCAGAGCGCGATGGGACCGATACTTGCGATGAGCTCGTGGTTACCATCTTTGCCCTAACAGCGGCGCTGCTGTACGGCAGCGCCGACTTCCTCGGTGGGGTGGCCACGAGGCGGGCCAGGGCACTGTCGGTCCTGCCAGGGTCGGCCGCTGTCGGCTTGCTGGTCGTCCTAGTTACTGCGGTGGCGTTTGGCGGACCGGTCGGCTGGCCGGGACTGGCCTGGGGGCTGGCCGCTGGTGCAGTGGGCGGCACTGGCCTGATTGTCTTCTACGCCGGGCTGGCCGAGGGCCCGATGGCAATCGTCGCGCCCACATCCGCGTTGACCGCGACCGTGCTGCCAGTGGCGGTCAGTGTGACTGACGGTGAACGGGCGAGTTACTCCGTCTACGCTGGTGTCCTGATCTGCCTGATTGCGATCGTGCTGGTCAGCTCCGCGGGGACGCCAGCGGTGCGCGAGCGCACTTCAGCGCGCCTGGTGGATCGCCTGGCCGGGCGCGGCTTCCACGTGAAAGCCATAGGCTACGGAGTCGCGGCCGGCGCCACCTTCGGGCTCTTCTTCATCTTCCTCAGAAACGGCGGCGAGTCAGGTGCGCTGTGGCCGGTGGCCGCTTCGCGGCTAGCCGGATTCGTGATCATCGTCGCAGCGGCTGCCGCAACGCGGACCAAGCCGGTGATTGCGGCAGGAGGGACCCGGCTACTGCTGGCGACATTCGGTTCCGGACTTCTCGACGCCACTGCCAACGTCTGCTACGTACTGGCGACGCGGGCTGGCCTGTTCGGCCTAGCAGTGGTCTTGACCTCGCTGTACCCAGGCATAACTGTCGTGCTGGCGAGATTCGCGCTGGCGGAACGGCTCCGTCCGGTCCAGCTGGCGGGCCTGCTGCTGGCCGCGGTGGGGGTAATCCTGGTGACGGTGTGAGCTGGCGGCCGGCGAGGTCGCGCAGACAAGCTCGTGCGGCCGGACGTCAGCGGAGTGTCATCCGGCCGCACGAACCCCGGGGAAGGGGCGAAGCGCTTCAGATCAGAGTTCGTCCGCGAGGGCCGGCGGCCTGGGCTGCCGTCCGATTGGTTCATCGCCTGGACCTGGCGACCGGGGCCCGCCTCCCGCTGGGTCGCCCCACGGATCCTGGGGCGACCTGTCCTCCACGTCATCTGCGCTTGACGGGAAGATCATCCCACAAATGAGCAGGTAAAGCTGCTCAGGGTACGGAATAAATTCCACGTTCCGCAGTGCTTGATCTTGCCCGGCCGACTCGACGATGAACTCGCCGTACCCGAGTAGCCGACCTGGGAACGATCGCTTGAAACTCATGTCGGTGACCTTGGTCAACGGCATCATGTTGACCCGCCGGGTAAGGAAGCCGCGGGTCAGCAGGAGCCGCTCAGTGGTCACCACGAAATAGTCGACTGACCAGTTCACTACCTTCCAGATCAGCCGTAGCAGTAGCAGCAGCCACGCACCCCACATCACCATGGCGGGGATGCCATGCACCATGGTCGCGCTGAGTATCCCGGCGAGAAGCAGGCCACCCAGAGTCAGCGCGCTGGCCGGGATCAGGACTGCCGGATGCTGCCGCACGGTCGCGACCTGCACTTCCCGCGGCAGCAGGTACTTGTTGATCGCGACCGGCGATCCGGGACCCGAGCCAGGCTGGCGCATCTCTACAGCTTGTTCACGAAACGTGACATGGAGTGGCCCGCGGACTTGAGCCCGTTAAAAGCGCTCTGGAGGGCATGTGCGGCGCCAGATGGGTCAGTGGCCAGGTAATACACGATGAAGATGACGAGTGCCCATGCGATGACCTTCCGCAACACGTGATCACCTCCCTGAATCTGCCGCAGTAGCTCGCTACCGCGAGTAAGCAAGCCGTTCGATAAGCCAGGACACCAGCATAGCCCAGCGCAATTTGCCAACCAATGACCACTAACCCCAAGCAACCATACGGGACTCGGCGGGTATGAAGTTGCCGGCGCGCGGTGGTGGTCTCCCCGAACTGGTGAGTCGCGCGGGCGCAGGACGCCGCGGTGGCCAGTAAATCGGGACAAGGAGGTCGCCAGCAGCCAGCGACGCGATCGGTGCACGCGGCGCCCGAGAGTCTGACACCATTTCCCTTCTAGATCCCCCGCTAGCGGAGTGCCGATGACTGATGTGAGCCCGAGCGACTTCGCAGTCGTCATCTACCGGGAAGATGACGTCTGGGAAGCCGAGGTACTGCCAACGGCACTGACCGAGAACCTGGACGGCCTGATACAGGCGTTGCGTCAGCAACCCGGCATTGGCGGAGCAATTGGCCTTGCCGCCGTAGGGGATGACTTTTTCGTGGCGTTGCGGGTACTTGGCAATCACGTTTCCGTCTTCCTGTCAGACGTCACCGCCGCGGTGGACTGGCCGCTGGCAAGGCGGGTGCTCGAGTACCTGGATATTCCCGTACCCGAGGATGAAGACCTCGATCAGGTGCTGCCGGCCGGGGACATGTCGATCTTCGCTGACCTAGGCGTCGATGAGATGGAACTCGGTGCCCTCTCTGGCGACCTTGATCTATTTCCTGACGAGGTACTGGTCCGCCTGGCGAGGCGAATCGGTTTCGGCCAGTCACTGGAGCGTGCGCTGGACTCAGCTGTCGGTGCCTGATGGCCGGCGGCCCGCTGACTGGCTACTTGGCCAGCTTCGAGCCTGCGATGCGGCAGGCGATCGCGGAGGCGAAGGCCGCCGGGGCGGACGTGCCGGTGGGTGCCGTTGTGCTTGACAATGGCGGCTCGATTATCGGCCGGGGCCGAAACCAGCGGGAGGCAGCGGCCGACCCCACCGCGCACGCGGAGATCGTGGCTATGCGGGAAGCGGGCGTTTCCCGCCGGAACTGGCGGCTTGACGACTGCACTCTCGTTGTCACCCTTGAGCCTTGCACTATGTGCGCCGGAGCTCTGCTGGCGGCTCGGGTGCCCCGGCTGATTTACGGGACCGACGATCCGCAAGCGGGCGCGGCCGGCTCTGTCTGGGACGTGCTGCACGACCCCCGCCTTGGCCCGCCGGTGGAAGTCCGGTCGGGACTGCTCGCCAGCGAGTGCGCTGCGATGTTGCGCGGCTTTTTCGGCGAGCGCCGCTAGCCAGCCTGCGGTCCGAGCCGGCTTTGGCTCAGGTAGGCTCTGCTGCGGTGGAGTCGCCTAGTGGCCGAGGGCGCACGCCTCGAAAGCGTGTGATGGGGCAACTCATCCGTGGGTTCAAATCCCACCTCCACCGCCATTGACCTGCAGCGATGCTAGACCGCGGTGTGCCGGGCGTCGTGCAGCCGCGCGTCTCGCAGGCCCGCGGCCTTGAGCAGCCGCTTCCACTCGCTGTAGTCGGTGCGGGGGTGGATGGGCTCCCCGGTCTCCCGGACGCAGCCCGGAACCCGCCAATCGCCGGCAAAAGGGCTCCCGGACTTGACACACGCCGCGTTACGGTGCTCATGCCGCTCCTCGGTCGGGTGTTTCGCTGAGTCTCCTGAAACTCAGCTGCCGGGGTCGGTCAGGTCCGCGGGGTAGGTGATCTCGACCTCGTTGATCTGCTTGCGGAAGTCCCGCTGGTTGTTCGTGATAAATCGGTCGGCGCCAGTGCTGACGGCCGTGGCCAGGTGGACGGCGTCAGCAGCCCTGAGCCCGTATCTGGCCGAAAGAGATGTGGCGAGCTCGGCCGTTGCCGTATCGAGCGGGCGCAGGTCCAGGCTGGCGAGGAGACCGGCGAGGATCCGGACCTCGCTTGCCTGGCCGTCGCGCAGCGGCTTGCCCAGCACTTCCGGCAGGAGCAAGACAGAGCCGATTCCTGCTGGCGCCTGGTTGCCGGGTGGGCCGACGAGCGGTGCTACGCGTCGGCCGAGGGGATGGCCGGGTACGGCGGCGTAGATGAGCACGTCGGCGTCGAAGGCATTCATCATCGGCTGTCGCGCCCGGCCCGGATGTCGGCGATCAGCTCTTCGGCTCGGGACTCGGTCAGGCCTGGCCCGCCCGGCCTTGCCGCAGACGCTGCGTCGGCGAGCAGCTGATGGATTTGCTCGGCACCGTGGAGAGCGGCATCGGCGCGGCGGCTGCGCAGGGTGTCCGGGCGAACAAGAACGGCGACCGGGCGGCCGTGCCTGGTGATCGTCACTTCGTCGCCCTCCTGGACTCGCGACAACAGGTCAGGCAGCGCGGCTCGTGCTTCGGATACGGTCATTATCACCATGACGAGAATTGTACGCTAACGTACGTTGCCGTACAATCCAAGCTGCATGATTGAGGAGTCGCGTCCGGATCGCGCCTCTGCTTCGGCCGCAGTTGCCGCCAGTCACGGCTGCCGCCGCCGCTACTGGCGGCTGGCTAGTCTCAGTTTTAGCGCGCGTCCAAAAATAACTGCTACAGTTCTTCTGTGGGCGCCTACGCTTGTGCTATGGCCACCGCCGCTGACCGCGAGGCCGAGGTCGCACGCAAGTGGGAGCTTCTCTCGCCTTTCCTGGATGA
>JAJYUU010000102.1 GCA_021792405.1 Actinomycetes bacterium
GGGCGACGTGGGCCACGCAGGCGCCGAACGTCGCGCCGGAGAACCGGCCGTCGGTCAGCAGCGCCACGTCCTTGCCCAGCCCGGCGCCCTTGATCGCCGCGGTGACCGCCAGCATTTCCCGCATGCCGGGGCCGCCCTTGGGGCCCTCGTACCGGATGACCAGAACATCGCCCTTGCTGACCCGGCCCGCGGTAACGGCCGCGAAGCAATCTTCCTCGCGCTCGAACACCCGGGCGGTGCCGGCGAACCGCAGTGTCTCGATGCCGGGAGTCTTCACCACCGCGCCGTTCGGGGCGAGCGAACCCCGCAGCACGGCCAGCCCGCCGTCCGCCTTGAACGGGTCCTTGACCGGCCGGACGATCTTGCCGTCCGGCTCGAACGCGTCGGCCACGTTCTCGCCAAGGGTCTTGCCGTTCACCGTGAGCGCGTCGCCGTCGATGAGCCCGGCCGACAGCAGCTCCTTCAGGATCACCGGAACGCCGCCTGCCTGGTCGAGCTCGCTCATGATGTAAAGGCCCGATGGCCGCATGGACGCGATCACCGGTGTACGGCGGCTGACCTCGTCGAAGTCATCCAGGGTCAGCTCGACGCCGGCTTCGCGGGCTATCGCCAGCAGGTGCAATACCGCATTCGTGGATCCGGCGGTAGCCATCACCACGGTGGCGGCGTTCAGGAACGCGGCCCGCGTCATGATCTGCCGTGGTCGCAGCCCGGCCGCCAGGGCGCGCACCACCGCCTCGCCGGTGCGCCGGGCCAGATCGGTGCGCTCCGCGGAGACGGCCGGCGCGCTGGCCTCGCCGGGCAGCGTCATGCCGAGTGCCTCGGCACAGGCCGACATCGTGTTGGCCGTGTACATTCCCGCGCACGAGCCGGCCCCCGGGCACGCTGCGCGCTCGACGGCGAGCAGGTCGGCGTCCGACATGGTGCCGGCCGCGTGCTCGCCGACGGCCTCGAACACGTCCTGGATCGTCAGCGGCTTGCCGTGCGCCCAGCCGGGCAGGATGGTGCCGCCGTACAGGAAGGCGGCCGGGATGTCCAGCCGCGCGCAGGCCATCAGCATGCCGGGCAGCGACTTGTCGCAGCCGGCGATCGTGACCATCGCGTCGAATTGCTCGGCGTTCACCATCAGCTCGACCGAGTCGGCTATGACCTCACGGCTGACCAGCGAGGCCTTCATGCCCTCGCTGCCCATCGAGATGCCGTCGGAGACCGCGATAGTGCCGAACTCCAGCGGCACCGCGCCAGCCTGACGCACGCCCTCCTTGGCCGCCGCCGCGAGCCCGTTGAGGTGGACGTTGCAGGGCGTCACCTCGTTCCAGGACGAAGCCACGGCTACCTGCGGCCGCTGCAGGTCGTCCTCGGACAGGCCGACCGCGCGCAGCATGGCCCTGGCGGCAGCGCGCGATGGCCCGGTCGTGAGCGGGCCGGACCGCGGCCGCGGCAGGCTGGGCGGCTGCCCGGGGTGGCGGGCGGGGTAAGGCTCAGATTGGGACTGGTCGGTCATCAGACAGCCTCCGAATGCGATAGTTGGTCCTCCGCGAGCGGCTCCGCGCCAGCCCGCAGCAAGCCGTACGCCACCCCGTCGGTCAGCGCCTCCCAGGACGCGGTCACGATGTCGTCCGAGACACCGACCGTGGTCCACTCGCCGTCGCTGTCAGCCGAGGTCAGCATCACCCTGGTGACCGCGCTGGTGGCGGCCCGCCCGTCCAGGATCCGTACCTTGTAGTCGATCAGGTGAATCCCGGCCAGCTCCGGATACACCTCCGACAGGCCCCGGCGCAGCGCCTGGTCCAGCGCGTGCACCGGTCCGACGCCCTCGCCGACCGCGACCACGCGGTCGCTGCGAAGGCGCAGCCGGACGATCGCCTCGCTGCGGTCGGTCTCGTACTGGCCCGTGGGGACGACCCCCTGGGCTCCCCCGCTCACCCGCTCGATGACGACACGGTAGCCCTCAAGCTCGAACCAGGCTGGCAGAACCCCCGCACTCCGGCGGACCAGCAGCTCGAACGAGGCGTCGGCCGCCTCGAAGGCATAGCCCCGGTGCTCGGCCTCCTTGATCCGCTCGAGTACCCGCCCGGCCAGGCCCGGATCGGCTGACAGGTCGAGCCCGAGCTCGGCGGCCTTGGCCAGCACGTTGCTCCGCCCGGCGAGCTCACTGACGAGCACCTGCGCCTTGTTCCCGACGGCAGCGGGGTTGACGTGCGAGTACGCGTCCGGCCGCCGCGCGATCGCGGACGCGTGCAATCCGGCCTTGGTGGCAAAGGCAGCCGCCCCGACGTACGGCTGGCGGGCCTCGAACGGCAGGTTGGCTACCTCCGCGATGGTCCTTGCGGTCGTCGCGAGCGCGGCCAGCCGGCCGTCGGGCAGCAGCGAGTGGCCGCGCTTGAGCTCCAGGTTGGCGATCACCGAGAACAGGTCGGCATTGCCGCATCGCTCGCCGTAGCCGTTCGCCGCGCCCTGCACGTGCAGGCTGCCGGCCGCGACGGCGACCACGGAGTTGGCCACCGCGCATGAGGCGTCGTTGTGGAAGTGCACGCCGACTGCCGTCCGGGAGCGGTCTGCCACCTCTGCCACGATCCGGGCCACGTCATCGGGCAGCGTCCCGCCGTTGGTGTCGCAGAGCACCAGGGTGTCGGCCCCGGCATCGGCGGCAGCGGCCAGCACCTCCAGCGCGTACCCCCGGTCGGCGCGGTAGCCGTCGAAGAAGTGCTCGGCGTCGAAGACCACCCGCCGGCCGGCCGCCGCCAGGTAGGCCACCGAATCGGCGACCATCGCCAGGTTCTCCGCCCGGCTGGTCCGCAGCGCCTCGTCCACGTGCAGCGTCCACGACTTGCCAACCAGCGTCACGATCGGGGTTTCCGCGGCCAGCAGGGCCGCCAGCGAGGCGTCGTCCGCCACGTGGCGTCCCGGCAGCCTGGTCGCGCCGAACGCGGCCAGCGTCGCGTTGGTGAACTCCAGCCGCTTGGCGCGCTCGAAGAACTCGGCGTCCTTCGGGTTCGAGCCCGGCCAGCCGCCCTCGATCACGTCCACGCCCAGCGCGTCCAGCGCCAGCGCCACTCGCAGCTTGTCGGCCACCGTGAGGTCGAGCCCGACCTGCTGCGAGCCATCCCGCAGCGTCGTGTCATAGATCTCGACCTTCGGCGCGGCCGGGCCCCCGGCGTCCGGCGGGCCGGCGCCGTACCCCGCACTCACCTGGCCACCCCGAGCTCGGCGAGCAGTTGCTCCCGCCATAGCGCCGTGCTGGCCGGTGCCCCTGCCGCCAGCACCGCGCTCACCGCCGCGTCCAGGTCGGCCGCCGCCGCTTCCTCGCCGAGGTGCGACAGCATCAGGCCGGCCGACAGGACGGCACCCGCCGGGTTGGCCAGGCCGAGGCCGGCGATGTCCGGCGCCGATCCGTGCACGGGCTCGAAGATCGACGGACCGGTCCGGTCAGGGTTCAGGTTGCCGCTCGGCGCGTAGCCAAGGCCGCCGGTCAGCGCCGCGCCGAGATCAGAGATGATGTCGCCGAACAGGTTGTCGGTGACGATCACGTCGAAGCGCTTCGGGTCGTCCACCATCCACAGGCAGGCGGCGTCGACGTGCGCGTAGCTGAGCTCGACGCCGTCCTCGGCCGCCACTTCACGGGCGATCCGGAACCACAGGTCACCCGCGTGCGTGAGCACGTTCGTCTTGTGCACCAGGGTGAGCCGACCGGACCGGGAGGCCGCGAGCCGGGAAGCGTAGCGCACGCAGCGCCGCACGCCCGCCCAGGTGTTCAGCGACTCCTCGGTCGCCACCTCGAACTCGGTACCCCGGTGCACGCTGCCGCCGGCCCCCGCGTACAGGCCCTCGGTGTTCTCCCGCACGATCACGAAGTCCAGGTCGGACAGCTCGTGCTTGCCGACCGCGGCGGCCACGCCCGCCCGGAGCTTGGACGGCCGCAGGTTGACATACAGGTCGAGCTCGGACCGCAGCCGCAGCAGCAGCCCGCGCTCGAGCACGCCCGGCGGCACCTCCGGGGTGCCGACCGCGCCGAGCAGGATGGCGTCGGACTTGCGCAGTTCCTCGAGCGTCGCGTCGGGCAGCACCTCGCCGGTCTGCAGGTAGTGCCTGCCGCCGAGAGGGCAGCTGCGCCAGTCGATGTGGAAGTCATGCCGGGCCGCGACCGCGTCGACGCAGGCGCGCGCCACATCGGTCACCTCGGGCCCGACGCCGTCGCCGGGCAGGTGGGTGACGACGTGCGTGCGCGCCGCGTGCGACGCGTGCTTCCCGTCGGCGTGATCCCCCTCGGGGGCTACCTCGCCTGGAGTTACCTCACCGGTCATTACTCGTCCATCTCCTTCGCGGCGGAGTTGAGCCAGCTCATCATGTTCCGCAGTGGCTTGCCGACCTGCTCGATCCGGTGCGCCCTCGCCTCATCCCGCAGCTTGGCGAAGTTCGGCCGGCCCGCGTCGTCTTCGGCTACCCATTCGCGGGCGAACTCGCCCGACTGGATGTCGGCCAGCAACTGGGCCATCGCCTGCTTCGTCGCGTCACCGATCACCCGCGGGCCGCGGGTGAGGTCGCCGTACTCGGCGGTGTCGCTGACCGAGTAGCGCATCCACGACTCGCCGCCCTCGTACATCAGGTCGACGATGAGCTTCAGCTCGTGCAGGCACTCGAAGTAGGCGACCTCCGGCTGGTAGCCGGCGTTCACCAGAGTCTCGAAGCCCGCGTTGACCAGGGCGGTCACGCCGCCGCACAGCACCGCCTGCTCGCCGAACAAGTCGCTCTCGGTCTCCTCCTTGAAGGTGGTGACCAGCGCGCCGGCCTTCGTCCCGCCGATCGCGGCGGCATACGACTTGGCGAGCTCCCAGGCAGTGCCGGTGGCATCCTGCGCGACCGCGACCAGCACCGGGGTGCCGTGTCCTTCCTCGTACTGCCGCCGGACCAGGTGGCCGGGCGCCTTCGGCGCGACCATCGCCACGTCGACCGTGTCCGGCGGCGTGACGTACCCGAAGTGAATGTTGAAGCCGTGCGCGAAGAACAGGGCGTCACCCGGCCGCAGGTTCGGCTCGATCGCCTCGGCGTACAGCGTGCGCTGGGTGGTATCCGGCGTGAGCACCATGATCACGTCAGCCCAGGCGCTGGCTGCCTCGGGCGTGGTCACCTCCAGTCCGGCGGCCTCGGCGCGTGCCCGCGAGCGGGAGCCCTCGGGCAGCCCGACCCGCACGTCGCAGCCGGAGTCGCGCAGGCTGAGAGCATGGGCGTGGCCCTGCGAGCCGTAGCCGAGCACGGCGATCTTACGCGCCTGGATCAGGCCGAGGTCCGCGTCGGTGTCGTAATAAACGGTGGCCATGGTGCGGCGTCCTTTCGAAAATCTTCTGGGCGGGAACGGGGATTCAGGCGGCAGTCTCAGCCGGCTCGGGAAACGCGGTGCTGGCCGGTCCGTCATCGGTGATCACGCCAGCGCCGCGGGCCAGCGCGATGCGCCCGGTGCGAACCAGCTCGCACGTGCCGTAGGAGTCGAGCATCGCCAGCAGCGCGTCCAGCTTGGCCGGGCTGCTCACCGCCTCGAGCACCAGCGTGGTCGGGCTCATGTCCACGACGCTGGCGCCGAACACGCCGGCCACCTCAAGTAGCTGACCGCGCACCGCGGGATCGACCCGTACCTTGATCAGCGCGAGTTCGCGCTCTACCGCGCCGCCCTCGGACAACTCGACGACCTTGAGCACCCGGACCAGCTTCTCAAGCTGCTTGCAGACCTGGTCGACCGGGGTGGACGCGCCGTCCACGACGATCGTGAACCGGCTGACCCGCTCGTCTTGCGTCGGGCCTACCGCGAGTGAGGAGATGTTGAACGCGCGCCGGGAGAACAGCCCGGCAATGTGCGACAGCACTCCGGGCTTGTTCTCCGCCAGCACCGCCAGCGTGTGCGTACTCATCAGATCTCCATCTCCCGGCGCGTCGCCGCCCGCTGCTCGTCTGCGCTGAACTCCGGGCCCAGCACGATCTCGTCGTTCGCCCGCCCGGCCGGCACCATCGGGAAGACGCCCTCCCGGTCGTGCGTCCGGAAGTCGACCACCACCGGCACGTCGGTTCTGGCAAGAGCCTTGTCCAGCACCGTGTCCACCTCGTCAGGCCGCTCGCAGCGCAACCCGACGCAGCCGTAGGCCTCGGCCAGCTTCACGTAGTCAGGGATCGCGGTGCCGAGCTCGACCGAGGAATAGCGCTCGTCGTAGAACAGCTCCTGCCACTGCCTGACCATGCCGAGGAAGCCGTTGTTGAAGATCAGCACCTTGATCGGGATCTTCTCGATGGCGCAGGTGGCGAGTTCCTGCGCGGTCATCTGGAAGCAGCCGTCGCCGTCGATCGCCACCACGAGCTCGCCCGGCCGGCCCACCTGCGCGCCCATCGCGGCCGGGACCGCGAACCCCATCGTTCCCGCGCCGCCGGAGTTGATCCAGCTGCGCGGCCTGGTGAAGGAGTAGTGCTGGGCCGCGTGCATCTGGTGCTGGCCGACGCCCGCCACGATGATCGCCTCGCCGCCGGTCAGCGCGGACAGCCGCTCGGTCACGTACTGCGGCTTCAGCGGCCCATCACTGTCCTGGGTGTAGCGCAGCGGGAACTGGCGCTTCCAGCTGGCGAGCACGGCCAGCCAGTCCGCAGTACCGGCCGTCGCCCGCCGGCCGGCCGCGCCGCCCGGCAGGGCCGCGCCGTCCGGCAGGGCCGCGCCGTCCGGCAGGGCCGCGGCCACCGCGTCAGCCAGCGCCGCCATGGTGAGCCTCAGGTCACCGATGATCGCCACGTCCGCCGCCCGGTTCTTGCCGACCTCAGCCGGGTCGATGTCCGCGTGCACGATCGTGGCCCGCGGGGCGAAGTCGGCCAGCCTGCCGGTGACCCGGTCGTCGAACCGGGCACCGAGCGCGACCACGAGGTCGGCTTCCTGCAGTGCGGCGACGGCCGGGTAAGTGCCATGCATGCCCGGCATCCCGAGAGCCAGCGGATGAGCATCGGGGAACGCGCCCCTGGCCATCAGCGTGGTCGTCACCGGCGCCTGGCAGAGCTCAGCCAGCCGGAGCAGGTCCGCGTGCGAATCCGACTTGATCACGCCGCCCCCGACGTACAGCACCGGCCTGCGGGCCCGCACCAGCAGCGCGGCCGCGGCCCTGATGGCGGTCGGGCTCGGCGGCCCCGGCACCTGATAGCCGGGCAGGTCCATGACTGGTGGCCAGGACCACGGGCCGGTGGCCTGCTGAACGTCCTTGGGCACGTCGATGAGGACCGGACCGGGGCGACCGGTGGTGGCGACGTGGAACGCCTCGGCGATCGCCGCGGGGATCCGCGCCACGTCGGTGACCAGTTCGCTGTGCTTGGTGATCGGCAGTGTGATGCCCGTGATGTCGGCTTCCTGGAATGCGTCGCTGCCGATCAGGCTGGTTCCGACCTGGCCGGTGATCGCGACCATCGGCACCGAGTCCATGTAGGCGTCCGACAGCGCGGTGACCAGGTTGGTCGCGCCAGGGCCGCTGGTAGCCATGCAGACACCGGGCCGGCCGGTCGCCCACGCGTACCCCTCCGCCGCATGACCGGCGCCCTGCTCATGCCGGACCAGGACATGCCGGAGCGACGACGAGAGCAGCGGATCATAGGTCGGCAGGATTGTCCCGCCGGGAAGCCCGAAAACTACCTCGACACCCTGTTGCTCGAGGCTGCGGACGAGTGCCTGGGCTCCGGTGAGCTCTTGCACGACTAGCTCCTTTTAGCTTGTGCCTGGTTGTCCGGTCCAACAAAAAACCTCCTTGCCGTCTGGCAGAGGAGGTAGTAGCGCGAGCCCGGAACGGGGTTCGCGCTACGTGATAATAAGTACGAGGTGCTGGCGCAGACTCACAGATGATCCTGCCTGACTAATGCGATCTGACTAATGTGACCTGACTCATGTGATCCGGCCTACCCTGGCGTCCCGGTAGACGCTATCCCGTTGCACGCCGTGCGCGGAACCCGCTTCGTTGCGGGCGGCGGCCCGCCTCATCGCGGGCCCGGCCGGTACTTTGCGCCACCACCATACCGCACCGCTGGCACTAGTCGCTGGCGGATCCGGTTACTGACGGCAGATGCGCTGGTCGCTGCCGTTCGAAGGCGGCAATCTCGTCCTCATGCCGCAGCGTGAGCCCGATGTCATCCAGGCCCTCGAGCAGCCGCCACTGGGCATAGTCGGCGAGCTCGAACGGCTCGGTCACCTCGCTGCCCACCGACACGGTCCGGGCGGCCACGTCGATCACCACCTCGGCGTCTGGCGCCGCGGCCAGCGCGACGCCCAGCCGGGCAGCGCCATCCTCGCTCACCTGCGCCGGCACCAGGCCGGAGCTGATCGCGTTGCCACGGAAGATGTCGGCAAAGCTCGGCGCCACCACGGCCTGGAAACCGTAGTCCTGCAGGGCCCAGACCGCGTGCTCACGGGACGACCCGCAGCCGAAGTTGGATCCCGACAGCAGCACCCGCGCCTGGTCGGCGCCCGGCCGGTTCAGCGGAAACTCCGGGTCCGCGCGCCAGGCCTCGAACAGGCCCGCGCCGAAGCCGGTCCGCTCGACCCGCTTCAGCCAGGCAGCCGGGATGATCTGATCGGTGTCCACGTCGCTGCGCTGAATCACTACGCCGCGACCGATGACCTGCCTAAGTCCGCTCATCGCGAAATCCCCGTTTCGTTAAAGGTCGGTCGGCGCGGCGAAGTGGCCGGCGACCGCAGTCGCGGCGGCGACGGCCGGTGAGACGAGGTGGGTGCGCCCGCCAGGGCCCTGGCGGCCCTCGAAGTTCCGGTTGCTGGTCGAGGCCGAGCGCTCGCCGGGAGCGAGGATGTCGCCGTTCATGCCCAGGCACATCGAGCACCCCGCTGACCGCCACTCGAAGCCGGCCTGCGTGAAGTCCCTGTCCAGCCCCTCCCCTTCAGCCTGCGCCCTGACCAGCGCCGAACCGGGGACCACGAGCGCGCGAACGCCCGGGTGCACCTTCCGGCCGCGGATCACCTCCGCGGCGGCGCGCAGATCCTCCAGCCGGCCGTTCGTGCAGGAGCCGATGAAGATCGTGTCGACCGCGATGTCCCGGATGGCCGTGCCCGGCTTCAGGTCCATGTAGGTCAGCGCCCGCTGCGCGGCCTGCCGGGCCGCTGGCGTGGCCGCCGAGTCCGGCTCCGGCACGACATCGTCGATCGATACCGACTGCGCCGGGGTGGTGCCCCAGGTCACCGCCGGGCGCAGCGCGCTGGCGTCGATCCGGATCTCCTTATCGAACTGCGCGCCGTCGTCGGTGGCCAGCGACCGCCAGTCGTCCAGCGCCCGCTCGAAGGCCGCGCCCTTGGGTGCGTGCGGCCGGCCTTCCAGGTAAGCGAACGTGGTGTCGTCGGGCGCGATCATCCCGGCCCGTGCTCCGCCCTCGATGGACATGTTGCAGACCGTCATCCGGCCTTCCATCGTCAGGGCGCGGATGGCGGCACCGCGGTACTCGATGACCGATCCGGCGCCGCCGCCCACGCCGAGCGCGCGGATGATGCCGAGCACCAGGTCCTTGGCCGTGCAGCCGGCCGGCAACTCACCCTCCACCGTCACCGCCATCGCCTGCGGCTTGACCTGCCGCAGCGTCTGGGTGGCAAGCACGTGCTCGACTTCGGTAGTACCGATGCCGAAGGCCAGCGCGCCGAATGCGCCATGGGTCGAGGTGTGGCTGTCGCCGCAGACCACGGTCATGCCCGGCTGGGTGAGGCCGAGCTGGGGGCCGATCACGTGCACGATGCCCTGCTGGCGGCTGCCGAGGCCATGCAGCGTGATCCCGTGCTGCGCGCAGTTGGCACGCAGCCGGGCTATCTGCTCGGCCGCGAGCGGGTCGGCGATGACGCCGTCGCCGGTGACCGGGTCGAGTCCGGTCGTCGGGACGTCGTGGTCCATGGTGGCGAGCGTCAGGTCCGGCCGCCGCACCCGGCGGCCCGCGAGTGCCAGGCCCTCGAACGCCTGCGGCGAGGTGACCTCGTGAATCAGGTGCAGGTCGATGTAGAGCAGCGGCGGCTCGCCGTCGGGGCTAGCCACGACATGGCGATCCCAGACCTTGTCAAACAGGCGTGCTGTCATGTCCGTCTCGATTCCTCGCGCTCGATCCCTCGCGCGACCTGGCCACGCGCCCTGGCCTGGCCTGGCCTGGCCTGGTGCTGCGGATGTCGCTCAGTTACCCGTGGCGTTGTCTCAAATATTGAGATATGCTGTTCGGATTATGGACAGCATACAGCACGCTGAGCCCGGCGCTAGCCGGGTCACCGGAGTTGGCGTGCTCGACCGCTGCGTCACCCTGCTCGACCTGCTGTCCGGCGGTCCCCGGTCGCTGCGCTGGCTAGCCGAGGCCAGCAATCTGCCCCGGCCGACCGCGCACCGGCTGCTGGTCGCGCTCGAGGCGCACCGGCTCGTTGCCAGGGACCCTGCCGCCGGCCCGGCCGCCGCCGCCTTCCGCCTCGGGCCGCGGCTGACCGAGCTCGCGGCGGTGGCCGGCCCGGAACTCGACCTGGCCAGCCTGGCTGGTCCGGTATTGGACCGGCTGCACCGCGAAACTGGTGAGAGCGTCCAGCTCTACGTACGGTCCGGCGATCACCGGCTGTGCATCGCCGCCAGGGACGCGGGCACTGGCCTGCGCGATAGCGTCCCGGTCGGCGCGCTGCTCCCGCTCGAGGCGGGCTCTGGCGGCAAGGTGCTGCTGGCCTGGGCACCGCGCGGCCCCGGCAACGCGCCCAGCGCAGGCAACGCGGCGGGCGCCGAACTCGCTGGCGGCGCCGGAGAGATCGCAGCGGCCCACGGCACTGCCGCGGCTGCCCGCACAGGGACGGCGCTGGAGCCGGAGCCGGAGCCGGCTGAGCTTGCCGCCGTGCGCGGCCGCGGCTGGGCCGCCAGCGTGGCCGAGCGGGAGCCTGGCGTCGCCAGCGTGAGCGCCCCGGTGCTACGCGACGGAGTGCTGCTCGCCGCCCTGTGCGTGTCCGGCCCGGTCAGCCGCCTCGGGCAGGCGCCCGGCCGCAAGCTCAGCGGCCCGGTCGTCCGGGCCGCCGCCGACCTCTCCCGCCAGCTCACCGAGCCGACCTGAGCCAGTAGGCCTGAGCCAGCCCGTCTTGCCCGTCGGCGGATCTGCCTCACCTGACCGCCCCGTGCCTGAGTCCTCGACGTCTGGCTCCCGCGCGGCTGGCCCGCCTGTGGCTCCCGCGCGGATGGCAGGCCGGGCGGCCGATATCCCTGGCTGTTACCAGGGACCTGACAGGTCGATCTCCACCGGGAAGGGCACGGTGGCCTTGACCAGCCCGGTGAATACCTCACTATCCCGGTACCGCCCGCTCGCAGAATCCAGCAGGTAGACATATACGACCGGGATGCCGGCCAGGGTTAGTTCCACGCGCCAGTAGAAGGGAATGCCCGCGCGCGCGTACTGCTCGAACTTCACGATCCGGTCGGTGGTCTCCGAGCCCGGCGAGACGATCTCGACAACTAGCAATACGTGTTCTGGCAGGGTAGGCGATACATCGATGGTGTCAGCCCGGTACACGACCACATCGGGAAGGCGGTTAGTCAGCGGTACGTCCTGCAACCGGACATCAAAGTCGGTGTCGGCGTTCCAGTCCGGTCCGGCTGCAGCATCGAGGGCGTTCGCGAGAATCCGGGCGAGGCGGTTGTGCCGCTTCGATGCGCTTGGGCTCACGACGACCATCCCGTCCACGATCTCGATGCCCGCGCACTGCTCCTCAGACCACGACTCGTACTCCGCTGCGGTGATCTGCGAGTGCATCCACTCCGGAGCGATCATGTCCACGCTCATGCGATACCCCCTGAGCCCTCGATAGGTCGCGCAAGCGAGCGTCGTTATCGTATCGTGCCGGTCCCTGCCGCGATGCGGCGACGAGCGCGCGGAGGCTCCGGCTGAGGCCGGCGTCCGGCGGGCTTTCAGGTGGCGGGCTCGGGGTGACCGCCCAGGTCCCGCAGGAATTCGATCAGGCCAGCAAAATACGTTGCCTGGTCGTCGTACATGGCCAGATGGCTGCCCTCCGGACAGTGCAGGTACCGGCCCCGTGGCAGCAGGCTCGCCATCATCTCCATGTGCGCAGGGTCCATCGTGTCGTAGCGGGCGCCGATAACGAGTGCGGGCACGTCGATCAGCGGCAGGTCAGCCGTTCGGTCCCAGGCCGCCAGCTTGGCGTCGGGGCTGATGCCCAGTTCGCTCGGGCCCTGCATGGACACGTAGATCGCCGGGTTGATGTGCGCGAAGCCGCGCTGCACCGGGTCGGGCCAGTCCGCGGCCGGCATGCGCAAGACATGGTGGACGTAGTGCTGCTCGAGCAGAAGTTCAAGATAACGCGGATTATCGGTGTCCCCGTTGGCCTCCATCGACTTGATCTCGGCAAGCACGGCCTGATCCATGGCCGGCATCAGAACCTGCTCGGCGTATGCGTTGTACGCCGGGACGCTCGACATCATGTTGGAGATGACGAGCCCGCGCAGGTGCTGCTGGTGCGCGAGTGCGTACTCGATCGCCAGGATCCCGCCCCAGGACTGGCCGTACAGCACGAAGTTGTCGCGGCTCAGCCCGAGCGCGCGGCGAACCTGCTCGACCTCCTCGACAAACCGGTCGACCTCCCACAATGACGGATCGTCCGGCTGGTCACTGAAGCCCGACCCAAGCTGGTCGTAGTAGTAATACTCGATCCCCGCGGCCGGCAGGTAGCTGTCACAGGCCTCCAGGTACTCGTGCGTCGAGCCGGGACCGCCGTGCAGCAGCAGCATCCGCAGCGCCGGATTGTTGCCGACGCGCTTGACCCATACCAGGTGCTCGCCAGACGGCGTGCTCACCGGTATCTTCCTGGCACCACCGCCCAGCAGGTCGTCACGGCCGGAGTAATCCAGGTAGCCGGAGTAGTCAACATAGCCAGGCACGGCGATCCTCCTTCTGCCGGGCAACTCACGCTGCCAGCCGGCTCGGGCTGCCGGGCGGTCTCGCCGCCGGGGTCCTGAGCAGCTTAGCCGTGCGCCCGCGTGGCGGCCGGGGAAATGATCAGCGACTCGGGCGCGCACTGTCCCGACCGCCGGGCGGCATACCCTACCGCCAGCGCGATCCACGCCAGTTCCAGGCCGGGTCCGGTCGGCAACTGACCTCGGCCCGGTCAGGTTGTGCTCGGCCGGGCGGCACTGATAAGCGCGGGCATTGCCCGTTCCCGCAGGGATTGTTAGAACGAACGCCATTCGATGCGGACTGCTGCCTGCGGGTTAGGCGATCGGGTGCATCCACCCGTAGCGGTCAGGCTTGTGGCCGTACTGAATGCCGACCAGCTCCTCCTTGAGCATGCTGGTGACCTGACCGGTCTTCCCGTCGCCGATGATCCAGCCGGCGCTCTGACTGCGCACTTCGCCGATCGGCGTGATCACCGCCGCGGTGCCGCAGGCGAACGCCTCGGCGATCTCGCCCGACGCGCAGCCATCCCGCCAGTCGGCGACGCAGACCCGCCGCTCGGACGCGGGCACGCCCAGGTCGGGCGCGAGCTTGAGCAGGGAGTCCCTGGTCACGCCGTGCAGCAGCGAACCGGTGGGGGCCGGCGTCACGATCCGGGCGTGAGCGCCAGAACCGTGGACGAACCAGATGTTCATGCCGCCCATCTCCTCGACAAACTTCCGCTCCGCGGCGTCAAGCCACACCACCTGGTCGCAGCCGTGCTCGAGGGCCTGTCGCTGGCCAGCGAAAGCGGCCGCGTAGTTGCCGCCGCACTTGGCCTCGCCGGTGCCGCCGGGCGCGGCCCGGCTGTAGTCCTCCGACAGCCAGACTTTCACCGGCCTGAGCTCGCCGTTGAAATAGCCGGCCACCGGCGACGCGATGACCGCGAAGAGGTACGACGATGACGGCTTGTTCACGCCGAGGCCGACCTGCGTCGCGATCATGAACGGGCGCAGGTACAGGCTGTGGCCTTCGGCGGTCGGCACCCAGGCCCGGTCTTGCCTGACCAGCAGTTCGATGGCGCGGACGAACAGCGCGCCGGGCAGGGCCGGCATGGCCAGCCTGGCGGCCGAGCGGTTGAACCGCGCCGCGTTGGCGTGCGGCCGGAACGCGGCCACCGAGCCGTCGGCCTGGGCGTAGGCCTTGAGCCCCTCGAAGATCTCCTGGCCGTAGTGAAAAACCTGGGCGGCCGGATCCAGCGTGATCGGCCCGTACGGCTCGATCCGCGCGTCGTGCCAGCCATCTTTCTCGGTCCACCGGATCGTCGCCATGTGGTCGGTAAATACGCTGCCGAATCCCGGTGCCGCCAGCAACTGCTCCCGCGTGCCTGGGGCAACAGCGGCAGCACTGGCGCGGATCTCGAAGTCAAGATCAGGGTTCGGGCTGGCATCCATGGTCGGGCTCCTCCGGATTCGGTGAACTGCGGGTCGTACCGCGTCCCGCCGCCAGGGCCTGCGAACCGCAGGCCGCGGGCCGGGCCGCGGCACGACCCAGCGACATCTAGTGGTCGGTAGCGGTGGCGGCGTCTCCGCCGTTGTCCCGGCGGTCCATCGCCTCCTGCACTGCTTCCTGCGCGCGCTGGCGGGCGCAGGCCTCGGATTCGGTTGTTGCTGTCGTCGCGGTCTGGCTAGTCCTGGACATCTCCGGTCTTCTCCTCGCAGGCGGGATTGCGGCGTGAACGAGGCGGGCCAGCTGAGGCGCAACCGCTATATCCGGACCGGCGTGCGCGGCGAGTGCCGCATCCCTCGCGGGCTGCGTGCCGGAACGGGCCGGCGACGCCAGGAGGCGACGGGGACGGGCAGTCAGGGCGCCAGTAGAGCCCGGATCATGTGCGGCCAGCACCTCACCCCCGTAGCGGGTCGCCGGCCTGCCCTGATCAGGTCCCGCTACGGCTGCTAAGGATGAGTACGAAGCGCCGCATGACACAACGAAGGGTAGCCGACGGCAATGACCCGTGCCACGGCCTGGGGCCAATTTTGTTGGACGACCAAGCATTTTTTTGCATGCAGATAGGCGATCCTGGTGCCGCGGCGGAGCGAGCGGTAGCACTTGCGCTGGCGGCAGTGCATCACCTGCCCGCTTCTGAGCTGCCGGTCAGCCCGCGCTGACGGTGGCGACGAGGACAAGGACCGGGCCGACGAAGCTCGGGAACTGGCCGACGAGGCGCCACGACCTGTTCGACGAAGGCAACCACTGCCAAGTTGAGCGGGTTGTAAACCTTTTGTCCTGGTTCATCTGGACGAGGCATACGGGCTGCAACAACGGCACCTGTACTACTGCTGTTGCTAGTACCACAGCAGTAGTACAGGTGATGTGGTCCCGGACCGACTGACGGCCGCCTGACCCCGCTCGCAACCGGGGCGGCTGCGCCGAAACCTGTCCGCCGGCCAGCGGCGGGTGCTGAACTGGCACCCGCCGGGACGCCCGGCCAGCGGCGCCTGATGGCCGCCGCCGACCGATCAGCGATCGGCGACTGGCGATCAGCGGATGAAGTGCTCAAACACGTGGCTGAAGTACCAGGTCGGCTGGACAACGCCAGAGCAGGTGCCGGCGCCCTTCGTGCCGGGGCAGCCGCCGTTGTCCCGCTGCAGTGCCCAGAACGAGATCATCCCGATCCCCTGCCGCTGCGCCCAGGTCAGCAACGGAACCGCCTGCGCAGTCGAGAATGTCTCGTCCGGGCCGTAGTCATCGATGCCGGGCATTTCGGTGACGCCGATCATGTGCCACAACTGGCGCGGCGCCGGACGCCCGCGCTCAGCGAGCGCCGCCGGCCCGGCCCCTGCCGCCCAGTGCGAATCAAATAGGAAACTTTCCTATTTGATTAAGCCGCGACGCTAATCCGGCGCGACGCTGATCCGGTATGCCGCCAGCGTCAATAGCGAGAAACCCGCTGGTGCCCGTTCCCGCCCGAATGATCCCTCGGAGGACCGGAACGGCACTTCCGGCAACGGTCGGCTACCGTTGCGATGTCGGCGCGGTGGCGGACGCTGAGGTCCGCGGGCGCCCAGCACGCCAGGAGCCAGCAGCATGGACGACACGATCAGCACCCCGGCCGCAGCGCCCGAAGCGCCCGCGAGGAACCCGGCGCCCGGCTGCGATCCGGCGGTCCTGGAGGAGATCCAGCAGCGAGTGCTGTGGCTGGCGACGCGGATCATCGACGCGGCCAACCACGAGCGCGACACCGGGGACGGCGTCAAGGTGGGCGGCCACCAGGCGTCCAGCGCCAGCGTGGTCACGGTGATGACCGCGCTGTACTTCGCCTACCTGGAGGCGGCCGACCGGGTCAGCGTGAAGCCGCACGCCTCGCCGGTCTTCCACGCCATCCAGTACCTGCTCGGCAACCTGGACCGGTCCTACCTGACCACGCTGCGGGCGTTCGGTGGCCTGCAGTCTTATCCGAGCCGGACCAAGGATCCGGACAATGTCGACTTCTCGACCGGCTCGGTCGGCCTCGGCGCGGCCGCTCCGCTGTTCGCGGCCGCCGCGCGCCGTTACGTCGACGCCCACTTCGGCGCCCGCCCGCGCAGCCGGTTCATCGCGCTCATCGGCGACGCCGAGCTCGACGAGGGCAACATCTGGGAGGCAGTCGCCGATCCCGCCACCGACGGCCTCGGCGACGTGCTGTGGATCGTCGACGTCAACCGCCAGTCACTGGACCGGGTCGTGCCCGGCGTCCGGATCGCGCAGTGGGAGCAGCAGTTCAGCGCCGCCGGCTGGCACGTGGTCGAGGCCAAGTACGGCCAGGCGCTGCAGCGCGCGTTCGCGGAGCCGGGCGGCGACAGCCTGCGCGACTGGATCGACGCGATGCGCAACGAGCAGTATCAGTCGCTGTTCGGCCTCGAGGCAGCCGCGGTGCGCGAGCGGTTCACCGACGGGGCGCCGCCCGCGGTGCAGCGATTCTGCGCCGGCATCCCCGACGAGGACCTGGCGTCGCTGGTCACCGACCTGGCCGGCCACGACATCGGCTCGCTGCTGGCCGCGTTCGCCGAGTGCGACGCGGCGACGGACCGGCCGAGCGTGCTGTTCGCCTACACGATCAAGGGCTGGGGCCTGCCGATCGCGGGCAACCCGCGCAACCACTCTGCGCTGCTCACCACCGCGCAGGTCGGCCAGATGCGGGCCCGGCTCGGGCTGACCGCCGCAACTGAGTGGGACCGGCTTGACCCGATGACGCCGGCCGGGCAATGGGCGGCCGCCCGCCGCGAACAGCTGTCCAGGCCGCCACGCTCTCATACCGGGAACGGGGTAGTCGTGCCCGACGCTGTCGGCCTGCGCGCGGCCAGGCCCATCTCCACCCAGGAGGCGTTCGGGCGCATCCTGGTGGACCTGTCCAGGGACGCATCGGCCGGTCCCTGCCTCGTGACCACCGCGCCCGACGTCGCGACCTCGACGAACCTGGCCGGCTTCATCAACCGGACCGGCGTCTTCTCCCCCGTTCCGCGCCGGTCCTGGAGTGAGGACCCCGTGCTCAAATGGGCGGAAGGACCGGACGGCCAGCACATCGAGCTTGGCATCAGCGAGATGAACCTGTTCTTGCTGCTCGGCCAGCTCGGCCTGACCTTCGATCTGTCCGATCAGCAGTTGCTGCCGGTCGGCACCGTGTACGACCCGTTCGTGCTGCGCGGCCTGGACGCGTTCATCTACTCGGTCTACTCAGGCGCACGATTCATCGTCGCGGGGACGCCGTCCGGCGTGACGCTCGCCCCCGAGGGCGGCGCCCATCAGTCGACGATCACCGCGTCGGTCGGGCTCGAACTGCCCAACGTGACCTTCATCGAGCCCGCCTACGCGGTCGCGCTCGACTGGCTGCTCTGCGGGGCGCTGCAGTCGGTCGCCGCTGCCGCGGCGCCGGATGCGCGGCCCGGCGAGCCCGGCCCCGGCCAGGCCGAGACCGGCTCGTACTACTTCCGGCTCACCACCCGCGGCATCGACCAGGCTCCCTTCCAGGCCGCGCGCGAGCGGCTCGGCGACGCGATCTTGCGCCGCCAGGTGCTGGCCGGCGGCTACCGGCTGGTGGACGCGGCAGAGCTGGCGGCGGCCGGCGCTCCCCCGGTGTACCTGGTCGGCTGCGGGGCGGTCCTGCCCGAAGTGCTGCAGGCGGCCACCGAGCTGTCCGAGGAGGGCATCGCCGCGACGGTCGTTGACATCACCTCGGCTGACCGGCTGTACCGGGCCTGGCAGCGCACCCTCCGCCAGGGCGTGCGAACCGCGACCGCGCCGTCCATCCCCGGCGCATTGCGGTCGGCGTTCCCCGGCCGGGCGCCGGTCGTCACCGTGCACGACGCGGCCTCGCACACGATGAGCTGGCTCGGCTCCGCCCTCGGCGTCCCCGCGGTCAGCCTCGGCGTCGACAGCTTCGGGCAATCCGGCGCGGTGGCCGACCTGTACCGGGCGCACGACCTGGACGCTGGCTCGATCGTGAACGCCGCGCTCGCAGCGCTGTCGCTGCGCTGAGTCGCTTGTCGCGGGCGCGCGGAGCACGGATACTGCTGCGATGGGCGATCGCAATGTGCTCGGCGGTGAGTTGGAGGCCTGCAGCAATAGCCCGGTCACCGGGTTCTACCGGGACGGGTGCTGTCACACCGGACCGGAAGACCTCGGCAGTCACACGATCTGCGCGGTGATGACCGCTGAGTTCCTCGAGCATCAGCGCGGCATCGGCAACGACCTGAGCACGCCGATGCCCGCATACCAGTTTCCTGGCCTCACCCCCGGCGACCGGTGGTGCGTCACGGCCGCGAACTGGCTGCGCGCCCATATCGATGGCGCCGCCGCACCCGTCGTCCTGGCGGCTACTCATGAGCGGGCAACGGACATCGTCCCGCTCGCGATCCTCCGGGAGCATGCAGTCGACGTCCCGGCAGATCCCGGCGCGCTGGACGGCTGACGGAGGCAGGCACCGTGACCGTTGACCGGGTGATTCAAGAGTTCCTGGCTTTCGAGAGCAGCGCTAGCGATCAGGGTTACCACCCGGTACCCGAGCGCATCCCGACGCTGGTGTACATCTACGGCCCGCCGGCCAGCGGTAAGCTGACGATAGCCAGGAAAGTGGCGGCACTCACCGGCTTTCCACTGTTCCACAATCACCTGACGGTCAACGCGATCAGCTCGGTATTTCCCTTTGGCAGCGATGCGTATAAGGCCGTCCTGCATAGATTGCGGCTGGATGTATTCGCGCGGGCTGTGGAGTTCGGCGTTGACCTGATCTTCACCAACAACTCAGCCTGGGGCGGGACTGACGGGCGGTCCCGCTTCGCGGCATTCGCCGAGGCAGCGAGGAAGATCGTCGAGGACCAGGGCGGGCGAACCGTCTTCGTGCGCCTTACCGCGCCAGCGGACACACTGGAAGGCCGGCTGGCGGACGAGTCGAGGCGGGCCAACGGAAAGCTGGGTGACGTTGGCCGGCTGCGCGAACTTCTGGCGGGCCTGGACTCCTCCCCATTGCATGACGGCGACGTTGCCATTGACACGTCAGTTACCAGCCCCGACGGAGCGGCGGCGGCGATTGCCGGCCTGCTGGGCGCGCCGGCCAGCACGGAGCCGGCCGGTGGCAGACCACTACGCTGACGGCACCTACCTGTGGTGGCATCTGTCACCGCCGTCACCCGAACTGACCGCCGCCCTGGCTGACGGCTGGCTGGCCGCCCAGGGCTGCGGCGAGCGCGTGCTGCTCGCCGGCCGCTCCACCGGTGTGGGCACCTCGGCCGACGCGGTCGTCAGCGCGGCGACGCCAGCCTTGACCTGGCCGGCCTGCCGAAGAGATGGTATCCATAAAAGGTATGCCGCAGAGGTATACTCAACTGTATGACTATGACTAGCATCAAGGTAGACGTCGCCGTACGGGACCGCTTGGCCCGCGTAGCCAAGGCTTCTGGCGTGACTATGACTTCGCTCTTGCGGGATGTGACGAGCGAGCTTGAGGCGCGGATGAACTGGA
>JAJYUU010000103.1 GCA_021792405.1 Actinomycetes bacterium
GCACCTGCCTGAACCGCTCGCACGACCGGGAGGAGGATCCACGGGAGCATCGCGGACGGCAGGACCTGGGCCGAGTCGTACCCCAGCAGGCTCAGCGCGATCGGCGCCAGCGCGTAGGACAGGCCCGCGACCAGTTGCGACGCCGGCGATCCGATCCGAAGGACACGGCACAGCCGTCGGACTCCGAGGAAGGCGGCCAGCAGGATGAGGCTGATCCACAGCCGCTGCGCGATCCAGCCGGGTACGGCTGCGAGCTTGGCAAGCAGGAAGAACGGGCCGATCGGGAAGAAGTAGCCGACCACCTGGTTCTGCAGCTGACCGAACTGAGCCGGGTCCCAGAGATGCAAAGCGTGCCGCAGGAACCCGGCCGGATTGATGGCCAGGTCGATCTTCGTGTCGGCCAGGATGCGGCCCGGATGCGACACGAAGGCCAGCGCGACGAGCGCCGCGCAGCACGCGAGCAGCCAGTAGCGCCCGGCGCCCAGCGCACCGATGCGAAGCCGCGGCCCGGCGGCGGCATGCTGTGGTGCGTCAATCATCGTCGGCTAGCAGCCCGCCACTGCCGGTACGGCGGCGTACTGCCCGCGTGATGAGGGCCGCCATCAGGCTGACGCTGACGTCCCAGCTGAACTGGCTGGCCCACTCGCGGCAGGCGGCCGCGATCTCGGCTCGCCGAGCCGGGTCAGACAGTTCCTTGACAGCGCGCTCGGTGACGTCCTCGATGCTCTGGCCACCGCGCACCAGCCAGCCCGTCTCGCCGTCCCGCACTGCGTCGCGGAGCCCGTCGACGTCGTAAGCGACTGTCGGCACGCCCAGTGCGGCTGCCTCCAGCACGCACAACCCCCAGCCCTCGCCCTGCGAGGTGTTCAGGTGCAGTAGTGATCCGGCCACCACGGCTCGCTTGTCCGCCTCGGACAGGAAGCCGCGCAGCCGGACCCGGCCAGTCAGGCCGCGGGCCAAGACCCCGGCCGCCAGCGCGGCGCCCGCCGGGCCCCGGCCGATCACCTCTACGATGGCGCCGTCGCCGAGGCGCTCGGCGATTCCGAGGACGCGCTCGACGCGTTTGTGGGCCACGAGCCGGCCTACCCAGGTCAGCACCAGCACCTCTGGCTGGCCGGGATCAGCCCCACCGCAGTCGCGTTGCCGCCGCTTGCCGCGCTCAGGGCGGTCGAAGCAGTCGGCGGCCAGGCCATTCGGCACGATGGCAATGGGCCCGGCCCAGTGCAGCCGGTCGCGCATCGCCGACACCGTCGACTCCGACACCGCCACGCAATCGTGGCGCCGGTAGGTCCACCGCGCCACCGGCCCTTCGAGGAGCCGGCCGACGGCGGCCATAACTGGTGAGAAGTGCACTCCGAACTGCGCGTCGTGCACGTGATGCATGACGCACAGCACCGGAACGCGCCGCGGCAGCACCCACGGCGTGAAGAACGGGATCCCGTTCTGACAGTCGATGACCACGTCGAACGCCCTGCGGTGCAGGGCCAGCCAGCCAAGCACCCGCGGGTAGACCGACAGCCGCGAGCCGGTGCGTACGAACTGCACGCCATCGCGGCGGTCCCGCCGAGGCTGGCCGGCCGCGCGTGCCGTCAGGTACCACACGCGCGCGCCCCTGGCAAGCAGCCCGCTGGCCATCTGCCAGGCGTACTGCTCGGCTCCGCCGGCGCTCGGATGCCACGGGTCCCGCCAGTTGACGACGGCTACGCGCAGGCCAGGAAGGTCGTACCGGGGCTTGGCCCGCCCGGCCCCGGCCCCGCCGACTGGCTGAGGCATGTCGCAATACTAGAGAGGCAGCGCGAGCAGAAAGCGATGGTCACCGCAGATGCGCGGGACTTTACCGGACCGGACGAGTGCGCCCCGAGCCGCCTGGGATGCCACCTGTCGCCGGGTCTGTCACCGACCGCGATCAGCGTGAGTGCTGCCGGCGCGCTGGCCTTCCGGCGCAGCCGCTCGTCGCTTTGCCAGCACCGCCCGGCACGTCCTCCGAGTCGGCCTGCCCGTCGGCAAGCCAGCCGGACGCGACCGGATCTGCCGCAGAGGGCCGGAGCCGGAGCGCTCGCCAGGCGACGGCAAGCTCGGCGAAGGAGGACAGCGAGTGCCGCCAGACGGAGAACGTGGATCCGTCTACGTCCCGCCACCGCACTGGGATCTCGACAGGCGTCGCGCCGAGCTGCACGCACCGCGCGATCAACTCAACGTCGAAGGCAAACCCGGACACTCGCAGCCGGGCAGCCGCCGCTCGGGCGAGGTCGCCATCGAAGAACTTGAAGCCGCACTGGGTGTCGCCGATGCCGGGAACGATGGCTCTGGTGGCAGCCCGGAAGGCAGCAGCGCCCACTCGTCGGATGGCAGTGTGCCGGTCTTCGACATCCGATTCCGGATGCGACCGCGAGCCCAGGACCACTCGGTCACCGGCGAGCAGCAGCCCGACGGCCGACAGGATCGCGACCGGATCAGCGGCCATGTCCGCATCACAGAAGCCAACATACGGTGCCGTCGTCGCGAGGAGCCCGGCGCGCACCGCGGCTCCTTTGCCTGGCCTGTCGCAGCGCACCAGCCGGACCGGAACGCTCCCAGCCGGCCAGCGCCGGACCACTTCGCCCGTGCGGTCCTCGCTCGCGCTGTCGATGACGACCACGGCGACGCTGACCGGCAGCGCCGAGATGGCCGCCGACAGCTTGGCGAGGCCGGCGGCTAGTCGCCGCTCCTCGTTACGTGCCGGGATGACGATCTCCAGCCACGGCCGCGCAGGCCCGGTGCCCGGCCGCAACGGCGGCTCAGCGTACATCGGCCGAGGGCTGAGCTAACGTCAGTCCGGCGCCGACGGCAACGACAGCACCAATCTGCGCGGTGATACGCAGACCACGCATCGCACCTCCCCTTCCTGGGTTCGCGATCGCTTCCGCCGGAGTCGTCGGTCAGCATAGCGACCGGCTACCTGCTGCGTTAGGGGATCCGGTAGGCGATCGGCACCGCGGTTGCGGCCATCCGCTGGCATCGCGCCAGTGTCATGAAATCTCATCGGCTTTGCCGCATTGCACGCTAGCCTCGCCCTGGCGGCCGGCAGTCAGCGAGGCTTAGCTGACCAGGACAGGAGGAGCGGCGGTGCATCGCACGATTCGGCTGTTCCGGCTTTTCCTTGCCGAGCAGTCGCAGCCGGAGCCGTTCTACCGCGAGTTGGCCGCCGACTCGATCAGCCAGGTAGCCGAGTACCTCAGCCTGCCCGGACGGACCGTACTCGACATCGGCGGCGGCCCGGGCTATTTCACTGCGGCGTTCCTGGCGCGCGGGGCACGGTGCATCCTGGTCGAGCCCGACCCCGCGGAGCTGTCAGCCCGCGGCGCTGCCCCGGTCGGCGCCGTGCGCGGCGACGGCATGCGGCTGCCATTCTCGGACGGTGCCGTGGACGTTTGCTTCTCGTCAAACGTACTTGAGCATGTCAGCGACCCGGCCCGCATGGTGGCCGAGATGATCCGGGTGACGCGGCCTGGAGGGATTATCTACCTGGCCTTCACGAACTGGTACTCACCCTGGGGCGGCCACGAGATGGCGCCGTGGCACTACCTGGGCGCCGGGTTCGCCGAGCGCCGGTACCTGCGTGCGCGACACAAGCCCCCGAAGAACAGGCCGGGAACGGCGTTGTTTCCGGTCCATGTCGGCCCGACGCTCCGCCTCGTACGGGGTAGCCATGATGTCAGTGTGCTGGCAGCCCGTCCCCGTTACTACCCGCGCTGGTGCCGGGCAGTACTCCTGGTTCCAGGTTTCCGCGAGGTAGCGGCGTGGAATCTGCTGATCATCCTTCGCCGCCTGCCACGTGGCGAGGCGGCTGCCAGACCGACCGCGCTCAACGCTGCTCTGGGCAGCAGGTAGGGGAAGCCATTATGGCGCGAGCGGGCCAGCCAGGTAGTGCCGGGACAGGTGCTTCCGTGCTGCTGACTGGCTGGGGACGTACCGAACCGACGATGGCGTCGGTATACGAGCCCGCGAACCAGAGCGAGCTGGCCAGCCTGCTGGCCCAGTCCCCGGCCCGCGGGACGATTGCCCGAGGGCTCGGCCGCAGCTACAACAACGCAGCGCAGAACGACGGCGGCCAGGTGGTCGTAACGACCAGGGTGAACCGGATCACTGACTTCGACACCGAGGCCGGCATCGCCGTTTGCGAGGCCGGAGTCAGCCTCGAGCAGCTGATGGTTGCCGGATTGCCGGCCGGATGGTTCGTTCCGGTGTCTCCCGGCACTCGCCAGGTGACCGTGGGCGGCGCTATCGCGGCAGACGTGCACGGCAAGAATCACCATTCGGCCGGCAGCTTCGCCCGCCATGTGCGCTGGTTCGACCTGCTGCTGCCCGGTGGCCACGAGCGCCGGATCACGCCGGAGAACGATCCGCGGATCTTCTGGGCGACCGCAGGCGGCATGGGGCTTACCGGAATCATCGTGCGCGCCGCCGTTCAGCTGACGAAGGTTCAGACGTCGAGGCTGGCAGTCGATACGGTGCGCACCACCGACATCGACCAGGCACTGGCCTACCTGGCAGATACCGATGAGTCCTATACCTACTCGGTTGCCTGGCTCGACTGCCTGGCAAGCGGAGCCCACCTGGGCCGGTCCGTGATCACAAGCGGCGACTTCGCCCAGCCCGGCGACCTCCCGCCCAGGGCGCGGCGCAAGCCACTGGAGTTCCGGCCGACTGCCTTGCTCAGCGCTCCGCGCTGGTGCCCGCCCGGCCTGGTGAACAAGCACACGGTGGCACTCGCCAACGAGGCCTGGTACCGCAAGGCACCACGGCGCCGGGAGGGCGAGATCCAGACAATCGGCGCTTTCTTCCACCCGCTTGACGGCATACGCGACTGGAACAGGGTCCACGGCCCGGCCGGATTCCGTCAGTACCAGTTCGTAGTCCCGCTAAGCGCCGACTCGATGGTGCGCAGAGCACTTGAGCGGATCAGCCGCGCCCGAGCGCCATCGTTCGTGACCGTGCTGAAACGATTCGGCCCTGGCGATGACGGGTTCTTGTCCTTTCCCATGGCGGGCTGGACCCTGGCACTCGACTTCCCCGCTCGCACGCCCGGTCTAGCTGGCTTGCTGGCCGCGCTCGACGAGGACGTAGTATCGGCCGGCGGGCGGGTCTACCTTGCCAAGGATTCACGCCTTCGGGCCGATGCGCTGGCCGCGATGTATCCGCGACTGCCGGAGTTTCGCCGGGTGCGCGCCGAAATTGACCCAGCCGGGGTCATGGCCTCGGATCTGTCCCGCAGACTCACGCTGTGATGCCAGGACCGCGGACTGTCACTTCCGGCAGCAGTTTCTCGTAGGCAGCTAGGTCCGCCGCACCGTCTGTCGTCGCGGCACAAGATAGCGCGACCGCGTGCCGGAGCATGTCCGGCCAGGACCAGCCGAGGGCGATGCCGGGCACGAAGCCGGCCACGAGCGCGTCCCTGCGGTCGGCCGCTGCCTGTTCGTCGTGATCGGGCCGGGCCGCCAGCGGTGCCGCCGCTTGCCACACCCCTTGGCCGGTGACCACCCGCACGCCGCCCTCAGTGGGCAGCACGACGGCGCCGGCGCCGGCCGCCACCAATCCGGCAGCCAGGCTATCCGCTGTCTGCACACCGCCCGTTTCCAGATCTCCCGGCAGGCCGGACGGGATCACCAGCGCGGGACCGCGCGCGGCACCGTGCCGCAGGGCGCTGCCGCCGGCGTCGAGGATGACCGGGACGCCCGCGCCGGTCGCGTAGCTCGTCAGGGAGCCATAGGTCTCGGCGGGCAGCCCGGACGGAAGGCTGCCGCAGAGCACGACAGCCGCCGCACCGTCGAGTAGCCCGCGGTAGTCGGCGGCAAGCCGACCAAGCTCCTCTGTGGTGATGTACGGCGACGGCTCTTCCAGGCTCGTGACCTGGCCCGCCGGACCGGCTGCGATCCGGACCACCCGGCGCGATTCGGCACCGATCCTGGTGAACTGAGTCGCCACGCCGGCCCTGGCCAGCCCGATCCTGATCAGCTCGCCCGAAGATCCGCCAGCCAGCCCGGCGGCCACGACATCGTGCCCGAAAGTCTGCAGCAGCTTGGCCACCGTGAGCCCGCTTCCGCTGGCCTGGTGCCGGACCCGGCTGACCCGGTTCGCCGTGCCCAGCCTCAGCACCTGATCGGCTTCGTAGTGCACCTGCAGCGCCGGGTTCAGGCTGACTGTGACGATCACCGGGACATTTCTCCGGACACCTCCGCTGCCAGCAGCGCGCCTAGCTCCCAGCACGCCGCCAGGTCAGGCTTGCCGGGCGTGCCGGTGACCGCCACCGCCGGCCTGACCTGACGCCAGGCCAGACCGGTGGCGATCGACTCCACTGCCCGGACCGCGCCGCCGGTGTCCAGGTTGCCGTGCACGTACAGTCCGTACGGCCGTTTCCTGGTGGCTTCCAGGCACGGGTAGTAAATGCCGTCGAAGAAGTACTTCAGCGCGCCCGACATGTAGCCGATGTTCGCCGGGGTGCCAAGCAGATACCCGTCGGCGGCGAGCACGTCCGGCACGGTAGCGGTCAGCGCTGGCCGCACGACCACGTCCACGCCCTCGATCTCGTCGGTCCGCGCCCCGCTCGCGGCGGCCTCGAACATCGCCTGCAGCGCCGGCGAGGGCGTGTGGTGAACGATCAGCAGTGTCGGCATCAGCGCCGAGCTTAGACTCCCGCGCCGGGGCGGGGACGCGATGCCGCCCTGGGTCTGCATAAGATGCACGCGGCCAGCCACCGGCGGCTGCCAGGTACCCGGTCTTCTACCCGGCACAGCAGCCCCTGACCAGGAATACGACTTCTACGCCCAGCCCGAGAACCAGGAGCCGCAGGGACCAGCGCACCGTCGGCATGCCCCGCGGCAAGGCACCGGCCGGAGGTCCGGCAGCCGGTAGCGGCCTCGCCCGACGCCATGCTTGCGGGGCTGCGCCCCCCGGTCAGCAGAGCACGGTTCGGGTACGGTGGCGGGATGCGCAGCCACGCCAGCCGGGTCGCGGTGGCCGCCGCGCTAGATGCAGCCTGCGTGCTTGCCTTCGTCGCGATCGGCCGGCACGCCCACGGTCATGGGGACAGCCTGGCCAGGATCTGGCATACCGCCTGGCCGTTCCTGGCCGGCCTCGCGATAGGCCTGGGCGCAGCCAGGGCGTGGCGCCAGCCGCTGGCCATCAGGCCGGCTGGCCTCGGAGCGTGGTTGGGCGCAGCCGGGGCCGGCATGGTGATCAGGGTGCTAGCAGGACAGGGCACTGCGGCCGCCTTCATCGCGGTTACCTTCGCATTCCTCGCGCTTTTCCTGCTCGGCTGGCGCGTCGCGTGGAGGACATCTCGGCACTTCCGCCACAGCCGTCTCGCTGGTTCGCGCCGGGCCAACTAGGCGAAAGTTTTTGCACCGTTTCCGGCTAAAAAATTTACGTGCTAACGACCTGGGGCGATCAGCCGTTCTAAGCCTGCCCGACCGCTTGGTGCTGGCTTGCGGGTATCCGCCGCAGCGCTGCGGTCACCGGCACGGCGTCCGGGCTAATCGCTTCCGCCGGGACGGCCGATAGCGAGCCGGCGGCCGCGCCGGGCAGGTCGCTTCGGACCACCGCGGTTAGGGCCCTGACTGAACAGTGACTCAATCTTTTCCTTGTCACCGCAGCGGCCCTGCCTTTAGACTGAACATTCAGTCAACCGCGTTGGGAGCGCGATACTCATGGCCACGACACAGGCCAGTCCACTCGATCAGCCGACCTCACACTCTGCCGCTAACTCAGCCGCTGCTACCTGCCCAAGCGGCAACCACAACCAGGCCGCCGGGGAAACCGCTGCCACCGGCCGGTCCCCGCTCGCCGAGATCATCGCGGCACAGGAAGACATTTTCGTCCGCCGCCAGCCCAAGTCAGCGCAGCTAGCGGCGGCGGCCACTGGCGCGCTGGCCGGCGGTGTCGTGTCCAGCTGGCAGATCTCCCGCCCCCAGCCGGTCTGGCTGAGCCACGGCAGCGGCTCCAAGCTCTACGACGTCGACGGCAACGAGTACGTGGACCTGCACGGTGGCTACGGCGTCTCACTGGCAGGCCATGGTCACCCCGCCATCGTCGCGGCAGTCCGCGCCCAGGTGGAGCGCGGCACTCACTTCGCCCAGCCGACCGAGACGGCCCTTGCGGTGGCTTCGGAGTTGTCCCGCCGTTTCGGCCTGCCCCTGTGGCGGTTCGGGAACTCCGGCACCGAGGCGACCATGGACGCGGTGCACCTGATGCGCGCGATCACCGGCCGCGACCTGATCATCAAGGTCGAGGGCTGCTACCACGGTCATCACGACTCGGTCCAGGTGTCCGTCTGCCCGGTGGCGCCCGAGGACGACCGCGGTCCGGCCGATCACCCGGCAAGCGTGCCGTCCAGCACGGGCATACCGCAGGCGATCACCGATCTGACACTGGTCGTCGGCTTCAACGACCTCGACGCCGTCCGGCGCCGGCTGGCGGAGAACCCGGGCCGCATCGCCGGAATGATCATCGAGCCAATCATGATGAACGCCGGCATCATCCTGCCCGAACCGGGCTACCTGGCCGGACTCAAGGAACTCCTGCACGCCGACGGTGCGCTGCTTGCCTTCGACGAGGTCAAGACCGGGCTGACGGCCGGACCAGGCGGCGCGACTGGCGTCACCGGTGTCACGCCCGACATCGTCTGCCTGGCCAAGGCAATAGGCGGCGGCATCGCCGTGGCCGCGATCGGCGGCACGCACGAGGTCATGGCGCATGTTGCCGACGGCGACTACGAGATGGTCGGCACCTTTAACGGCAATCCGCTCGCCATGGCCGCGAGCCGCGCCATGCTGACCGAGGTGGTCACTGATGACGCCTACCAGAAACTGGAGAAACTGCGACTGCGCGCCGTCGACGGCCTGACCCGCGAGATCGCGCGGAACAACCTGGACGCGCAGGTGGTCTCGGTCGGCGCGAAGGGCTGCGTGGTGTTCTCGGCCAGGCCGGTGCGAAACTTCCGCGACTTCCTCGACGTACGGGACTCGCTCAGTCACGCGCACTGGCTGTACCAGCACAACGGCGGCGTCTTCCTGCCGCCGTGGGGCAAGATCGAGCAATGGCTGATGTCGGTTCAGCACGACGAGGCCGATATCGACAGGTTCGTTGACAACTTCGCGACGTTTGCAAGCAATGTCCGGGCGGCGACATCGTGAGCGTCATCGGCACCAAGGGTGTCCCGGGCTTCTTAATGGCCGTTTCCCGGCCGCCTACATCAGGCCCATCGCGCTGCGGACCGTGATCTACACTGCGGTTGCCGCCGCCCTCTGCCTGCTGATCGCATGCCCGGTGTCCTAACTTCGTCGCCAGATTCGCCGGACGCCGTAAAGTCCTCATGCTCGTCTTGCTCATCGCGCCGTCGGTCGTGCAGACGCTGCGCCTGCCCGTCGACACGACGGTGATCGCTGTCCCGCTCGGAGTCGCGTTTGCCCTTGGCATCAACCGATGGCGCGGTGTAACCGCGTCGTCTTTCAACTTCATCATGATCTTGTCTTTCGTGATCCCCGAGCTGATCTTCGCCGTGGCCATGTTCTTCACCTTCACGGCGCTGTTCACCTTCGTTGGCCTTGGCACGTTCGCGGCGAAGCTCGGACTGGTGACCTGGAACGTAAGCTGGCCGGCGATCATCATGCAGGCCCGGCTGGCGACCCTCGGGAGGCAGTACGAGGAGAGCAGCCGCAGACCTGGGCGCTACCAGGTGGCAGACGGTGCGCAGGGTAATGCTGCCACTGCTGGCGCCGGCCATCGTCGCCAGCGCCGTCCTGGTGTTCTCGAGCGTGATCGACGACTTCGTGCTCGTCGACTTGCTGAGCTCTAACGCCGCCAACACCCCGATGTCGGTGCTCATCTACTCCAACCAGCATGGCGGGAACGGCGGACCGGCCCTCAACGCACTTGGCACGATCATGCTCGTCATGTCCTTCGTCGTGGCCTCTGTCGGCTATCTCGGTTATCGCTGGATGACCCGAGGGGAGCGGGGTGACCGCCAGAGCGCGCTCGCCGCTATCACCGGTGCCGACTGACCACCCTTGTCGCGTCACGCGCCTTGCGGTCGGGAGCTAGCCGCCGAGGTCCGGCTCGCAACAAGGCCCCCGGCGCGCAATCGCGAGGGCATCAACCGCTATGGCTCCGCCGGGACCGCAGATCAGCGGGTTGATGTCCAGCGCCTCAAGCCGGTCACCCAGCTCGATCGCCAGCTCGGACAAGCCGCAGACGGCCCGGATGACGGCGGCCAGATCGGCTGGCGGATTGCCCCTGACGCCGGCCAGCAGCCTGGCAACGCGCAGTCCGGCCAGCAGGTCGGCGGCTTGCTCAGGGCCGACCGGCGGCATGGCGACTGCGCGGTCGGCCAGCAACTCCACCAGCACACCGCCGGCTCCGATCACGATCAGCGGGCCGAGTTCAGGGTCGCGAACGATTCCCAGGGCCAGCTCGACGCCTGGCCGAGCCGTCTGGCACACCAGCACGCGGGGACCGAGGCGCGTGACCAGGTCAGCGTACGCGGCCGTGAGCTCGGCTTCATCCCCGATGCCGAGCAGCACGCCGCCGACATCGGACTTGTGCGCGATCGCGGGCTCGCCCGTCTTCAGCACGACCGGGTATCCGATCTGGTCAGCCGCGCCGAGCACCGCGGCCAGGTCGCAGGCTGGCTCCGCGCGCGCTACCGCGATGCCGTAGCCGGCCAGCAGGTTCAGCAGCGCGGCTCCGGTCGCCGCACCGCTCGCGAGCAGCGCGGCCCCGCTGGCCTGCCGGTCCTGGTCGATCGGCGCGGCATGGGTGCCGAGTTGGTGGGCCTGAGACACCACCAGATCGGCACCCATGCCGCGCAACCGAGCGTGATCGAGCAAGTGGCGCAGTGCCAGCAGGCCGGACCGTGTGCCTTCCAGCACCGGGATGCCCTGACCGCGCAGCCGGCTGGCCAGGTCCGGGTCGATAGCGCTGGACAGGTTGCTGAGCACCGCGACCGGCTTGGCGGTCCGCGCCGCGAGGTCGAGCATGGCGAGCGGATAAGAGTCGTCGCCGTCGAACTCGTGCACCAGGTCCACTGCCAGCGCGACCGCCTCGACAGCGGGATCATCGGCGAGAGCCAGCAGGCAGCCGCCGAACAGCTCCCTGGTAGCTGCGCCGGTCCCCCAGACATCCAGCGGGTTGTCCGGGACTAGCCCCGGATCGAGCAAGCCGGCCAGCCGGTCGCGGGCGGCCGGCCCGATCTCGGCGAAGGGGACACCAAGCGCCTCAGCGACATCGACCACGTAGGCTCGCTCCAGCCCCGAATCGTGCACCGTGGCGATCCCGGCCCGCCGCGTGGCGGCACCGCCCGGATGCCATGCGGCGGCACGGGCCCGGCGGCCGAGCGAGAACAGCTCGAGCGTGTCGGTGAACTCAGCCAGATCGCGCACGCGGTGCACCCCGCAGGCTCGCGCGAGCGCTTCCCAGCCGCCGTCATCGCCGGCCAGCGCGCCGGAGTGCGCCGCGACCATCGCGCGGCCGCCGGCGGAGCTGCCCGCGGTCAGCAGTACGACCGGGATGTCCAGCTCCGCCGCCGTGCGGAGCACCCGCCGCAGCGCCGCGCCGTCCCTTATGGCCTCCAGCACCAGCCCGAGCACCCGGGTACCCGGATCCGTCAGTGCGTACTCCAGGTAAGAAGGGGCGGCGGTCACCAGCTCCTGGCCGGACGACACAGCGAGCGTGAAGCCGACTCCGCGCCTGGCCCGCAGCAGCGCCGAGAACACCGAGCCAGAGTGCGTGACCAGCGCTACCGGTCCGGCCGGCAGCGGGTCGGGCTCGGTGTAACCAAGAGCGCGCAGCCCGTGGCTGATGTTCGCGAAGCCCATGCAGCCCGCCCCGCACAGCGCCATCCCGGCATCCCTGGCGATCGACGCGAGCCGCTCGCGGAGCGTGCCTGACTCGCGGTCGTCGTACGCGCTACCGAAGATCACCGCCGCCCTGCCGCCAATCGAAGCGGCCAGCGCCAGCTGGCCCTCCAGTGCAGCGTCCGGAACGCCAAGCAGCGTCAGCTCGGGCGCCTCGGGCAGGTCGGTCAGCGACGGGTAGCAGCGCTGGCCGCCAATCTCGGCGTACCGCGGATTGACCGGGTAGATCCGGGGCCGTGCACTGCTCTTGCCGACTTCCGCCAGCATCCGGCTGCCGAAGCTGGACGCCCGCACCGAAGCGCCGACCAGCGCGACGCTGCGTGCCTCCAGCATGGCCCTGACCGCGTCGCTGGCCATTGAGCTCGGGTCGCTCGGCGGTCGGGACACTTGCCCGTTCCCGCCCTGGTGGGTTTCTCCGTCGGACAGCGCTGTCATGAGCGCCGGCGAGCCTTGAGCGAGCGGCCGCTGACGGCCGACTTGCGGTCGGCGATCGCGGCCCGCGCCGCCTGCCAGCCGGGGATTCCGCAGACGCCGCCGCCGGCGTGCGTGGCCGAGCTGGCGTAGTACAGGCCAGCCAGCGGCGTGCGGTAGTCGGCGAAACCGGGCGCCGGGCGCATGTGGAAAAGCTGCTCAAGCGACAGCTCGCCGTGGAAGATGTTGCCGCCGATCAGGCCGTATTCATGCTCCATCTCATACGGGCCGACGACGTCCCGGTGCAGGATCGAGCTCTTGAAGTTCGGCGCCAGCTCGTTGTAGCAGTCGATCATCCGGTCGGCGTACGCCTCGAGTTCCTCGGTGTGCGGCTCGGCGTTCCAGCCGGCCGGCACCCACTGGGTGAACAGCGACATGATGTGCGTGCCCACTGGCGACAGCGTCTTGTCGAAGGCGGTCGGGATCACGCCGTCGCTGAACGGCCGGACGGCCGGCTTGCCGTCCCGCGCATCCAGGAACGCGCGCTCGATGTACTCCATTGTCGGCGCCATCTCGACCGAGCCAGTGTGGTGCTCTTGCAGGTCGGTGCCAGGATCGGCGATGAAGTCGGGGAGCTCGGCGAGCGCCAGGTTGATCTTGACCACTCCGCTGCGGCTCTTCCACCGCTCGATGTCGGTGACGAAATCGGCCGGCAGGTTCTCCGGTCCGACCTGGTCGATGAAGGCCGTCTTCGGGTGCAGCGTGGACACGACGACCTTGGCGCGGATCTCCTCGCCGCTCGCCAGGACGACACCGACGGCCCGGTCGCCCTCGACCAGGACCCGCGCCACCGGGGCGCTGACCCGGACCTGCGCGCCAAGCTCGCGGGCGGCCCTTTCGATGGCGCTGGCCACCGCGCCCATGCCGCCTTCCTGGAAGCCCCAGTTACCCAGATGCCCGTCCCCCACATCACCGATCGAGTGGTGCGCCATCACGTAGGCGGTGCCCGGCTCGTACGGGCCAGCCCAGGTTCCGATCACGCCGTTGACCGCGAGCGCGCCCTTCACCTGCGGGGACTCGAACCAGTCGTCGAGCAGGTCGGCGACGCTCATGGTCATCAGCCGGGTGACGTCGGCGATCGTCCGTACGTCGAGGCCCCGGTGCCGCCAGGCCAGCCTGAGCGTGCCCGCCAGGTCCTTCGGCTTGTGCGAGCCGATCGCGGGCGGCACCGTGAGCAGCAGCGGGCCGAGCACGTCGGCGAGGCCAGCCAGCCAGGCGTCCCATTTCGGCATCGCGTCGGCGTCCTTCGTGGACCACTTCGACACCGACTCGTGGTTGCGCTTGGCGTCGTCGGCGTACAGCTTGATCGAGCCCCCTTCGGGGAATGCCTGGTAATAGGGCCCCATCGGGTAGATCTTGTAGCCGTGCCGGTCCAGTTCCAGGTCCTTGATGATGGACGGCGGCAGCAGGCTCATCACGTAGGACAGCCGGGTGACCGAGAACTGCGGCGCGTCCGGCCACGGCGACTCGGTGGTAGCCGCGCCCCCGGTCTTGTGCCTGCCTTCGAGCACTACCGTCCTCGCCCCGGACCGGGCCAGGTATGCGGCCGCTACCAGGCCGTTGTGACCGCCGCCTACCACGATGGCGTCGTATGTCTGGGTCATGACCAAGCCTTCCCGTAGTGTCGCGGTCACGCGCCCGCATGGGGCTGGTGAGCGTGACCTTGCGGTGCTTGACGAACGGTGGTCGACTAGACCGACAGTGTTTGACTGAATGTTCAGTTTAGAAAACGGCTAGGCTCTAGGCAAGAGCGACTGGCAAAGCAGCCGAGCCGAGGGTCGCTAGCGGTGCCGGACAGGTGAAGGGCGGCGGGCGGCGATCCGGCAGTGACGCCAACACGCAGACAGACGGCGCCAAGAGCGGTCATCATTGCCGTCATGAGAGGAACTGCCGCGATGACAACGCACGCAGCCGACGGCGCGGACGCGCCAGGGACGGCTGATCAGCGCCGAGAGCAGATGCTGCACGCGGCGCTGGAGGTCATCTCGGCGCGAGGCTACGCCGACACCAGGATCGCCGACGTCGCAGAGCGCGCAGGCGTCAGCCCTGCCCTGGTCATCTACTACTTCAAGACCAAGGATCAGCTCCTGACCGAGGCCATCAGGTACTACGAGGACACCTGGTACGCGGTCGGCAAGAGCAGGATGGCCGGCCTGCCATCAGCGGCCGCGCGACTCGAGGAGTTCGTCGCGATGAGCTGCCTGTCCGAAGCGGAGCCCGAGCCGGCCAGCTCCTGGCAGCTATGGCTGGACTTCTGGGCACAGGCCGCACGGAACGCCGAGGTGGCCGGGGTCCGGCAGAAATCGGACGAACGCTGGCGCGACGTCATCGGCGCGCTGGTGCTCCAGGGCCAGGAGGCCGGGGAGTTCCAGCCGGTCGACGCGGCCAGCTTCGCCATCTGCCTGTCGGCGCTGCTGGACGGGCTGACCATTCAGATCGCGCTCGAAGACCCGGTAGTTGACTCACTGCGGGCTTTTGAGCTGAGCATGCGATTTATCGCCGATCAGCTGGGCTTTGACTGGGCGCCTGGCCGTGCTCGCAGCACACCGAAAGGTATGGCACCAGAGGAAGGGTAGGCGGCCGCATGGCTGGTGGTCGTCTCCAACCTGATGGCGGTCGACGTGGTGTCCCGCGGGCCCGGCTCGCGCTGCGAGGTACGGCTCGGCGGATGCCGGGACCGCCGAGATGGTGTCTGCCCCGGCGGGCCAGACATCGGGGATCAATGCTGCCCTGCCGCTGGGCGGGGCCATCCGCGGCAAGGTCACCGGCAGAGGCGGGCGTCCGCTGGCCGGCGTTTGCGCCTCCGCCGTCAACACCGCTGCGCCTCCGAGCTTCGCCAGTTTGCTCATCGCCGGCATCGGCGGGCCTGGCCCGGCGATCACCAGTTCTCGCGGTATCTACCAGGTCTCGGGCCTTCCGGCCGGCCGATACCACGTGTTGTTCAGCCCTTGCTACGACGGCACGCAGCGATACGCCGGCCAGTGGTTCCGCGACAAGGTGTCGGTGAACGCCGCGACAGTGGTCCGGGTTCGGGCCGGCCGGACGAGTGCCGGCATCGGTGCCCGCCTGACGATCGGCGGCACGATCTCCGGCCGGGTGGTCAGTGCGGCCCGCAAGCCGCTGCGCAACATCTGCGTCAGCGCCGCTTCCAGCTCGGCTAGCCTGGCAGCGGGCACGGCGACCGGCAGGCGCGGCACCTACACGATTCAGGGCCTGGCCTCCGGCCGGTACACCGTCGAGTTCTCCCCGTGCCTCAACGAGAACCTGATCACCGTGGTCGCGCGCGCCCGGGTGACCGCGCCGCACGCGACGGCCGGCGTCAACGCCACGATGCGCGGCGGCGGCTCGATGGCCGGGGCGGTGACGCTGTCGTCCGGGCAGCCGGCCTCCGGTGTGTGTGTCGAGGCCTACCACAAGAACGCGGCGGCGCCGGCCGGCTTCGGCTCAACCGGCATTGATGGCAGTTACCAGATGACCGGGCTGTCGGCAGGCACCTACCAGGTCTACTTCGGTGACCCGCAGTGCCTGATCGCTTCCGTCGGCCTGGCACCGCAGTGGTACGACAACCAGGCCACGCAGGCAACTGCTAACTCGGTCCGTGTCACGGTCGGTGGCACCACGGGCTCGATCGACGCGGTGCTGCAGCCAGACGGGCAGATCACCGGCACCGTGTCCGGGCCGTCGGCGACGCCGCTGAGTGGCATCTGCGTCACCGCGTTCCCGCGGTCGGGCGGATCGCCGCCAGTCGTCGCGGTGACCGGGACGAGCGGCGGCTACACCCTGACGGACCTGCTGCCCGGCAGCTACAAGGTGCGATTCTCCGCAGGCTGCGGAGCGACCGGGTACGCAACGCAGTGGTATCAGGATGCAGCCTCGCGGAAGTCCGCGAAGGTGATCCGCATCGCCGCCGACCAGACCCGGTTCGCCGTCGACGCGACACTCAGCAAGGGCTGACCGGCTGAGTTCAGCCGCGCCCGGTATCGCTGATGCGGTACCGGGCGCGGCTGTTGCAATGGCCGGCCGGAAGTGCCCGTTACCGTAAGAGACGGTCAGGGCGCCGGACTAGAAGATCACGAACACCTTGCGGATCGTCTCGTGGATGTCCCAGGTGCCGGCCCAGCCGTTCGGGAAGAAGGCGGTGTCGCCAGGACCGATCTCGAGCGGGCTGCCGCCGTCGGGGGTGACCGTCATGCGACCGGACACGATGTGCACGAACTCGTGCTCCTCCTGCTTCCAGTAAGACGGGCCCGCGGTGCACTCCCAGATCCCGATTTCCTGCCCGTCGCCCTGCCATATGTACAGGCCGCTGGTCTGCATGGGCTCACCGGTTGCCTCTTCCAGCGGGCCCCAGTCCTCGAGTTCGGCGGTGGCGGCCGAGGCGAGATAAGGAGTTACGTCGGTCATGATGGTGATGCTTCCTTTCCGAGGTGTTCAGCTGCCTGCGGGGCGTGCTCGGGGAACGGCAGCGCGATCGGATCGGCACCCAGGCGGGAGTTGCCTGCCGCGTCGAACCGGTCGAGTCCGAGATCTCCGACGTCGACGACGTCGGAGATGCCGGTGAGCGCGACGTCGGCGGTCGCCCGCGCGATGGCTGGTCCCCACATCATCCCGGCACCGCCGGCGCTGGCGATCGTGACGCCGGCGATGACCTCGCCGCCGCTGATCGCGGGCCCGATGATGGGCAGGTGATCGGGCGTGTAGTCAATGGTGGCTGCCCAGGTCCGGCGCAAGCCCAGGCTGGCTGTCACCGGCACTAGCTCGGCCAGTCGCTGGCGCATCTTCGCCAGGTACGGTTCGTCAATGCACGCCGCGGCACCGGGCGCCTCCGCCGGGTTGCTCATGCCGAACAGCAGCCCGCCTTCTTCGGGTCGCCAGTACAGCCCTGCCGCCAGGTCGAACACCATCGGGACCCGCTCGGCGGCAAGATCGCGGTGCGGCTCGGTCACCGCGATCTGATGGCGCACGCCGCCGGCCGGGACGCGGACCCCGGCCAGCGAGGCCACCTCGGCCAGTTCAGGACCGCCGGTCAGGACGACAAGCGGCGTGCTCACCGGTCCTGCGGATGTCAGTACGCCCGTCACTGCGCCGCCACCGGCCTGCAGGCCGAGAAACGCGGTCCGCTCACGCACCAGAACGCCAGAAATGGCCAGCGCCACCGCGTACGCTGTCACGTTGCGCGGCGGCGTGAGGTACCCGTCCTGCGCGCAGTAGGTGCCGCCGAGCGTACGTCCCGGTGCCAGCGTCGGGTTCAGCACGTCGACCTGACCGGGTTCGAGCCAGCGGACGGCCAAGCCGAGGGCGTTCTGCATGGCCATGCGCGCACGGGCGGCTTCGACATCGGCCGCGGTGAAGCACGGGAGCAGGTAGCCCTGCTGCACGAAGCCCGAGTCCGTGCCGAGTTCCGCCTGCTGGCTCAGGTAGAACTTGCGCGACCATTCCCCGAGCCGCGCGGCCCACGGCGTGCCGCCCTGGGTCCGGACGACGCCCGCAGCCCGGCTGCTCGCGCCCTGGCCGAGCGTCCGCTTCTCGATCAGTACGACCCGCTGCAGCCCGCTACGGCGCAAGAAGTACGCGCACCACGCGCCGACAGTTCCGCCGCCGACGACCACCGCATCCGCGGTCTCGCTCCCCTGCATATGCACCGGTCCATCCGCGCTGAGCCGACAACGGCGAGACGTGGCCGATCATTGCATGGACTGAATGTTCAGTCAAGACCGTGGAGGGGCGGCAGTTGCGCCGTGGCAACCGCCGCCCCTGTTGCGCTCGCCCGGCGCGGGCTGCCACCGCCCGTGCTGAGGCGAGCGCTGCGCTTCCGGCCGAGACTGGTGTTAGCTCTGGCGCATCCACCGGCCATGACGCTGCTTGCCCATGTTGCGCATGTCGTTGTTCCGCATGCGCATGATTCCCATCATCGCGAGCATCGCCGCGCCCACACACGCGATCGCCACCATGGCCTTCATGAAGCTTTCCCCTCCCCCGATGTCCTACAGGCGCCGTTCGTGCTATCGGGCGAGCCGGGCAAATTCCGGCCGGCACGACAGTGCTGTAGATCAATGCGGCAGGTACCCGCCGCACCTGCGCGACAAACTGCGAATGCGCCGGGGGCGGCATTGGAAACTGGCAGCCAAGCCACTAGACTGAACGTTCAGTCAGGCTCGACCGAACCACCTGCGCGCCGTTGCACGGGAAAGGGCATCGCAACGATGTACGGATTGTCAGAGGAGGACCTGCGGATCCAGGCCCGCGCCCGAGCATTCGCTGACGAGCTGATCCCCTTCGAGGTCGAAGCGGAGCACAGCGGCGGCGAGCTGCCTGCGGACGTTGTCGCCGCGCACAAGGCCAGGGCCATCGAACTCGGCTTGTTCGCCACGAACATGCCAGCGGGCCTCGGCGGCGGTGGCTGCACCTCGCTGCAGCAGGTGCTGGTCCAGGAGCAGGTGGGCCGGGTGACGAACGCTCTCGCCTGGGTGGCGGCCACCCCGCCGTCCTGGCTGCCCGCCGTGGCGACGCCCTACCAGCTGGAGAAGTTCGTTCTGCCGACCGTGCGCGGCGAGCGCGAGGAGTGCTACGCCATCACCGAGGAGGGTGCCGGCTCGGACGTGGACGGCATCGTCGCGACCGTGCGGCGGGACGGCGACGACTACCTGCTCAACGGCGAGAAGTGGCACGTCACCTCGTACAACTCCGCCGACTACGCGTTCTTTCAGGGCAAGCTAGTCGGCGGTGAGCACGACGGCGAGCATGCCATGCTCATGGTCGACATCCCCAGCCCCGGCGTCACGGTGGTCCGCACCCCGGCCTACACCCACACTTTCAGCCATCACCACCCGGTTGTCGCATTCACCGACGTCCGTGTGCCGGCGACTCACCTCGTCGGCGCCGAGGGCGATGGGATGAGCTTCGCTTACGAGTGGTTCCGGTTCGAGCGGATGATGGTCGCCGCGCGCTGCCTCGGCGGCGCGCAGCGACTCGTGGAAGAGATCACCGCATTCGCGCGGGAACGCGCAGTACAGGGCAAGCCGATTGGTCAGCTCGGCGCGATCCAGGCCATGCTGGCCGATAGCCTCACCGAGTTGTTCGCCGCGCGGTCGATGGTCTACGAGGCAGCCCGCGGCATCGATGCGGGCGCCGACGTCAAGGTGCAGCACGCCCAGTGCTCCATGGCGAAGCTGTACGCCTCCGAGATGGCCGGCCGCGTCGCCGACCGGGCGGTGCAGATCTTCGGCGGCCGCGGTTACATGCGCGAGAACGTGGCCGAACGCCTCTTCCGGGAGCTGCGGGTAGAGCGGATCTGGGAGGGCACGAGCGAAGTGCAGCGCTCCATCATCGCCGACCAGATGATCAAGCGAGGACCGCGCTTGCTGGCCTGACCGCGGAAACGACGGTGGCAGCGCTTAGCGCGGACTTCCACGCGCACTAATTCTCCCTCCGTTCTTCTGAGCAGGGCACGGGTTCTTGGAGCCGAGGACGGGTCCTGAGCTGCGGAGTTGTGCTGTGGTCAGGTCAGCTGGCTGGCTTGG
>JAJYUU010000104.1 GCA_021792405.1 Actinomycetes bacterium
TCGAGATCGGCCGCGCCCTTCGTGTTGGCATGGCCCTGGAATGCAGCGTGCGGAAGGCGGGAAGCCGGATCCGCGTCACCGCCCAGCTCATCGATACCCGCTCAGAAGAGCACCTCTGGGCATCGCGTTACGACCGTGAGCTGAACGATGTTTTCGCTATCCAGGACGACATCGCCAGCAAGATCGCAGCGGCGGTGTCGGCTCACGTCACCGGGCTGGGCCTGGCAGTATCGCTGTCCGCCGGCCCCGCCGGCCCGGACACCGCAGACATGGCCGCTTACACCGAGTTTCTCCAAGGCCGGAAGCTGCTGCGGGACAAGGTCTCGGAGGCCACGGTCCGCCAGGCGCTCGCGTTGTTCGAGAAGGCCATCGACCGCGATGCCGGCTTTGCCCGCGCCCGCGTGGGCGCCGCCGACTGTTACATCTGGCTGGGCGGGGAAGGTTCGCTGCCATTCGCCGACTCGACGAGCAGAGCCAGGGAGCAGCTTGAGAAGGCGCTGGCCACCAACGACGCTCTCGCGGAAGCCCACTCGGTGCTGTCGGGCATTCTGCTCAGCGAAGACGAGACCGCCGCCGCCGCTCGGGAAGCGCGGCGGGCCATCGAGCTGAGCCCGAGCCTGTCGGACCCTTACCGCTGGCTCGCGCAGATCGAAGCGGGCGATGGCAACATCATCGAGGCCGTCCGGCTGCTCGAGGACGCTTACCGGATCGATCCGCTGGATGTCAACGTCCTCGCCTTCCTTGGCCGGGCATATTTCTATGCCGGGCGCGAGGCCGAAGCTCTCAGCCACTGGACAAGAACCGAGTCGCTGGTCGGCTTCCGCACCCATCAGCACCGGACTGAGTACTACCTCAGCTGCCGGGATTACCTGAAGGCTGAGGCGAGCCTGCGCCACATGGAGCGCCTGCGCCCCGACAGCGTCTGGGTGCTCACCTACCGCGGGATCCTAGCCGCGCAGCAGGGCGACCGAGAGACCGCCCAGGGATGCATCCATGCACTTGCGGAGATGGAGCGCCACGGGGTGCTCACGAGCTTTTTCGCCGGCTTCATCCACTTTGCCCTCGGGGAGCGGGACGCGTTCTTCGAGTGCCTGGAGCGGGCTCTCGACCTGCGGCAGCTACCGCTGCTGGAACTGCTGTACTCCCCGCTCTACGAGGCCGGCCGAGACGACTCCCGCTTCGGCGATCTGATCCGACGACAACGCTCTCGCCGGTAGAACTCAACGCAGCAGGACGTCAGAATTCCCTGCGCCGTTAGGTGGTTACGGCTCAATCGCCGTGTCAGTGGTCTCCTGGCCCGCCGTTTCCGAACCGCCAGCGTCCAGGCCTTCCAGTTCTGCGCCGCCAAGTTCCGGTGCCGCCTGAAGGTCGGCGCTCTCGAGATGAACCTCGGGCACGAAGCCGGAGTCTATTTCTGACACGGATCTCCCCTCCCGTGCCCGGCAGCTCCCGGCCGGGCCACCAAGACCAAGTCCATCATTGCGCAGTTCGACCGGAATCGCCATGCTGAGGGCCGCACGTCACGCTGCGCCGCTGGTCCCGGTGCGGCCAGCCATCGCCGGCTAGCCAGCACTCACCAGTTCACCGGTGATGACAGTCCCGGCTTTGCGGTCGAGCAGGGCCTGAGCGTCGGCAAGCTGGCCTATGGCGGCCATCTTGCCTGTTAGTTCGACGAAACGGCAGACAGCCTCGACCTTCGGGCCCATCGATCCGGCGGGGAAGGACCGTGCGCGGAGCTGCGCCGGGGTTGCCTGGCGTAGTGGACTCGCCGCCGGTGTGCCGTAAGCATCCAGGACTGCGGGAACGTCAGTCAGGAGGAGGAGAGCATCAGCGTCGGTCTGCTGCGCGAGCAGTCCGGCGGTCAGGTCCTTGTCTACGACGGCTTCGACACCGTGCAGGGCGCCGGTGTCATCGCGAGTAACCGGAACGCCGCCTCCGCCCGAGCAGATAACGATCACGCCGCTGGCTGCGAGGTGCCGGATAAGGGTGAGGTCGAGCACCTCGACGGGCTCCGGTGAGGGGACTACCCGCCGCCATCGGTCACCGTCCCTGCGCATGTCCCAGCCGTAGGCCGCACCGGCTTTCCTTGCCCGGGCTGCGTCATAGACGGGCCCTACGAACTTCTCCGGGTTGGCGAACGCGGGGTCACCAGTCCGGACGAGCGTCCTGCTGATCACGCAAGCGGCGGTACTTCCGGGCAGGGCGTTCTGGAAGGCCTGGACAAGCCAGTAGCCGATCATGCCCTGGGTCTGGGCGCCCAGGACGTCCAGGGGATAAGGGCGGGATAGCGCGCGGTCATGAGTGCTTTCGAGTGCCAGCAGGCCTACTTGCGGTCCGTTGCCGTGGGTGACGATCAGCGTGTGGTCGCGGGCTAGCGGCGCCAGCGCTTCCACAGCCTTCATGACATGCGCTTCCTGGATGTCCGATTCCGGCGGCTCGCCGCGCTGGAGGAGGGCGTTACCGCCGAGCGCGGCGACCACCTTCACGGCCGGCCACCGATCGTCGCGAGCATCGTGGCCTTGATGGTGTGCAGCCTGTTTTCGGCCTGGTCGAATACGATCGACGCCGATGACTCGAAGACCTGATCGGCCACTTCCAGCGCGGTCAGGCCCCGGCGTGCGTAGATCTGCTGTCCGATCTCGGTGTCGCGGTTGTGCAGCGCCGGGAGACAGTGCATGAACTTCACGCCGGGATTGCCCGTCGCTGCCATGACCTTGGCATTGACCTGATAAGGCAGCAGCATGTCGATGCGCTTGTCCCATTGCGACTCCGGCTCGCCCATCGACAGCCAGACGTCGGTATACAGAAAATCGGCGCCGGCTACGGCTGCGGTGACGTCCGAGGACACGGTGACCCGCGCGCCGGACGTATCGGACAGGGAGCGAGCAAGGTCCTGCACGGACTGGGCAGGCTGCAGATCCTCCGGCGCGCAGATACGCACGTCCATGCCGAGCAGTGATCCGGTCACCAGCAGGGAGTTTGCCGTGTTGTTCCGGCCGTCACCGAGGTAGCAGTAACAGACATCGGTGAGCGGCTTCACGCTGTGGTCGCGCATCGTCAGGATGTCGGCCAGCATCTGGGTCGGGTGCCAGTCGTCGGTGAGCCCGTTCCACACCGGGACGCCGGCGTAAGCGGCGAGGGTCTCGACGGCCCGCTGGGCCGACCCGCGGTACTCGATGCCATCGAACATGCGTCCTAGTACACGCGCGGTGTCCTTCACGGATTCCTTGTGGCCAAGCTGTGATTCCCCGGGGCCCAGGTAGGTCACGTGCCCGCCCTCGTCGTGCGCAGCGACCTCGAAGGCCGACCGGGTACGGGTTGATGTCTTCTCGAAGATCAGGGCGATACTCCGGCCGGCCAGCCGGTTCGGTCGCTGCCCTGCCCGCTTCTGCGAGCGGACTTGCGCGCCGAGGTCGATGAGGTAGAGGAACTCTGCGGCGGTAAGGTCGGTCTCGCGTAGCAGACTGCGGCCGCGCAAGTCAGGAATCGTCGTCGTCATGGTGTGCTCCTCAAGGATTTTGCCGGCTAGCTTCAGGCGGGATCGCGCTCGATGGGGCAAGTCATGCACCGTGGTCCACCGCGGCCGCGGCCAAGCTCGCTGCCTGCGACGGTGACGACCTCGATGCCGTGCTTGCGGAGCATCGTGTTAGTGGGCACGTTTCGCTCGTATCCGAACACCACGCCCGGAGCGACGGCCAGGTAGTTGGTTCCGTCGTCCCACTGCTCGCGCTCAGCGGCCCTGATGTCCTCGTTGGTGGTGAGCACAGTGACTTTGCCGATCCCGAGGATCTCGGCGAGGGTGTCCCACAGATCCCGGTTTCTGGTGATGGTAATGCCCGTCTCGCCAGGCCCGGCTTTCAGCGTCCAGGACCGCAAGTGCCGGTCGAGATAGGGGTAGAGCACAAACGTGCTCCGGTCGATCATGGTCATCACTGTGTCGAGGTGCATCATGGCCCGGCTGGCAGGCAGTTCGATCGCGACCACAGTGCTGGCCTGGCCGCTGGCCAGCAGTGCACGGGTCAATATCTCGACGGCCATGGGCGTGGTGCGTTCGCCCATCCCGATCATCACGGCGCCGTTGCCGAGCACGTGGACGTCACCGCCCTCAACGGTGGCGGGCAGGTGGCTGGTGTCGTCGTCGCCGTAATACCGGACGAAATCCGCGCGCGCGAACATCGGGTGGTAACGGTAGATGGCCCTGCTGTGCAAGGTCTCGCGTTGCCTGGCCGGCTTGGCCATCGGGTTGACGGACACGCCGCCGTATATCCAGCAGGAGTTGTCACGCTGGAACAGGTGGTTGGGCAGCGGTGGCAGGACGAAGTCGTCAGCCCGCATCATTTCCCAGCTGAGGCTCTGGAGCCGGCCCGGCTGCAGGTCTGCCTTCAGGACGCCGCCGACCAGGTACTGCGCCAGGTCGTGCCCGTCGAGGTCATCGAGCAGCCTGCGCACCGCGGTGACTAGGCTGGGCCCGAGGATCTCCGCAGTGCAGATCCGGTCCAGGACAAAGGCACGCCCCTCGGCCAGATTGAGCGTCTCGGCGAGCAACTGGCCGTAGTAATGCACTGTCACGCCTTTGTCACGGAGCGCCTCTGCGAATGCGTCGTGCTCTTCCTTGGCCTTCTTGGCCCACAGGACGTCATCGAAGAGCAGGCTTCCGATGTTCTGAGGGGTCAAGCGGGACAGTTCAAGTCCCGGACGATGGACGATCACCTGACGGAGCTTGCCCACCTCGGATTGGACGCTGAAAGTCATCGCGGTGTCTCCCATGGCTAGGACAGGCGTGCCTGCGGGTCTGGCCGGCCGGTTCGTGGCCCGGCCGGCCAGGCGTTTCGGTCATGCTTGTGTGGCTGGACCGGGTGCCGGCGCTGAGGCGCTGCTGCGCCGCGCGCTGACCAGCGCGTAGAGCACGATGCCCGCGAACACGATCACCAGGGCCTGGTAGACAGCCTGGTAGCCGGCCGCGAAGGTGACCCACAGCGAGAACAGCACGCTGGCCCCGGCGATCGACAGGTCACGAGCGAGCAGCCAGCCCTGCACCGGCCGGCTTCGCGACGCCAGATATGCCAGTTGCGCACAGGCGGAGAACAGGTAGGGGATAGCGACCGTGACCACCGTGAGGTCCACCAGGTCGGTGAAAACCTTGAGCCCGGTCGCGGTGGTGTAGCTCCACAGCATGAGCGCCGACGGCAGCAGTGCCGCCAGCACGATGCCGAACCAGGCCGAATCCTTGCGGTCAGACCATGCGAACGCCTTCGGGAACAGGCCGTCCTGCGCGACCGCGCGTGACACCTCGGCAGTGACCAGCGTCCAGCCATTCAGCGCTCCGATGCCGGATGCAACGGCCAGAGCGGCGACCAGCTTGCCGGCCCAGGCGCTGTGAGTGAAGATCGCCTGGAATGCCGTCACAAACGGCGCGGTGTTGTTGACCAGGGCGTGATGCGGCACCAGGCCCATGATCGCTGCGGACACCAGCACGTACAGGATGGCGCTGGCCGCCGTCCCGAACATGGAGGCACGACCCACGTTCTTACCCGGGTTGCGCACCCGCTTGGCTGTAATGGCCGCCACCTCCACGCCGATGAAGGAGAACAGCGCGACGCCCGCGGCGATGCCGATCGCCGTGTACAGGCTGCCCCCGGATGCGTTGAAGGCGCCGAAGTTGCCTGCGTGAACGAAGAACCAGCCCGCGACCGCGATGAAGAGGATGGGCAGGAACTTCAGCACCACCGTCAGGTTCTGGAACCAGGCCATCTGGCGCACGCCAGCCAGGTTCAGCCCGGCCGGAACCCAGAGCCCTATCAGGGCAATGCCCCAGTTGCCGATCCCCGAGGGCTTGATCCCGAAGAGGGCGTCGACATACAGAACCCACGCCGACACGATCGCAGCGTTCCCGGCCCAGGCCTGGATCCAGTAGCACCAGCCGGTCAGGTAGCCGGCGAAGTCGCCGAACTCATGCCTGGCATAGGCATACAGGCCGCCGTCGGAGTTCGGTATCCGCTTCGTCAGCTGACCGAACATGGCGGCAAGCAGCATCGCTCCGACCGCGATCACCGCAAGCACTGCCAGCGATGACGTGCCAGCGTCGGCCAGCACGGCCGGCATCGCGAAGACTCCCGTGCCGATGATGCTGCCGACAACCAGCCCCGTCGCTGAAGTCAAGCCGAGCGCATGTGCCTTCTGCTTATCCCGGCTCGACAGATCGTCCAGCCCGTCGGGCGCCGGCTCACCCGGAGCACGCCCGGCAACGACGCGTCCGGGCCGAATCGTTCCCGTCATCCAGAATCACTTCCTTCGATCATGACCCCGGGGACGCCTTTGTCCCGCTCGGTCGCATCCCAAGCGTCGACCGCCTTCTCCGGCCCGGACAGGGACGAAAGGCATCCGCGCTCCGTCCGAAGGGCATCCTTACGGCGCGGCGAGCGGTAACTCTGCCGTTAGCCGGGGGCCACCCGTCGCGATGCGTTCCGCACCGCGACGTTCTGGTGGATGATGCGGGTCATGGGCTATCACTATTCGCGCGGGTGGCGTGCTCTGACAGTCGTCGTCGTGCCGCCGATCATGCGGTCGCTCTTCCGGCGGCACTGGCAGGGCATGCAGCACGTACCGCGGCAGGGCGGGCTGATCGTGGCCGCGAACCACATCTCGGAGTTCGACCCGCTCGTGCTGTGTCACTACCTGCACGCGGCCGGCCGCTATCCGGTCTTCCTGGCCAAGTCGTCGCTGTTCGACAGCCGGCTCGTGGGCGGGGCCGTGCGGGGTACCGGCCAGATACCTGTGCACCGCGACGCGGTCAGCGCCGCCGCGGCGCTGAAGCCCGCCGAAGACGCGCTCGCCGCCGGCCAGTGCCTGATCGTCTACCCCGAGGGCACCTGCACGCGCGATCCTGACCTGTGGCCGATGACCGGGCAAACAGGAGCGGCGCGGCTGGCGCTGGCGACCGGGACCCCGGTAGTGCCGATGGCATCGTGGGGGGCGCACGAACTGCTGCCCTACCCCAAGGGTGAGAAGGGCGGCCTGGCCAGCACCCTCAAGCCCGGGTTCCACCCGTTCCCGCGCAAGGACGCCAGGGTAATCGCCGGTCCGCCGGTAGATCTCAGCCGCTATGCGAGCGAGCCGCTGACAGCGCCGACGCTGCACGCCGCGACTGCCGACATCATGCGCGAGGTCGCGGCCCTGGTCGGCGAGCTGCGCCACCAGGCCCCGCCCGCCGAGCTCTACGACCATCACAAGGCGATCGAGCAGCGCCGGTCGACGGCATCGGGAGGCTAGCCGGCGGCCGGCTGATGCTGCTTCACCCCCGACCAGTCGCCAGCGCTGTCGTGCTGGCTGCTGCCGGTTAGCAGGCCCGCGCGGACCAGCGGTAACGGGGCTGCCAGCCCAGCAGTCTCCGCGCGGTCGAGCAGTCCACCAGGGCACGGTGCGGATCTGCGTGATAGTAGTCGGGACGAAGCACCGGAACCTCCGGCGCAAGGCGGGTGGCCATCTCCAGGCTTAGCGCGGAGGCCGCCATGTCGTCGGCGCACAGCACGGCGCGGACGTGACCATCGACCCGCGCTCGCAGTGCGCCTTCCACCGCAACGGCGACGTCGCGGACATCGACGAACGCACCGAACTCCCAGTACGGCGTCCATTCCGAGCCAGGATCAGCCTGCCATCCCAGTTCAGCTTGCTGATAAGAGTCAGGCTGCCAGACGTGCACCGGCCGCAGTGAGACCGTGGCGATGCCGCTGCGTGCGGTAAAGCTCGCGCACAGATCCTCGCTCAGGACTTTCGACAGGCCGTAGGGCCGGCTCGCCCGGCGCGGGTGCGCGTCGTCCAGCGGGAAGTAGTCGGGAAGGTGCTCGCCCTCCGCTGTCCCGAAAACCTGCGCGCTGGAGAAATGCACCACGTGGGCTACGCCGGCCGCCTGGGCTGCCAGCAGGACATGCCAGGTTCCCAGCACGTTGACGGCCATGATCTGCTCGGGCGGGCCGGCCGTGTCGTGCGCGAGCGCGGCGAGATGGACGACTGCAGTGCAGCCCTCCGCCGCCCGCCTCAGCGACGCGGCATCTAGCACGTCCTGGCCGTCGGCGATGTCGAAGCCGACAATCTGGTGTCCCAGGCCCGCGAGGTGGCCGGCTACCACGGAGCCGACGTTGCCTCGGTGGCCGGTCACGAGAATGCGCACGCCGACAATGATCCACCTCGCCGACCATGCCCCATCGGCCGCGGCTGGAACTAGAGCGCGGCCGGCCGGTCTTCGACGTCATCAAGCTCGCTGGCGATGCTGGCCGGGGCGCGCATCCGCCATGCATCGGTCACCAGCTCCGCCAGCCGCCGGGCATCTACCTCGGCCAGCCGCAGCATGACCAGCGGCCAGCCGTCGTAGTCCGGCGTGGTAAAGAAGAGCGCTGGCTCACCCAGCAGCAACGCCTGCTTCTCCGCCTCGTCACCAACGAACAACACGACTATGTCTGTCCGGATGACCCGTGGCTTGCCCGGCGCCCGTTCCGGATAGGACCATGCGAAGCCCTTGCCGCCGACCCGAAAGTCGAAGCCATCACAGTCGATCTCCTCCACATGCGGCAGGGCGAGCGCTAGGCGACGGACGTCGTCAGCGTCAGCCATCGCGCCCCCGGTTGAGCCGATCAGTCTGCATGTCGGCAGGCTAACGCCAAGCACCGACAGTCGGGTGCACCAGGAAGGCCGCGACAAGGGTGCAGCTAAAGTCGCTAGCCTGGCCCGATGCCGTACCTCGTGCCGCTGCTTGCTTCCGGACTGGCCCTGCTGTTCGGCTGCGCGGTTGAGGCGGCCACCGGCTACGGGTTGGCGGTGGTGGCGCTGCCGGTGATGGTTCGCCAGCCTGGCCGCGCTGGTTTCCCTGACCGTGATGCGCAGCGAGGTGGCGCGGACGCCGCGACGCTCCTTCGCCGCCGGACTGGCATCGGGGTTCATGGGAACCGTGACCGGGATGAGCGGTCCGCCGCTAGCTGTTGTGTTCGCTCATGAGCACGGGCCGGTCGTACGGTCCACGCTGGGCGTGATCTACGGAATCGGCTCCATTCTCTCTATTGGTGCGCTGCTGGTCGCCCGTCGCATCGATACCACCGATCTCTGGCTGGCGGCGCTCCTGACGGCACCTGTGGTTGCCGGCTTCGGCGCCGGGAGGCTGCTACTAGGCAGGGTGAGCAAGCGGTTCCTGCATCGTGCGATCCTCGGAGTGGTCGGCGGGTGCGCCATCATCTTGTTCCTGGGCGCTATGTGATCGCGCGGCGGGCCTGGTCTTGCAGGCTGCGGGCGGTTATCGGAGGCGCGGGGAGGTAGCAAATGGACCCGGCAAGGGCACTGCGGCAGATTGCCTTCCAGCTTGAGCGCACGGGCGCGCCGACCTACCGGGTGCAAGCCTTCCGCCGGGCTGCTCAGGTGGTGTCCGGCCTGCCGCCCGGCGAACTCGAGCAGCGGACCAGGGCCGGCACGCTGACCGAGCTCAGCGGAATCGGGCCGGCCACCGCGGAGGCGGTCCGTCAGGTATTGGCCGGGGAGGAGCCCGCCTACCTGGAGCGGTTGCTGCTCGAGGCCCCGCCGCCGGAGCGGACCGGGCTTCGGGCTGCGCTGCGCGGTGACTGCCATGCCCATTCCGACTGGTCTGACGGCGGCAGCCCGCCAGTGGAGATGGCTGAGGCCGCGCGCGAACTCGGTCACGAATGGCTCGCGCTGACTGATCACTCACCGCGGCTCACGGTGGCGAACGGGCTGTCGGCTCAGCGCCTGGAGGAGCAGCTTGACCTCGTCGCCCGGCTCAACAGCGAGCTTGCCCCGTTCCGCATCCTGACCGGCATCGAAGTCGACATCCTTGCGGACGGGAGCCTCGATCAGCGCGACGACCTGCTCGCCGAGCTCGACATAGTGGTCGCGAGCGTGCACTCCGAATTGCGGATGGCGGCGCCAGCGATGACCAGCCGCATGGTCACGGCGATCGCCAGCCCGCACGTCGACGTGCTCGGGCACTGCACCGGCCGCAGAGTAGTCGGCCGCGCCAGGCCGGAGTCCCAGTTCGATGCGGACACCGTGTTCGCCGCCTGCCGCGAGCATGACGTCGCGGTGGAGATCAATTGCCGGCCGGACCGGCAGGATCCGCCGGACCGGCTGCTGGAGCTGGCAGCAGGGGTCGGCTGCCTGTTCGCCATCGACACCGACGCGCACGCGCCTGGCCAGCTCGACTGGCTCGGCAGTGGCTGCGAACGGGCGGAGCGATTCGGCATCGGCGCCGACCGGATCATCAACGCCAGGACATGGCGAGCGCTGACCGTGAATGATCGCTGAGCGTCTGATCGCTAGCGTCTGCTAGCGTTCGGGAGCCCGGTCGGCTGCCGGGTACTCGACCAGCGAAACGATCCGGCTGGCCATGAACCGCGCGGTGCGCACCGGGGTGCCGGTCCGCGTCACCTCGCTGACCTCCACCACACCACGGCGGTTGGCGACCTCTACCCGCCGCCCTGCCCTGGTCGCCGTCACCTGATAGGAACGGGTGCCATCACCCACGTCGACCACGATCTCGATGCGGTCACCCTTCACTGCGCTCACCCCACAGATCGAACGCTCATTCGATACCCAGCATCGGTCAGCGTGAAACCACAGGTAATTGGCGTGAAACGGCATGCCCGAAGATCAGCGATCCGCTGCCGCGCACTCAGCGTTCCTTACGCCGACGTTCACTAAGCGGCCAGCCTGCTTTAGCCTGGAACCTGAGAGCATGTGGCTGACGTTAGGAGGCCGGATGGCAGCCGCGGTCGGGTACTGGCTGACATCGGCCGCTGCGGTAGCGGCGCTGGGCTGGGCTGCCTGGCCGGGCACGGCGGCCAATCCCGCAACGTTGATCGGCCGGGTCGACGTGGTTGCGGCCGTGCTCATCCTGGCCTGCCTGCCGGTGCTTGTCCGCCGCAAGTTCGGGCACGTCAGCAGTCAGCCGCTGCTCCGGCTGCTGCGCATCGCCGGCTACGCATCGATTCTCGCGCTCATGCTCGTGAAGGCCGAGGTCGAGCAGTCCGAGCTAGCGCGGCTGACCGGTGCCTCGCTGGCAGGGGTGTGGTTCGGCGAGATCGTGTTCCTCATCGTGATCACCGGTTACGTGGCGGCGCTCCTCGCCGTCACGGCACAGCGTCCGCCAGCCCGGCCGGCCACGCTCGCCATCGGAACCGGCGTCGGGCTCCTGCTCGGCCTGGCCATCTTCGTACTCCGGCCGCTGGCCAACCAAGTGCATATCGCGAACCGGCTGCTGGCGTGCCTGTATGACCTGGGCAAGATCGCCGTGGTGCTGCTGGTGCTCTACATCGCGATCAGGGCCTCAATCGCGGCTGCGCGGCGCACCTCGCGGCGGGACAGCCCGCTCGCGCTCACCGACGCACGCGTCCGCCAGGGCCTGGCCGCCGGGGTGTGCGTCGGAGTCGCAGCCGCACTGGTCGTGTCCGTCCTCGGCATCACCACGATCGCGCTCGTACCGCACGCGGCGGGCAGCATTCAGTGGACGCTGCCCGACCGGCTCCTGCAGCCCGGACGCGGCCATTCGCTGGCGCCCGAGTTCGTGACCGACTTCCAGGTGAGCTTCAGCCAGGCCGCCGCTGGGTTCCTGCTCGTCCTGATCAGCTTCCCGCTGGTCGGGGCCGGGCTAGGTGCTTGGGGCGGCGTCTTCGCCGCAGGCCGTTCCGGCCGCGCGCCAGGTGGCGGCGGGGGCGGCGGCGGGCCGCGTGACGCAGGTCCCAAGGCGCCAGGGCCGCCCGGCGGAGGCAGGAGGCTGTTCCCTGCGGCGGACTGGGCGCTCGACCTTGACGACCTTCGCTTCCCCGCCTGGGACGAGCTAGCGGAGTTCCCCGAACTTGCCGCGGGGCCGCCGGAGCGGGTCCCGGTCAGCGGTCAAGACCGCCGCGGGACACTAGCTGCTGCGCGATCACATTGCGCTGGATCTCGTTGGTACCCTCGCCGACAATCATCAGCGGCGCGTCCCGGAAGTACCGCTCGACGTCAAACTCAGTCGAGTAGCCGTAACCGCCATGGATGCGGACCGCATTAAGCGCGATCTCCATCGCGGCCTCGGAGGCGAACAGCTTGGCCATCCCGGCCTCCATGTCGCACCGCTGGCCCTCGTCGTAGCGCTCGGCCGCGAACCGCACGAGCTGGCGCGCGGCGGTCAGCTTCGTTGCCATGTCGGCCAGGTACGCCCCGATCTGCTGGTGCTTCCAGATCGGCTGGCCGAAACTTGCCCGTTCCCTTGCGTATCTGAACGCGTCGTCGAACGCGGCCTGGCCGACGCCTACCGCACGCGACGCGACCTGGATGCGGCCGATCTCCAGGCCCTTCATCATCTGCGCGAACCCATGGCCCGGCGCCCCGCCGAGCACAGCGGCAGCGGGCGCGAGGTAGTCGGTGAACGCCAGCTCGCAGCTCTCCACCCCCTTGTACCCGAGCTTGGGCAGATCACGGGAGACCACCAGGCCTGGCCCGTGCTCGACCAGCAGGATGCTGATCCCGGCATGCCGCGGCATCGCGGCCGGGTCGGTCTTGCACAGCAGCGCGATGAGCCCGGACCGGCGCGCGTTGGTGATCCACGTCTTCGCGCCGTTGATCCGGTAGCCGTCGCCGTCCGGACGCGCGACCGTGGTCATGGCCTGCAGGTCAGAGCCGCCGCCGGGCTCGGTGAGCGCCATCGTCGCGCGCACCTCGCCGGTCGCCATCCGCGGCAGGTACCGCTGCTTCTGCTCGTCAGTGCCGAAGTCGAGCAGCAGCTTGGCCACCACCGTGTGGCCGCCCATCGCGCCCGCGAGGCTCATCCAGCCGCGGGACAGCTCGGCGGTGACCTCCGCGTAGCACGGTGTCGAGACTGGCGCGCCGCCGCAGGACTCCGGGATCGCCAGGCCGTAAATCCCGAGGGACTTCATCTGCCCGATCAGCTTCTCGGGATACTCGTTGGCGTGCTCCAGCTCGCGCGCCACCGGCCGGACCTCGCGGTCGACGAATTCCGTCACGGTCTCGACGACCGCCCGCTCCTCCGCCGACAGACCGGTCACTCGCGCTCCCTTGCCACGGGCCTGACCATCACGTTCGCCTCACATAGTAGTGAGAAGCCTCGCGGTGGCGCCGGGGCCGGAGAGGAAAGCTGTGCGATCAGGCGCTGAGCAGCCGGACGCCGGGTCATCCGGCACCGGGTCATCCGGTACTGGGCGGGGTCCGTACTTCGACGAGCTCGCGGTGGGCCAGCAGTTCACCGCCGCGCCCGCCATCACGCTGACCGACGGCCTGGTCGCCGCGCATCAGGCAATCACGGGGGACAGGCTCGCGCTCGGGCTTGACCACGAGCTGTGCCGGGCTGTCACCGGCGGTGATCCGCTCGCGCCGCCCGCGCTGGCCTGGGACATCGCGATCGGGCAGTCCACGGTGGTCACTCAGCTCGTCAGGGCCAACCTGTTCTACCGCGGCCTGGCGTTCCGGCGGGTCCCCCGGATCGGCGACACGCTGCGGACCTCGACGCAGGTAGCAGCACTCCGGCAGAACCGCCCGCGGGAGGGCCGCGCGCCGACCGGGCTGGCGGCCCTGCGGATCACCACGACCGATCAGCGCGACCGTCCGGTACTGGACTTCTGGCGCTGCGCGATGCTGCCGCTGCGCGATCCGGACCGCCAGACCGGGCACGCCGATGACCTCGACCTGATCGGCCGCGACGTGACAACCGGCGAGTTGAGCGCACTCGCCCGTGGCTGGCAGCTTGGCCTGCTGGCCGACCGGGCCGACGGCCCGCATCCGGCCGACTTGCGCGCCGGGCAGAGCTTCGCGGTGACCGGCGGTGACGTCGTGTCCGCGGCGCCGGAACTGGCCCGCCTCACCCTCAACATCGCGGCGGTGCACCATGACGCCCGAGCGGGCGGGAACGGGCGTTTGGTGTACGGCGGTCACGTCATCGGTCTCGCGCTCTCGCAGGCAGCCAGGACGCTACCGGCGCTGGCCACCGTGGCAGGCTGGCACAGCTGCGACCACCTCGCACCGGTAGCCGAAGGTGACACCCTACGCAGCACGATCGTGGTGGAGCACGTCGACCACCTGCCCGGCGGTGCCGGGCTCGTGCACTTGCGTTCGCTTGTCCGCGCCGACGGGCCGCCGCAGCGCGACGTGCTGGACTGGCGTTACGTCGCGCTGCTTGCCTGACCGCCGCCAGTGAGCGTGCCCTGCTACGCGGCAGTTGCCGGGAGCGCCGGAACGGCCGGTCAGTCGCGGCGTATCGCGGCAAGCCAGGCCTGCACCTGCGTTGTGCCCTGCACGGGGTTGACGTGGAAGGCTTCCGCGGCGATCGACTCGACGGTCCAGCCGACCGCGAATGCGGCCCGGAGTTCCTGCCGCGTCACCCGGCGCGGGCCCCACGTCCCCGGCTGGCGGTCGCTGAAGCATGCCAGGTAACAGGCGCCGCCCGGCCGCAGCACCGAGGCCAGGCTGGCCACGTACCGGGGCCGGTCCACGTCGCTGAAGACGTGGAACACCCCGCTGTCGATGACGGTGTCGAAGGTATCCCGAAGGCCCGGCAGGTTGAGCACGTCGGCGACCTCGAACCGGGCCGACACTGGCTCTCCTGACTCCGCGGCCCTGGCAGCCGCCTTCGCGCGAGCCGTTGCGATGGCCGACGGCGAGATGTCGACGCCGGTGGCGTCCGCGCCGTGCTCCGCGGCGAGCAGCGTGTGCTCACCAGTCCCGCAGCCCGAGTCCAGCAGGCGGCCGCGCAGCAGGCCAGCCTCGGCGAGCCGGGCAAACGCGGGCTGCGGCCTCCCGATATCCCAGGGCGCGGGCTCGGGTTTGCTGTAGCTGTCGTCCCAGGAGTCGGTCATGACTTCATTCTGCCGTGTCCGGCAGGCGCCAGAGCACCTGCCGGAGGTCGCTGAGCACGCCAGTGCGGCCGGAGTTCCGGTGAGGGCCAGCCGGGGTGCAGCGCCACCCTGGCCCTGCGTGAGCAATCTCGCATGGCGCGGTGCGTGACGCGACCGTTAGGGTTACCGGCGTGCCGGACCTCCTGGTGGCTGTCGCTGCCGGGCTGGCGGTTGCGGTCGGCGGCCTCCTGCAAAGCGGTGTGGGTCTTGGCCTCGGCCTGGTGGCCGCACCGGTGATCACCCTGCTGGACCCGGCAGTCATGCCGGGGTCGCTGCTCGTGGCTGGTGCGGCCCTGCCCGCGCTGATCCTTTCCAGGGAGGTGCGGCACGCCGACTGGCGAGGCGTGTCCTGGGCGATGGCGGGCCGCCTGGGCGGGACGGCGGTCGGCGTCTGGGTAGTGGCCACCGTGTCGGAGCGCGTTCTCGGTTTCGTCGTCGCCGGCGTGGTGCTGACAGCCATCATCCTCACCAGCGTGAGCACTGAGATCCCGCGCAACCGCTGGACGCTGATGACCGCCGGGCTGATCTCCGGCGGCACCGCGACGTCCACTTCCATCGGCGGGCCGCCGCTAGCGCTGCTCTACCAGCGGGAGCAGGGCCCTGCAGTCCGGGCGACGTTGTCGCTATTCTTCATGATCGGCAGCTGCATCGCGCTGGCGGCGCTGGCGGTCTCCGGCCACCTGCCCGCTCGCGATGTCGCAACCGGGCTGCTGTTCGCCGCCTGCGCGGCCGTGGGCTTTACCTGCGCCAGCCGCCTGCGCCAGTTCCTTGACCACGGCTGGACCCGCACAGCCGTGCTCGTCGTGTCGGCGGCGTCCGCGCTCGTGCTGGTGACTCACAGCCTGCTGGCCTGAGCATGCGCGGCGCGTGATTCGGGCCAGCGCGGGCGCGCCGGGCGGCGGCTGCCAGGATGACGGGGCTCAGCTGCGCGCTGGCTGGTGTTACGCCCGGCGTCCTCGTCGAGCCGCTCATCCGCGCCGACGGCGCGGGCGAGGTCCCAGGTGTGCACGAGCAGGTCCATGGTCATGAACCGGCTGATCATCTGGCCGGCGGGCATCTTGCCGACCGGGTCATGCGCAGAGGCTAGCGCGGCCCCAGCCGAGCCAGTCTCAGCGGTAGACGAGCGTCCCGTCGTCGAGGTCCGCCGCCGGCAGGGCCACCCGTTCCTCGTCGTGCTCCAGGAGATGGGTCCAGGGTTCGCGGTCACCCCGCTTGAACAGGATGTGCTGGGAGCGCATGACGTAGCCGGGGTTGAAATTCTCCGGGTCGGCCCAGGGCAGCAGCGGCATGCCGGAGTCCGCCGCGCGCAGGGCCGGCACGACCATCGTGGCGCCCTTGTCCTGCATGTGCGCCAGCAGCCGGACCACCAGGTCGCTGACCAGGTCGACGCGCAGGGTCCAGCTGTGCCGGAAGTAGCCGAACATGTAGGCCATGTTCGGCACGCCGCTGAGCATGATGCCGCGCCAGGTAACCCGCTCGGTGAAGTCGACCGGTTCGCCGTCAACGGTGAAGGCCACGTCGCCGAGCACCGACATGTTGAAGCCGGTGGCGGTGACCACGACGTCGGCCGGGAGTTCCTCACCGGAACTGACCCGGACGCCATGCTCGGTGAAAGTGTCGATCGTGTCGGTGACGATCGAGGCCGTCCCCTCGCGCAGGGCCGCGAACAGGTCGCCGTCCGGCACGATCGCGATGCGCTGCTGCCAGGGCCGGTAACGGGGAGTGAAGTGCTTCTCGATATCGAAGCCCGCGGGCAGCAGCGGGCGCATCGACTCGATGAGGAGCGCGTGCAGATCGTCCGGCGCATCCCTGGCCGTCTGGGCCAGCAAGTCGGTCTGCGCGATGTACTGACGCCGCAGGATCTCGTGCGTCCACTCCTCGGGGATGTCCAGGGCGCGCAGCGTCACGGCGAGCTCGTGCGTCGTCGGCGGGGCAAAGAAGTACGTGGGAGAGCGCTGCAGCATCGTCACGTGCTTCGCCGTGCCGGCTATCGCCGGGATCAATGTCGCAGCCGTGGCGCCGGAACCGATCACGACGACGCGCTTGCCCGCCAGGTCGAGATCCTCAGGCCATTGCTGGGGGTGCACCACCACGCCACAGAACCGGTTCATGCCGTCCCATCGGGGCTGGTAGGGCTTGGCGTGGTTGTAGTAACCCTGGCACATCCAGAGGAAACGGGCAGTGAACCGCACCTGCTGTCCGGTATCGTCCCTGGTTACGCCGACGGTCCACTGGCGGTCCTGGGTGGACCAACTGGCGGCGGTGACCCGGTGCCGGTAGCGGATGTGCTGGCCGAGATTGCTCTCGTCGATCACCTCGTCGAGGTAGGCGAGAATCTCCTGGCCCGCCGCGATCGACGGGCCGCGCCATGGCTTGAACCGGTAGCCGTAGGTGAACAGGTCGCTGTCGGAGCGCACGCCCGGGTAGCGGTGGGTCCACCAGGTTCCGCCGCGGTTGTCCTGCGCGTCCAGGATGACGAAGGTCTGGCCGGGGAACTGCTCACGCAGATGGTGCGCTGCGCCGATGCCGGACACGCCCGCGCCGACGATGAGGACGTCGACGTGACCGGCGTCGCTGACCTCTCGCGTGCCGTTCGGAGTCGCCGTCGTAGCTGCAATCGACGTCATGCCTGGACCTCCGGGCCGCGCGGTGATGCCTGTGATTCTAAGCTGCATCTGGGACCGAGTCACGAAGGGCCGAGTCACTGACAACCACCGAGATCGGCGAGATCGGCGGGCTGACCCTGGCGGACTACGTCCGTCCCGGCGATCTGATTGTCTGGGGGCAGGGCAATGCCGAGCCGCTGAGCCTGACCGAGTCACTGGCCGGGCAGCGCGCGCAACTCGGCGGAGTGCGGTGTTTCACCGGCATTTCCAGCACGGCGGCGGTACGCGCCGACTACGGCGATCAGCTGTCGTTCATCTCCTATTCCGGGGCCGGCGCCAACCGCGCGCTGGCGGCGGCGGGCCTGCTGGACATCGTGCCGGCGCACTATTCCGAGCTGCCGGCGATCCTTGGTAGCGGGCCGCTGCGGGCCGATGTCCTGTTCCTGTCGCTGCCGCCAGCCGCCCCGGACGGCAGCTACGGGCTCGGCCTGGGCGCGGACTACGCAGCCACCCTGATCGGGCGAGCGCGGACTGTCATCGCCGAGGTCAACGACCAGGTGCCGGACGTGGGCTGCGATCGCAGGCTCAGCCGGGACGAGATCGACGTGCTCGTGCACGTCTCGCGCCCGCCGGCCGAGTATCCGGAGCCCGCAGGGCGTGGCGTGGAGGACGCGATCGCCGCGCATGTCGCAGGGCTGATCCCCGACGGTGCCACCCTCCAGCTCGGCATCGGCGCCATCCCGTCCGCGATCGCCAGCCGCCTGCGGGACCATCGTGATCTCGGCATCCATTCCGGCGTCGCTACCGACGCAATCGCCGAGCTGATCGAGGCGGGTGTGGTGACCGGCGCCCGCAAGAGCCTGGACGCCGGGCTCGTGGTGACCGGCTTCCTGATGGGCACCCGGCGGCTGATGGCCCGCGCCGCCGCCGACCCCTCGATTCAGCTGCGGGACACCAGCTACACCCACGATCCGGCAGTCCTGGCCGCGCAGCACCGGTTCGTCGCGCTCAATTCGGCGATCGAAGTCGATCTCACCGGAGCGGTGAATTGCGAGACGGCAGCGGGCCGTTATGTGGGCGCAGTTGGCGGTGCTACCGACTTCCTGCGAGCCGCGGCCAGGTCAGCGGGGGGAGTTCCGATTGTTGCCCTTCCGTCGACAGCCGGCCGCGCAAGCCGGATCGTCGCCGGACTCAGCGGCCCGGCGAGCCAGGCTCGGGCTGACGCGGGGGTGATCGTGACCGAGTATGGAGTTGCCGACCTGCGCGGCCTGACGTTGGCGCAACGGCGTCAGCGGATGCTTGCCATCGCGCATCCCGATCACGTCGAAGCACTGCAGAGAGGAAGAACGCCATGACCGACCGCCGAGCCGCAATCGTCGCGCCGGTGCGCACGCCCGTGGGCACGTTCGGCGGGAGCCTTCGCGACGTGCCTGTCGAGGATCTCGCCGCCACGGTGATCAAGGCGGTGCTGGCGCGGACCGGGATCGATCCCGAGCGGATCGAGGACGTATCGTTCGCCCAGTCCTACGCCAGCGGCGAGACGCCGTGCATCGGCCGGTGGGCCGCCCTGCAGGCAGGCCTTCCGGTCAGCGTGCCGGGCTTCCAGCTGGACCGGCGCTGCGGCGGCGGGCTGCAGGCGATCATCACCGCGGCGATGATCGTGCAGACCGGGGCAGCGGACGTGGTGCTGGCCGGCGGGGTCGAGAGCATGAGCAGGGTCGAGCACTACACGACGTCGATGCGCTGGGGCGCGAGAGCGGGGAATCAGTTCCTGTACGACCGGCTCGACCGTGGCCGGGAGCGTTCCCAGCCGGAATGGCGGTTCGGCAAGATCTCCGGGATGATCGAGACCGCCGAGAACGTGGCCGGGCAGTTCGGGATCACCAGGGAAGAGGCGGACGCCTACGCTGCCCGCAGTCACCAGCGAGCCGCGGCCGCATGGGCGGCCGGGACGTTCGATGACGAGGTAGTGCCCGTTTCGGTACCGCAGCGGCGCGGCGACCCGGTGACCGTCAGCACGGATGAGGGCGTCAGGCCGGACTCCACTCCGGAGACGCTCAGCAAGCTCCGGGCGATCATGCCGGGCGGCACGGTGACCGCCGGCAACGCCAGCCAGCAGAACGATGCCGCCGCGGCCTGCCTCGTCGTCGCCGAGGACAAGCTGGCCGAGCTCGGACTGGAGCCGCTCGGCTACCTGGCCGGCTGGGCCGCGGCCGGCTGCGAGCCCGCCACCATGGGCATCGGACCGGTCCCTGCGGTGGCCCGGCTGTTTGCCCGGACCGGGCTCGACTTCGGCTCGATGGACCTGGTCGAGCTGAACGAGGCGTTTGCCGCTCAGGTGCT
>JAJYUU010000105.1 GCA_021792405.1 Actinomycetes bacterium
CTGATCGGCACGCCGAGTTCCTCTTGCCGACCGCAAAGGCCTGGTAAAGAATCGGGGGAAGGGGTGGCGAGCGATAGCCGCCCGCGGCGTACCGATGTCCGGCCGGAGGTGGCGCTGTGGCCTTGTCAATGGAAGAGCAGCGCATGCTAGACGAGATGGAGCGGCAGCTAGCCATTGACGACCCGAAGCTAGCCTCCCGGTTCAATGCCTTCGGCCAGCAGCGGCTGCCGGGAACCCTGCACTCCCAGCGCATCAAAACCGTCGTGGGACTGCTGGCGCTCGCGCTCATCGCGGCGGTGACCGTCATGATGTTCGTGCTCAGCCCGTACGCCACGCATCACGGCCCCACGCATCACGGCGCGACGTCCGCCGGGTCGGCCAAAACCGCGCACAGCCACCCGGGCAGCGGGTCCTAGCTAGCCGTGCGCGCCCGGCGACCGGCCGTCAGGACTCGCGCCACAGCTGGAGCAGGTACTGCTCCATGCCCTCCAGGCGCTTGCGCGCCTGCTGGAAGTCGTCGCTCAGCGGATCGCTGAACTCCTGGAACAGTTCGCCGTAGCGCTGCAGCGCTACCGCCCTGTTCCTGGTGTAGATCCGCACTCCGTAATCACCGACGCCGCCGGACAGCCGGAGCGAGTCGACCGCACGGAAACCCGCCGCACCGGTATCGACGCTGAGCTGGCCGCGTAGATACAGAACGCACTTGGCCTCGTCCTCGTACCCGTCGCTGAACGGCGGCGGCGCGTCGTCCCACTCCTCGATCGTCAGCTGCACGCCCAGGTGCTGCTGCGCACAGGAAACGATCAGCTGGTCACGGCCGGTGCTGATGAGCGAGTCGACGGGCGGCATCGGGCCACCAGGGACGTCGAGTTCGGCGATCGGGTCATGGACCCGGAACATGAGCCGCTCCGGGAAGACCGGGATCTCAAGCCGAAGCAGCCTGCGAGTCACTGGCCCCCCTCTGGGCGATGGCACTCCGCAGGCCGCGGGTTCGAACCCGACAGCGATGCGGTCCTGCGGTTGCTGTTGTTCCACACCGTTTCCCTGCCCTCCAGAATGCTCCGAACCACGGCGACTTGCGTACCCAATCGGCCAGAAAGGCTCGGTATGGCAGCGATCCATCGCAGGCTAGCAGTCTGCCGGGCTATCCTCCGGCCATGAAAGAAACCGCCGCCGTCGGTCACTCGATTACGCACCGTTATGTGCAGGCCGGCGCTCTGCGCATGCACATCGCCGAGGCTGGCCAGGGCCCGCTGGTACTGCTGCTGCACGGCTTCCCGGAGAGCTGGTACTCGTGGCGCCACCAGCTGACCGCGCTGGCGGCCGCGGGCTACCACGCCGTCGCGCCCGACCAGCGCGGCTACTGCGGCACCGGCCAGCCCGCGGGCGCTGACGTCGGCGCGTACACGATCCTGCACCTGTCCGGCGACGTGATCGCGCTCATGGACGCGCTCGGCGAGGACCGGGCGGTGGTCGCCGGGCACGACTGGGGCGCGCCGGTCGCCTGGCACACGGCGCTGTTCAGGCCGGATCGCGTTCGCGGCGTCGTCGGCCTGAGTGTGGCCTACCGGCCGCGCGGCAGCGCGCCACCCATCGCGACGCTCCGCAGCCTGCTGGGTGAGACCTTCTACATGGTGTACTTCCAGCAGCCCGGAGCTTCCGACGCCGAGCTGAGCCGAGACCCGGCGACGAGCTTCCGTAAGATTTTTTACAGCATCTCCGGCGACGGCCCGGGCATGCGGCCGATCCCCGCCGGCGGCGGCTTCCTGGACAGCGCTGCCGATCCCGCCGAACTGCCGGACTGGCTCAGCCAGCGCGACATCGACGCCTACGTAGCGCAGTACGCGGCGGCCGGCTTCACCGGCCCGCTGAACTGGTACCGGAACCTGGACCGCAACTGGGAGCTGACCGGTCCCTGGCAGCACGCCCCGGTCAGCGTGCCTGCCCTGTTCCTCGCCGGAGCCAGGGATCCAGTGCTGAGCTTCATCAGCCCGGACGACCTCGGTACCGCCCTGCCCGGGCTGACCAGGTCGGTGATCCTGCCGGGTTGCGGGCACTGGACTCAGCAGGAGCGCCCGGCGCAGGTCAGCGCGGAGCTCATCAGCTTCCTGCGCGGACTCTAGGACCGCGCGAACACCTCAGGCGGCGGGACCGGCGATAGCTGCGGCTCCTGGTCAGTGATCGGCCTGGCCCCCGCGACGAACCGGTCCAGGTCGTCGCCGTCCAGCAGGCGGCCGGGGAACGGGTCCGCGGCGACCCGTCTGGCCAGGGCGTCGATCGCGAGGTCCTGGCCGGAAGCGGCGAGCACGAGGTTGCCGTAGCGGCGGCCGCGCAGCACCGCCGCGTCCGCGAGGAGGCAGGCACAGCCGAACACCGCGCGAACGGCCGCCGTCCTGGACCGGGTATGCGCCAGCGGCGGCCCGTCGCCGATATTGACCGCGAACATCCCGGACGGGGTGAGCGCCCGCTGCGCAGCTGCGGCGAACTCCGCCGAAGTCAGATGGGCCGGGGTGCGCGCCCCGGCGAAAATGTCGGCGATGACCACGTCAAAGGAGCCGGCTGGCAGCCCTTCCAGAGCCTCGCGGGCGTCCGCGATGCGGACCCTGATCCGCCCGGCCCGCCCGCCAGGGCCGCCGGAGCGGCGGCTCGGCTGGCGAAGCGGCAGCCGTTCCCGGACAAGGCTCATCACGTCGGCGTCGGCGTCAACCGCGAGCTGGCTGGATCCGGGCCGGGTGGCCGCCACGTACCTGGCCAGGCTCAGCGCGCCGGCGCCGAGGTGCAGGACCCGGAGCGGCTCGCCGGCCGGCCCGGCAAGGTCGAGCAGGTGGCCGAGGCGCCGCATGTACTCGAAGTCCAGGTACAGCGGGTCATCGAGGTCGACATAGGACTGCGGCGTGCTGCCGACCAGCAGCGTCCATGCCCTGGGCCGGTCGGGATCGGCCAGCAGCTCGACCACGTCGCTGCGTCCGGGCCGCCGAATCGCGGGCGGCCGGCCGCCCTGCCGGTCTGACATGCGTCCATTGTCTACTGCCCGGCCGGGCCGTCAGCGCAGTCCGGGCGCTAGTCGCGGGAGAGGATCTCCGCCGAGTCGGTCAGCCGGAGCTTACGGCGGGCCCGCTGGTAGAAGGTCGTGCCGCCGAGCCGCACCACGGAGGCGGCTCCTGGCCTCGGCCGCAGCTTGATCCGGTCACCGGGCCGGGCCTGGGCGGCAAGCTGCCCGTCCACCTCGACACCGAGATCGCCGCTGGCCGGCAGCACTTCCAGCGCCAGGCTGTCGCGTATCGAGAGCACCAGGCCGCGGTTATAGGCCGAGTGCGGCGCGGCAGGGGTTACCAGCAGCGCCTCGACCGACGGGCTCACGATCGGCCCGCCGGCCGAGAAGCTGTAGGCGGTGGATCCGGCCGGGGTGGCGACGACAACGGCGTCGGCGGCGTAACTCACGAACGGCTGCCCGCCCGCCAGCACGGACAGCTTCGCCGTGGCGTGACCGGGGAACCTGACCAGCGCGATGTCATTGAAGGCCGTCAGCAGCTGATCGCCCGCGATCGCGTCCACGGCCAGCCGTGGCTCGATCGTGAACTCCTGCGCATCGACCGCGGACAATGCCGCCCGCAGACCGGGCACGTCCACCTCGGCGAGAAAGCCCAGCTTGCCCAGGTTGACGCCGAGCACCGGTGCGCCCGTCCCGTCGGCAAGCCGCATGGCGCGGAGCATCGTGCCGTCACCGCCGAGGCTGACGAGCAGGTCAGCGCGCTGCCCGAGCTCGGCCTCCGAGACGCCGATCGCCGCGCAGCGCAGCCGGGAGATCTCGGTCTCGATACCGAGCACCTGGATCCCGCGGCGCATGGCCCAGTCCAGCACGGCGGCCACTGCCTCGGCCGAGTCGCGCTCCGGATGCAGCACTATCCCGACGACATGCATCTTCCCGGCAACCCTAACTCGCGCCTGCGTGATCTTGATTGGCCTGGAGATACTCAGCGCTACCGGCTGAGAAACCCCATCGAGTAGCGGAGCAGCGATGAAGGCAGTGCGATTCAGCGAGTACGGCGGCCTCGACGTGCTCAAGATCATCGACGTACCCACCCCGGAGGTCGGCCTCGGTCAGGTCCTGGTGCAGGTCAAGGCCGCCGGGATCAATCCGGGTGAGGCGAAGATCCGCAGTGGCCTGCTACATGCCCGCTTCCCCGCGACGTTCCCCTCCGGCGAGGGCAGTGACCTCGCCGGTACCGTTGCGGCGATGGGCCGCGGCGTGGTCGGCTTCGCAGCCGGCCAGAGCGTCATCGGCTACACCGACAACCGGGCCAGCCACGCGGAGTACGTGGCGGTCGAGGCGGACAACCTGACACCGAAGCCCGCCGAGGTGCCATGGGACGTCGCCGGCGGGCTGTTCGTCGCGGGAGCTACGGCATTCGCGGCCGTCCGGGCGGTGAGCCTGGCCGCAGGTGAGACCGTGGTGGTTGCGGGCGCGACCGGCGGCGTCGGCTCAATCGCGGTCCAGCTCGCCAGGCTCGCCGGAGCCACCGTCGTCGGCATTGCCAGCCATCGGCACCTGGGCTGGCTGCAGGGCCGCGGCGGCATCGGCGTTGAGTACGGCGACGGGGTAGCCGACCGGATCAGGCAGGCTGCGCGCCACGTCGACGCGTTCATCGACACGGTCGGATCAGGCTACGTGCGAGTTGCGCTGGACCTCGGCATCGAGCCGACCCGCATCGACACGATCGTCGACTTCGCTGCCGCGGCGACGCTGGGCGTTCAGGCCAAAGGCAGTGCCGCCGGCGCCAGCGCGGCAGTGCTGGCCGACCTCGCCGGGCTGGTAGCCGCCGGCCAGCTCGAGGTGCCGATAGCGGCCAGGTTCCCGCTGTCCGAGGTGTCGCAGGCGTACGGCATGCTTGACCGCGGCGGCGTCCTCGGCAAGATCGTCCTCATCCCGTGAGGCCGGCCCGCTCTCTGGCCTCGCGCCACAACTGGTCATACTGCCGGGCGGCCAGGCTGCGCGGCGCGAAGGCGCCGACGGGCGCACGCTGAACCGACATCTGCTCGATCACCGACAGCGCCGGGATCACCGTGGCCGCGAACTCCGGGCGCTGACCGGGCAGCTCGGCGGCGATCTGGGTGTGCAGGCGCTTGCGCCGGTCGATCATCGAGAAGAACGCCAGAACGTCCGGCCGGTGCCCGTTGAAGGTGCCGACGAACTCGGTGAGCTGCTCAAGGGTGCGAACCGACAAGGTGGTCGGGATAAGCGGCACCAGCAACAGGGCGGCGGCGTGCAGGACGCTCTCGGACAGCAGCGAGATGCTCGGCGGGCAGTCCAGGAAGACCACGTCGTAGTCGCGCGCCAGCGGCGCCAGCAGTGCGGCCAGGCGCCGGGCGGGCTGCTTCGCCGAGTCGAGTAGCAGATCGAGGTTACGGTAGGTGAAATCGGCCGGCAGCAGGTCAAGGCCGTCGAAGTCGGTGCCCTTGATCGCCGCATCGATCGGCTTCGTGCCGTGGATCAGCGCCCTGCCGCCGCCCTTGACGCGCGGCTTGATGCGGAACAGGTAGCTGGCCGCGCCCTGCGGGTCCAGGTCCCAGAGCAGTACCCGGTAGCCGTCGCGGGCGGCGAGGTAGCCGAGATTGACGGCGGTGGCCGTCTTGCCGACCCCACCCTTGATGTTGTAGGTGGCGAAGACTTTCACGCTGCCGCCGAGAGTGCCAGCCCGGCCAGCCTGGCCTGGCTGGCCGGGCTGGCGAAGTCGGCGAACCGGCCGTCGAACTCCCGCCTGGCGTCGCGCTGCGCAATGGCCAGGCCGGCTGCGATCTCGCCCATCGCCAGCAGCGTCTCCGCGGGCACGGCCCGAGTCGCGAACAGCTGGCTGGCGAAGCCGCGGATCTCGCTGCCCTGCACCTCGGCATCCTGGAACGCGCCCAGGCAGTCCTGCAGCGCCTTCAGTTCCCTGACCGCCTGCCAGCGCTCCGCGGCATCGTAGATCGAGCCGAACATCTCCACCAGGTAGCGCAGTTCCTTGCAGCCCTTGCGCAGCTGGTGCAAGCTCTCCGGCGGCGAGGCAGCGCTGATCTGCTGGCCCGCCCGCAGCACCCGGCGGTTTGCCGCGCCGATCCTCGCGGCGGCGAGCTGCGCGACGGTCGGATGCTTGCCCGGCGGGCGGACGCCTTCGAGTGCCGCCCGCCAGCCAGCGATCAGCCGGGCGAAGCGAGCCGAGCGCAGGCCGGCCGCGAGGCGGCGGTACTGCAGTGTGCGAGAGTGCGCCAGGTAGTCGCGGAACGGGCTCAGGTCGGCCGGCGACGCAGCGACCAGGCCGGCTGTCATGCGGCCGTAAGCCAGCAGGTAGACGTCGAGGTCCCTGGTCGGTGTCGTCAGGTCGCCCAGCCAGCGGAACTCCGGCCGGAACTCGGTGGCGAGGCCGGACGGCAGCGCGCGACCGCACTGCTTGACTACCGACCTGGTGCGTCGCACCGCAACGCGCAGGTCGTGCAGGAACTCGGTGTCGATGTCGGCGATCGTGCCGGGCACGTTCGCCTCCAGCTCGTCCAGCAGCGCGGTCAGCACGGCTCTCAGTCCGGTGGCGGCGGGCATCGACGGACTGAGCTGCACGCTGGTGCCCTTGCCCGGCGGTTGGCCGGCCCGCAGTCCGCTCGCTGCCAGCGCAGCCTCCAGCGCCGTCCCTGGCGCCGTAGTGATGCCTGACGCGCTGGTCATGGCCGCGCCGATGCGGTCAGTGCTGGCCGAGTAGCCGCGCACCGGGATCAGGGTCAGCCTGGCCGGAAGGAGCGCGCGCGCCGGGAACGTCACCGACATTCGATCGACTGCCAGCCTGGCCACTGTCTTGGCGTCGGCATTGAGCGCGCGCAACTCGGTCACCTGGCTGGTGGCGCGGACGACCGGGCACAGCGCCCGGACTCCGGCGACTGGCTCCACCAGCTCGCGCACCGGGCCGGCCGGCAGCTGGCTGACCAGGCTGGGCCAGCGTGGCGCGCGGCCGGCGGCAAGCAGTTCAGTGGCCAGGATTCCGCCGTCGCGACCGGTCAGCACCAACTCGGTGCGGTCCCGGCTGCCTGCCTGCTCCAGCGTTAGCCCGGCCCAGTACAGCCGCCAGTCGAAGGTGTCGAGCCAGATCCGGCGCCGTACCCTGACCGGGCCTCCGTTTGCCCAGGCAGCACTACCCGCCAGGGCATCCGGTACAGCCCGGCCAAGGCGGGCCGCGTCGTCGAGCACGAACTCGCGCATGTCGCTCGCCACTGCAATGAACCTCGCGGTCAGTTACCCAGAAGTAATAGAATAATGTCAAATTCGCTATCTGACATTAATCTTCTGTTAACTAACGACGCGTCCTTCGCGACCGGCCTCGCCCTGCGCGTTCCGCTGGACCTGCGGCCTCGCTCTCCCTGCCGCCGACGGCAACCTCAGGCCGCCGCGGCGAGGGCCTTGAGCAGGCGTGTCCTGGTCACCTGCAGGCGGTGCGCGGCGACGGCCAGGAAGCGCTCGAACACCGCGCGGCCGAATGCCGGGTCATCCCGGCAAGCCGCCAGCACGCGTGTCGCGTCGAACTCGAACGCCTGCATCGGCTGGGTGGTGATGGCGCCGAACCGGAACTGGTAGGGCGGCTGCAGCCAGCTCAGGCCGACCACATCACCGCGGCCCAGCTTCTCAATCACCACGGGCCCCACTCCGGGAACCAGTGCCTCGAGCGCAACCTGGCCGGCATCGATGATCCAGAAATTGCGCGCGGGCATGTCCTCTTCGAACAGCCGGTGGCGGGCCGGCAAGCTGATATGACGGGACATCGAGGCAAGTCGCTCGACGTCATCCGGCGCAAGGCCGCGCAAGAACGGCTCCGCTCCGATGATTGACGCCTGCTGTGTCATGGCAACCAACCTCCCCCCGCTGGCTGACCGCTGGGCCGACCCGGCAGACTGACCTGTTATCCCAGTGCATGGCCTGGTGGCTCCGGCTGGCAGGGCTCAAGGCCCTGACGCGACCGGGCCTTCGGTCCCCCGGGCCTGGCCGGGCGGGCGCGACCCGGGTGATGATGAGGCGGACGGATCGAGTGATGGGACTTCGGGCGGATGCTGCAGGTATTCGGATTCGACCGGATCGGCGTGGTAGTGGGCGACATTTACTTCCTGGACCCGGCACCAGCGAGGGGCCAGGAGGGCGCAGAGCATGGTGTCCGGATCGAGGTCCGGATGCTGGAGCCGGGCGAGCTCACCGGTTCGATCTACGCTGCCCGGCCGATCCGGATCGCCGACCCGGTGTGGCGGGCGGACCTGCTGGAGAGCGTCGACGGCACACCGGGCAGCCTGAACCGGGCGCACCACCATCCGCACATGCGCGACTGGGAACCCGGCAAGCGAGTCTTCGATCGCGGGCTGTCCAGCGACCCGGTCGGCTGGCTTGGCACCATGCTGGCCGATCTCGAGGGCCTGCTCAGGGGCGCCGGCATCCAGGTCGACGAAACCCTGGCGGCGGACGCCGAGAAGCTGCGCGGCGCAGTGCCGGAGGTGCAGCGGGCCGTCAACAGCCTGCTGGATCAGGTTAAGGCTGGACAGCTTGGCACCGCTCCTGCGGGTGACGACCTGACCGCCGCACGGGCGAGCTGGCTGTAGGGCGGGCAGGCCGGCCGCGCACTGCCCGGTCCGCGGGCTGGTAGCCGCTCAGGGCGGGCCGGGATCGATGCCGTTCGCGCGCAGTACTGTCCTGAGGCGGGCTACCTCCGCAAGCAACCCGGCCACCTCAGCGGCCAGCGGCCCCCGGCGCGTCCACTCCCGCGCGGTAGCCGCCCGGTCGATCAGCAGCTCGGTCTCGGTGTCGCTCAGTTCCTCGGCGCGCTTGAAGTCTTTCGCGTCGATCGCGGCATCCTTGTCCCTGCGCAATCGGGCGATGACCGCGTCGAGCTCGGTCAGGTCCGGGCTCATCCCGGTCCAGCGCTCGACGGCCACCAGGCGCTCGGCGAGCGCGTCGAGCCGCCGAGCGGTCTCGCCGTCTGTGCGCGCGGACGATCCCGTCCGCGCGCCTGTCCCGAGCCCGGACACCGGGCGCCGCGGCAGCATCTCGATGACCCGTTGCCGGACGTCGCCGGGTCCGGCCCCGAGCAAGGTCAGGGTGCGCGCGGCCGTGCTCGCATCGTCGTGAATCAGCCCGAGGAGGATGTGCTCGGTGCCGATGTAGTCGAAGCCAAGCTGGAGTGCCTCGCGCAGCGCCAGCTCGAGCGACCGCTTGGCCCTCGCCGTGAACGGGATGTGCCCGCGAGCGGCAGGGCCGCCCTGGGCAGCAGCCGCTACCGCATCCCTGGCTGCCTCCCTGGCGATCCCGAGCGATGCCAGGGCGCTCGCAGCGACGCCGCCGCCGTCCCGCAGCATCCCGAGCAGGATGTGCTCGGTGCCGACGTGATCATGGCCGAGCTGCCTGGCCTCCTCCTGGGCCAGCACTACGGCCCTGCGCGCCCTGTCGGTGAACCGCTCGAACATGGTGCACCTGCCCTTCGCCTTTAGAGCATCGGCACGCCGGGCCGCCCGCGTCAAGCGCGCGGGCAAGCGTCGCTTGATCAGCGCGACAACGGTGGTGGTGGTGGTGGTGTGGGGCGGCCGGGGTGGCGGCCGTGAGTTCGGCGCCGGGAAGATCCGGGCAGGCCCCACGGGCGTGCGGTACGATGCGCCAGATGGCGCGCTTCTCAGCTGAAGCCTAGCCGCCGCAGCCGCACGCGCCGCCGCAGCAGCCACCGCCGCCGCCCGGCGTGCCGGACTGCGCGGCCCGGCCGCCCACGGCGACCGTGGACAGCAGCTTGACCGTGTCGGCGTGGCCCGCCGGGCAGGTCGCTGGCTCGGCGGACTCGCTCATCGGACGGGTCTGCTCGAAGGTTTCGCCGCACGCGCGGCAGCGGTACTCGTATCGCGGCACGTATCGATACTACCTGGGCCGCGCGAGCGGCTCGCGAGTTCCGGCATCCGGGTATCGGCTGACCCGGGCCGGTCAGTCCGCGATCGGCGCCGGCCGCCCGGCCGACGCCGGCCTGGCCCCGTCCTCCGCCGGACTGGCCTCGCCCTGTACCGCGTGCGGGAGCGGGGGAGCCGCGGCAGGCTCGCCGTAGTAGAACTGCTTGCCGCGCAGGAACGAGATCAGGGCACCGATCAGCGACAGCGCGATGGCGGCGCTGAACACGATGACCAGGCCGTGATGGAACGGCCCCGAGATCAGGTCCGGGAAGAACCGCTTGCCGGTAAGGGTCGCCGCATTCCGGGCCGGAATCCTGGCCAGCACCCCAGTGGGCGCGAGCATGCTCTTGATCGGGTTATAGCCGAGCAGCGCCGAGAACAGCGTGCTGACCGGCGGCAGGCTTGCGACGTGCCTGGCGGCGGCGGCCGGCACGGCCTGCGCCCGCAAGCCGGCGCTGAGGGTCCTGGACAAGGTCGCGGCCAGTCCGGCGATCATCAGCGAGAAGAAGAACCCGATCGACAGCGACATCCCGGAATTCTGGAAGACCGACCGCATCCCGGAGGCCGCGCCGCGGTGCCGGGCCGGGACGCTGCTCATGATCGAAGATGTGTTCGGCGACGCGAACAGGCCTGAGCCCAGGCCGTTGCAGAAGATGATCGCGGCGAAGGCCGGATACGGGAAGTCGATGGGCAGCAGCATCAGCCCGGTGAATCCGCAGGCGGCGACCAGCAGCCCGGCTGTCGCGAACGGACGGGAACCGAATCGGTCGGACAGGTAGCCCGAGACCGGCCCGGCGATGAGGAACCCGGCAGTCAGCGGCAGCATGTAAATGCCAGCCCACAGCGGGGTGACCGTGTAGTCGTAGCCATGCAGCGGCAGCCAGATGCCGGCCAGCCAGATCACCAGCATGAATTGCAAGCCGCCGCGTGCCATGGAGCTCATCAGGCTAGCCGCGTTCCCGGCCGCGAACGCGCGGATCTTGAACAGGCCCATCTGGAACATCGGTTCAGCGATCTTTGTCTCGGCAATACCGAAGATCACCAGGACAGCGGCCCCGCCGATCAGCCCGGTGAGGACCATGGGATTGGTCCAGCCAGTGGCGTGCCCGCCGTAGGGCTGGATCCCGTAGGTGATAGCAGCAAGCACGCTGGTGGCGCCGACCGCGAACAGCACGTTCCCGATCCAGTCGATCCGGGCCTTCCTGGTGGCGGCGATCTCCCGCAGGCTCCGGTAAGCCCAGATGGTGCCCCAGATGCCGATCGGCACGTTGACCCAGAACACCGCGCGCCAGTCCCAGGCGGCCAGCAGGCCACCCAGCAGCAGGCCGACGAACTGCCCTGAGATTCCGGCAATCTGGTTGATGCCGAGCGCCATGCCGCGCTGTTTCGCCGGGAACGCGTCGGTGAGGATTGCCGCCGAGTTGGCCATCAGCATGGCTCCGCCGAAGGCCTGCACCACTCTCCAGATGATCAGCCACAGCGCGCCTTGCCCGCTGGTCAGCGGGTCGAGCGAGAGTGCGATCGAGGCGACCGTGAAGACGACGAACCCGAGGTTGTAGATCTTGACCCGGCCGAACATGTCGCCCAGGCGCCCCAAAGTCACCACGAGCACGGCCTGCACGAGCAGGTAGCCCATGATCATCCAGAGCACGTAGGTGATATTGCCGGGTGCCAGCGGGCTGAGGTGGATACCGCGGAAGATCGCCGGCATCGCGATGATCACGATAGACCCGTCGATCGTCGCCATCGTGATGCTCAGCGTCGTATTAGACAGGGCAATCCACTTGTACCTGTCGCCTTGCCCGTCAGATGACTGCAGTCCAGGCTGCCGCCTCGAAATCACGCCCACGTTTGTCCAGCTTACAGCGAAAAGGTTGCTTGACCACAACTACCTACCGGGGCGGCGGGCCGGATGCCGCGTGCCGCCAACCAGGCCGACACGCGCGATCGTTACTACCTGGCACAATAGGTGCGTTCTGCACCGCGATGGATGCTGCTTTGGGATGATCGCGGTGCGCCCTCCGGCAGTGCCCGCGGTCGGGGCGCCCCGGCGAACGAGGATTGGACCGCGAGAGTGCAGCAGGTAATTCGCTCACCGGACGCAAGCGCCGCTCATGTCCGGCTGCTAGCCGCCGGACGCTGGCTAGCGGCGACCCTGATATTGGCGGTTGGCTGCACTGCCTGCGCAGGAACCGCCACGGTGAGCCATCCCCGCAGCCAGGCGGCACGCCCGGCGGTCCGCACCCGGCAGCCGGCCGCGGCGGCCTCGGTCCTGTCCGGTTCGCCGGCCGCGGTCACCGGCGGGCTCGCCCGCCTGCTGCTGTCCGCCGCGCCGACCGCGGTGGTGGCGTACGCCGGCAGTGCCGCCGACGCGGCCGCCGCGTCGGCGATCGCGCGGCGGGCACACGCTCCGCTGCTGCTGATGTCCGGGCGAGCTGCCACCGGAACGGAGGAGAGCCGTATCCGGTCGGCGATCAGGGCGCTTGCCCCAAGAGCGCTGATCACCGTCGGCGTCGACGGGCGCGCCCTGGTTGCTGGCCTGCCCGGCACGAAACTGGTGGCCATGAGCAGGGCACTGACGCCCGCGGTGAATGGCCGGCCGCTGCGGGGCGTGACCGTGCTCGTGCGCGCGAGCAGTCCGGCGACCGGGTCGGCTACCGCAATCGCTGCCGCGACTACCGCCGAAGCTGCCGGTGCGCGGGTAATCTACCTGCCCAGCTTCGACCTGCAGACCGATCCGGCGGCTATCTCCGAGCTCGCCGCCACGCGACCGCAGCGCGTCATCGCGGTGGGCTCGCGCTTCGGCCCGGTCTCCCTGCTGGCGTACCGGCTGGCAGTCGCGGAGACAGGTGTGCAACTGCCTGGCGGCGGGCAGGTCTTGTTCCCGATGCGCAGGATCGTGGCCCTGTATGGCAGTCCGGGCACCGCGGCCCTCGGCGCGCTGGGTCAGCAGGGCCTGGCTGCCAGCATCGCCAGGGCCAGGGCGGTGGCCAGGAAGTACGCGGCTATCAGCAGGATCCCGGTAATCCCGGCATTCGAGATCATCGCGACGATCGCCCAGGGGTCGCCCGGCCGGAACGGCACGTACTCCTACGAGTCGAGCGTCAGGGCACTGCGGCCGTGGATCCGGGCTGCCGCGAAGGCCGGCCTTTATGTCACGCTCGACTTGCAGCCTGGCCGTGCGAGCTTCCTGACCCAGGCCAAGCATTACCGGTCACTGCTGATGCTGCCCGACGTCGGGCTCGCCCTCGATCCGGAGTGGAAGCTCGGCCCCCGCCAGCTACCGCTGCGGCAGATCGGCAGCGTCGGCATCGGCGAGGTGAACAGCGTGGTGAGCTGGCTGGCCCGGCTGACTGCCCGGTACCGCCTGCCGCAGAAGCTACTGGAGCTGCACGAGTTCCGGCTCACCATGATCCGGGGCATCAGCAGGCTGGATACCCGCCACGGCGACCTGGCCGTGGTCATCAACATGGACGGGCAGGGCGCTCCGCGCACCAAGCAGCAGACCTGGGCGGCAGTAGTCGCGGGCGCGCCGCACGGCGTCTTCTTCGGGTGGAAGGACTTCTACGTGAAGGACACCCCGATGCTCGGCCCGCGGGCGACTTTGCGCCACCGGCCCGAGCCGGTGCTGATCTCTTATCAGTAGCCGCCCCCTCAGCACCGAATCGGCACGAACGCTGCGGCGGCAAGGCGGGGAGGGTCCATGCGGTTCCGGCAGCCGGCCGGGGGCGTGGTTTTCAGGCGCCCGGGCGCCCGCGAGCTCGGCGTGCTCGCCGACGCCCTGCGAGCCGAGACGGTCGGCGGCGGGCTGCTGCTCGGCGCCGCGGCGGCCGCCATCATCCTGGCGAATACCGGCGCCCGGTCCTGGTACCGACACGTGCAGCGCTTCGCCATCGGGCCGACCGCCCTGCTGTTGCACCTCAGCCTTGAATCGTGGGCCGCGGACGGGTTGCTCGCCATTTTCTTCTTCGTGGCCGGCCTTGAGCTGAAGCGAGAACTGGTCCAAGGAGAACTGCGTCACCTGTCAGCCGCGCTGGTTCCGGTGGCGGCCGCAGCCGGCGGCATGGTGCTGCCGGCGCTTATCTACCTGGCTGTCAATCTCGGCCACCCCGCTGTCTCCGGCTGGGCCATCCCGTCGGCCACCGATATCGCCTTCGCCCTGGCCGTGCTGGCGGTGACCGGGCGGTTCCTGCCCGCCGCGATGCGCGCGTTCCTGCTCACACTGGCCGTCGTGGACGACATCGGAGCGATTATCGTCATCGCCGTCGCGTACACCCGCAGCATCCGGGTGCTGCCGCTGGCGGCCGCGGCCGCCCTGCTGGCAGTGTTCTGGCTGCTGCAGCGCCGTCGCCTGACGAACGGGTGGCTGACCGTGCCGCTGGCCGTGGTCATCTGGGCCCTTGTGCACTACTCCGGGGTGCATCCGACCGTCGCTGGCGTAGCGCTCGGCCTGCTTGTGCCGGTGACGGTGCGCGGGCGGGACGACCTGCCGGCCGAGCGCCTCGAGCATCTGCTCCGGCCGCTGTCGGCCGGGCTGGCAGTGCCTGCGTTCGCCGTCCTGTCGGCGGGCATCACAATCTCCGGCCGCTTGCTCCAGGACGCGGCGACCAGCCGGCTGGGCGCCGGCGTACTGGCCGGCCTGGTCGTCGGGAAGACCGTCGGCGTCTTCACCGCCGCTTACCTGACCGCCAGGTTCACCAGGGCGCGCCTGAGCCCGGAGCTTAGCTGGGCAGACATCTTCGCTATCGGCGCCGTGTCCGGAATCGGCTTCACGGTCTCGCTGCTGATCAGCGACCTGGCGTTCGGCCCTTACTCGGCGGCCGCGGACACCGCAAAGACCGCGGTCCTGATGGCTTCGGTCCTCGCCAGCGTGCTCGCATCCGGGCTGCTGCTGCTGCGCAACTCGCACTACCGCCGATTGCAGGACGCGGAAGGCAGCCAGGAGGCGTTACCTCGGTTCAAGCCCGGCGGAGCATCAGGTCAGGCTCGGTGCTCGCGACGGTCGCGCAGTCCGCTGCGAACGTGATCCGCGCGTCCAGCTGCTCGCCGGCCAGCACCCGCGGCAGCCAGTACTTGGCGTCGTCCCACATCAGCGCCAGCGGCAGCGCGCGCTCGGCGAACCACTTCGGGGCGATCTCGTCGGACTCCCGCGGCTCTCCCTGGTAGATGGAGGTGACAAAGACATCGGCGGTCTGGTCGAAGGACGGGCGGACCGGGAACCGGAACTCGATGCTCGCCACGTGCTGGACCGAGTCGGCGGGCACGATCAGGCTGGATTCCTCGGCGACCTCGCGGACGGCGGCGGCCGCCGCCTTCTCGCCGTCCTCGACGTGGCCGCCGAGCCCGACCCATTTGCCGGCCCCGAATCCCGACTTCTTGAGCCCGAGTAGCACCTCCGGCCCGGCCAGCGTGCGGCGCCTGATCAGGCACAGGCAGGTCTGGGTAATGGTCGGCATCGGCTCAGCGTAGCCGCTGGGCGTCCCGGGCCCGCCACTGGCGGCCGCGAATCGCCGCTACGCTCCGCCGCGCGCCAGCGTGATCAGCCGGTCCAGCACCGCGCCGTCGCTCACCCGCAGGCCATCATGCTCGTACTCGCTGGTGACCCAGGGCCGCAGCCCCCGGATGGCGGCGGCGGTTGGCAGCGACAGCTCTCGCGGTACGTACATGTCGTTGAAGTACACCGCCGCGGCCGCGGGCACCTCGGTCCGGCCGAGCTGGGCCGCGTCATACAGGGCCGGCCAGTCCTCCCGTTCGGCGAGCAGCTCTGCGGCCCCGGCCAGCGGCGCCAGCGCCGGATCAAGCCGGACCGCCCACGGGTAGACCATCTCGCCGGTGAACAGCGGCGGCTCGTCGCCATCGACCGCGGCGGACGCCGCGAACTCGGCGAACTCGGCCCGGACCCGCTGTGCCGCCCACCTGGTCGCGGCGCCCTGCGCGTAACAGGACTCGTGTACCACCGCGTACAGCGGAGCGGACGCATAGGACAGCAGCTGGCCAGTCCGGTACAGGAAATCGTCGCTGAGATCGTGCCCGGCGAACGGATCTTCCAGCAGGTAGTGCAGCGTATGCGAGCCGGTGCTCGAGCCAAGCAGCTGGCCGAGCGTCTGGAACCGTTCCACGGTGAGCGGCCCGGCACCCGGCAGCTGCACCGGATCGCCGTTCCGGGCCGCGCGGTCCAGCGCCCTGGCGACCCGCCGCGCCGCCTCGGCGTCCTGCGGGTAACGCTCGTAGTGCTCCCGGCACTTGGCCGCGACCTGCTGGTAAGTAAGCCGGTAGACCTCGTCCGCGGTGGCCGACAGGCCCGGCAGCCCGCCGGCGAGCAGGGCTTCACTGAGGCCGCCAGGTGCCATCGACAGGTAGCTGACCGCGGCGAACCCGCCGAAGCTCTGGCCGAGAACGGCCCATGGAGCACCACCGGTCAGCTGCGGCCGGATCAGCTCAGCGTCCGCAACGATCGAGTCGGCCCGGAACTGGGCAAGATAATCTGCCTGCGCACGGGCACTGCCGAGGTGCGCGAGAGTCTGCCTGGTGGCAGGCGTCGAGCGGCCGGTACCGCGCTGGTCGAGCAGCAATACCCGGAAATCCCGCAACGCCCGGTCCAGCCAGGTATCCCGGCCGACTGGCCGCGGCGCGCCGAAGCCGGGACCGCCCTGCAGGAACAGCAGCCACGGCAGGCCGGCCGCGCTGCCCGCCGATGCCGGGTTATCGGCTGCGACGACTTCCCGGCCGAAGATCTCGATCTGCTCGCCGTCTGGCCTGTCGTGGTCAAGCGGGACAGCGAAGGTGTGCTCGGTAATGACGGTACCTGGCTGGCGGTAGCTGAGCATGATCAGCACAGTAGCGCCCCCGGATGCCCCGGCCCGAATTACCATGAACCGCGAGGGCATCCCGCCAGGAATCGCGGGGAGCCAGGCTGAGACAGGAGCCGCATGCTGGGACTGCCGTCCGCGGACCAGAGCCGACAGGCCCCGCGCGGCCCGGCCGCCGCGTTGTTCGCCGCTGACCAGGCATCGCGCGGGCTCGGCATGGAACTGGTGCACGTCGGCCGCGGCACCGCCGTGGTGCAGATGCGAGTCGCGCTGCAGATGCTGAACGGGCACTCGATCGGCCACGGCGGTTACGTCTTCATGCTCGCCGACACTGCGTTCGCCTGCGCCTGCAACAGCGACGGTGCGGTGACGGTGGCGTCGGGCGCCGAGATCAGCTTCATCGCGCCAGTACACGAGGGCGATGTCCTCGTCGCGACCGCGGCCGAGCGGGCCCGCTACGGCCGCAGCGGCATCTACGACGTCACGGTCCGTCGTGGCGACGATGTCGTGGCCGAGTTCCGCGGCCGCAGCCGCACTCTTGGCTAGCTAAGCGCGCAACCTCGGGGCTGGTCCTATAGGCCTGGCGCCGTCGCGGCGAGGTGCTACTCGACCGAGACTCAGCGCTGCCCTGGCTGCTGGGCGTCGCCAGGCTGCGGCACTGAGCTAGCCTGCAACGTATGTCGGTGCCGGTTGTCCCGCCAGAGACAGTGCGACCGCCGGGGACTGGTTATCCCGCGCTAGCTGGCAGCGGTGGCAGGAGGGGCTCAGGTGGACCGAGTAAGCCGGCAGCGGCTAGATTCGGCCACGTGCTGATGCGCAGGCTCCGCATGCGGCTCCGTAAGGTGGCCAGCCGGGTCTACCGCCGGCGGCTGCGCCGGCGGCTCTCTCATGGCCCGCTGCCGCGGCACGTCGGGCTCATCATGGACGGCAACCGGCGCTGGGCCAGGCAGGAAGGGCTTTCCAGCCCGAGTGATGGTCACCGGCACGGCGCCGAGCACATCCTGGACGTGCTGTCGTGGTGCCACGCAGCTGGCATTGACCACGTCACCTTGTTCCTGTGCTCGGCGGAGAACCTGGCCCGGCGCGACGACGTCGAGGTGAGCGCGCTGATGGACGTTATCGAGCGGATCGTGGTCAAGCGGATCGCGACAGCTCACCCAGCCTGGCAGGTGCACGTCGCCGGGCTTGTGGACATGCTGCCGGTCAGCACGGCCGACGCCCTGAAGCAGGCGGCTGACGACACTCGCACCCGCGGCACCAGCGCACACGTCACGCTCTGCGTCGGATACGGCGGGCGGCAGGAGATCGCCGAGGCCGTCCGGCTGCTGCTGCTGGAGCAGGCAGCGGCCGGCGTCAGCCTGGCGGACCTGGCCGGCACGGTCTCCGAAGACGACATCGCCAGGCACCTGGCCGGAGACGGCCAGCCTGAGCCTGACCTGATCATCAGGACGAGCGGCGAGCAGCGCATGTCCAATTTCCTGCTCTGGCAAAGTACCGGCGCCTACCTGCATTTCTGCGACTGCTACTGGCCGGCCTTCGGAGAGGTCGACTTCCTGAGGGCATTGCGCGACTTCGCCAGGCGATCGTCGGCGGCGAGCAGCTGAGGATGCGCGTTGCGGTGTTTCTCGGCAGCTCAGCCGGCCACGAGCCGGAGTTCGCCGCAGCGGCCGCCGAATTCGGGGCCAGCCTGGCGCGAGCTGGCGTTGGAATCGTCTACGGCGGTGCGAGCGTGGGCATGATGGGCGCGTTGGCAGATGCGGCGCTAGCAGCCGACGGCGAGGTCATCGGGGTGATTCCGGGCAGCGTTTTCGCTGCTGAGATTCCGCATCCGGGTCTGACCCGGATGGAGATCGTCAGCACCATGCATGAGCGCAAGGCCCTGATGGCCGCTCTCGCGGACGGCTTCGCCGCGCTGCCGGGTGGCCTCGGTACCCTGGACGAACTGTTCGAAATCCTGACCTGGCAGCAAATCGGGCTGCATGCCAAGCCAGTCGCGCTCGTCGACGTCGGCGGCTTCTGGGATCCACTGGCCACGATGCTGGACCGGCTGGCTGCCGCCGGGTTCGTACCGGAAGTCACCCGCGACTCCCTGGTCCGCGTGCAGGATGCCGCGCAGTTCCTCGGCCTGATGGGCGCTGCGAACACGCTGCCAATCCACGCCGCCAACGACGCGGACCAATGACCGACCAGATCGAGGAAGCCGAGCGTGACGCCGGGGACGTCGCTGGCGAAGCCGACTTCATCAGCGCTGAACGGCTGATCTTCTTCTCCGACGCCGTCGTGGCGATTGCCATCACGCTGCTGGCCTTCGCGCTCCCGATCCCGCACGGACTCCCGGCCGGCGCGCAGAACACCACGGTGTGGGACGCGATCTGGGCCAACCGGGCTGACTACCTGGCATTCCTGATCAGCTTCGTGGTCATCGGCGGCCACTGGCGGTCGCACCACCGGGTGTTCAGGTACGTCACCAGGCTCGACTCGCGCATCATCACGCTGAACATGGCCTGGCTGCTGATGATCATCGTTATCCCACTCGCCACCAGGCTGCTGTCCGGCAGCGGCGGCTTCGGCGTGCGGTTCAGCCTGTATGCCGCCATCCAGGTTTTCACCGTGCTGATCTTCCTGCTGATCAGCCGCCATATCCGGTCCGGCGGCCTGCTTCGTCCCGGCGCGCCGTCGCCTACTGCCAGCGGCGACGCTGCGCTGCTGACTATCGCGGCGCTGTTCGCGGTCTCGATCCCGGTCGCCTTCGTGACGCCCTGGGCGTTCGCGCTCTGGGTGGCGTCTGCTCCGGTCGCGCGGGCCGTCAGGCGTCGCGCGACCAGGGCCGAGCAGGGGGAGTCCGCCGACGACCAGGGCTCATGACGGGATCTGGCTGGACAGGCAGAACGGGTGACCGGCCGGGTCGAGCAGCACCCGCCAGCGGTCGGGGGCGGGCTGAGAACCCGGAAGCGTCGCGCCGAGCCGGACCGCCTCCGCCTGCGCGGCGTCGAGGTCATCGACGGCGAGATCCAGGTGCATCTGCTTGGGCACGGCCGGATCTGGCCAGGTGGGCTGC
>JAJYUU010000106.1 GCA_021792405.1 Actinomycetes bacterium
GCCTGGCCCGACTCCGCCTGGCCCGACGCCGCTGGGCCCGACGCGGCCGGGCGCCGGGCTGCCGGGCACCGGGCTGCCATCCGCGGCGCGCTCCGTGATCGGCACGCCGCCCCCGGCGGTCGCCGGCCAGCCAGCGGAGCGGCAGGCAATCCAACGGACCCCGGCAGGACGCCCGGAGTCCTCGCTGCCAGCCGACGGCACCAGTCCGGTCGAGCCGGAGGCACTGGCGTAGCGCGCCCTGCCCGGCAGTTCGCCTGACTCGGCGCACGCCGATTCTTGACCCGCCTTTGACCTCGGCCCGTTCCGGTGTGAACTGCGGTTTTATGGCTTTTAGAGGCTGGGTTCGCCACTGACGGTGACCTCGTGAACCACTCAGCCGGAGAGCTTGTGATATGTTTCACGAGCACCCGATAGCGGCGTGCTGCAATGGTCGTGATAGCTTTCGCTCACCTGGTCTGACAGGCCAGGCGGCGAGTGCCATGTCGGCACTTGCATTACCACGGACCGGGCGGACTGCCGGGCAACCCAGCCGCTCTAACAGATCATCCGGAGCCCTCCAGAAGATGCTGGCCAACATCGCCTCGATGGCGCGGCGATCCGCTACCGTGACGGCTGCAGCGGCCGCGGTCATGGTAACGCTGAGCGCTGTCCTGGCTGGCCAGAAAGGGCTGATCGGCGCTGCCTTCGCCGTCGGCGTCGTCGCGGCCTTCTTTGGGCTGACCGTGCTGGCATTCAGCCTCGGCGCGCGGGTGAGCCCGCAAGCGATGGCGGGGGCCGGACTGGCGACCTACGTGGTCAAGATCCTTGCCTTGCTGGTGCTGGTCAGCGCCTTCCAGAACAGCACGGCCTTCAGCGCATCGCTGTTCGGCCTGACGGTCCTCGTTCTCGTCCTAGTGTACCAGGCTGCCCTGGTGGTCACCTGGCGCCGGACGAAGATGCTCTATGTCGAGCCGGACGGAGAACGATGACCCGTGGCTCCGACTTCCGCTGCGGACGGCAGGATGCGGCCCGCGCCCCGTGCTGCCCGCACCCGTCGCAAGTCGGCCGGCCGGCATGAGCGCGCGGCTGAAGCCGGACCTTCGCCGCGGCAATCACCAGCCGCAACTGCCGGAGGCACCCCCGGCGCGCGAGCAAGACGGCTGGCTGATCTTCAGCTACATGCTGGGCGGCATGATTCTCTACGGCGGGATCGGCTGGCTGATCGGCCACTGGACAGGCATCACGATCCTGTTCCCGCTCGGGATGATCCTCGGCATCGCCCTGTCGATCGTCCTGATCGCCTTCCGGGTCACCAGATCCTGATCGGCCCTGCGATGACCGCCGCGCGCTTGACGGCCACCCTGCGTTCACCCGGCCCGGCTCGTTACGCCATGATCACTCGTCCCGACCCGCAGCCGCGCGCCGTGCTGCGGGAGTTCCGGGGAGCCTCCCCGGTACCTGCCAACGTGCCAGTCTGCACGCGACAGCCCGAAGGGGTAACCCGGTGAATCACGTACTTGCGGCCCACGCCGCGAGCAGCTGCCACATCTTCTCTGGCTGCGGCTACCCGTCGCCGACGATCCAGGACTTCTACTTCCGGCCGTTGTTCACCATCGGCGATTTCCGCTTCGACAAGCCGATGCTGCTGGTCTTGCTCAGCACCCTCATCGTGCTGGTGTTCTTCTGGGCGGCCTTCAGGAAGCCGCAGCTGGTGCCCCGCGGCGTCCAGAACATCGGCGAGCTCGGCATCCTGTTCGTCCGGGACCAGGTCCTGCGACCGCAGCTGGGGAAGAAGGGCGACAGCTGGCTGCCGTTCCTGTCCGCGCTGTTTTTCTTCATCTGGATCAACAACATCTTCGGCGTCATCCCGATCCTGTACTTCCCGGCAACCTCCAGGTTCGCCTACCCAGCGATACTGACGGCCATGGTGTGGGTGCTCTACATGGGCATCGGCATCCGGAAGCAGGGGCCCCTCGGCTATCTGAAGAACCTGTCGGTGCCGTCCGGCGCGCCGTGGTGGATCCTGCCGTTGCTGGCGCCGATCGACTTCCTGTCCAATGTCTTCATCCGGCCGTTCACGCTGTCGGTCCGGCTGTGGGCGAACATGCTGGCCGGCCACGTGCTGCTGCTGGTGTTCGCAATGGCCACCTGGTACCTGCTCACCTGGTCCTACGAGCTAGTGTTCTCGGCCGCGTCCTTTGCCGTCCTCATTGCCATCACCGGCCTGGAGTTGCTGATCCAGCTGCTGCAGGCGTTCATCTTCACCGTGCTGACCGCCTTCTATATCTCGGGCGCCTACGAACCCGCGCACTGAGCCGACCTCTATAAGAAGAAGCCGGCGTCGAGGCCGGCCTGACCAGAAGGAAACACGACAATGCAGCTCGCGATGCACCTGCATCACCTGCTCTACGTAGCCTCCGGCTCGCGGCATGCGCTGACCGCGGTGGCAGTGAGCCCTCCGGGAAGCCCCGCGAACCCGATCACGTACCACATCATCAACCTGGGTGCGCTCGCCTACGGCCTCGCGGCGATCGGCCCCGGCGTCGGCATCGGCATCATCTTCGGGAAGTTCATGGAGTCGATCGCCCGCCAGCCCGAGGCACAGGGCCGCCTCACCGGCTTCCTGTGGATCGGCTTCGCGCTGACCGAGGCGCTGGCGCTGATCGGCATCGCCGTCTTCTACTTCCTGAAGTAACTGGCCCCGGAGGCAGCCGTCATGTTCCACCACCTGGCCATCGTGACCCCCCCGCTGAGCGGGAACCCCCTGGTCCCGAGCTGGACCGAAGTCATCTGGGGCGGCATCGCGTTCCTCATCGTGTTCGTCGCGCTCTGGAAGCTGCTGCTGCCAAGGATCAGTACGGTCCTCGAAGAGCGGACCGAGAAGATCGAGGGCGGGCTGCAGCGGGCCGAGGAACTCCAGGCCGAGGCGCAGCGCGTGATGCAGGAGTACCAGGCCCGGCTGGACGACGCCAGGCACGAAGCGGCTCGGCTCCGCGAGGAGGCGCGCGAGCAGGGTGCTCAGATCATCGCCGAGATGCGCGAGCAGGCCCAGGCCGAGGCGCGGCGGATCGCGGAGGCTGCCCGGGCGCAGATCGCCGCCGACCGGCAGCAGGCGTTCGCCTCGCTGCGCGCCGAGGTCGGCACGCTGTCCGTGCAGCTGGCGAGCAAGATCGTCGGCGAGTCGCTGGACGACGAGGCCAGGCAGAGCCGCGTCGTCGACCGGTTCCTGGCCGAGCTCGAGGCCAGCCAGAGCCAGGCGTCAGGGGCGCGGGCATCGTCATGAGGGGCATCAGCAGAGCATCCCTGGCCGAGCTCGAGGAACGGCTCGCACCGCTGACCGACGGCGGGCAGACCGCGGCGGCGCTCGGGAACGAGCTCTTCACAGTGGCCGCGCTGCTGGCCCGCCAGCCGGTGCTGCGCCGGGCACTGGCCGATCCGTCGCGCCCAGGCGGCGCCCGGTCCGGGATCGCTAGCTCGCTGCTCACCGGCAGGGTCAGCGAGGCGGCGGTCGGCCTGGTGGCGGCGGCCGCGGCGGCGCGCTGGTCGGCGCCGGGCGACCTGACCGACGCGTTCGAGCAACTCGCCGCGGAAGCCATCGTCGCCGCGGCCGATGCACGGGGCCGCCTGGACGAGCTTGAGGACGAGTTGTTCCGGTTCGGCAGGGTCGTCGTCAGCCAGCCTGCGCTGCGGACTGCATTGACCAACCCGTTCGTATCCGCCGACGCCAAGCGGGAACTGCTCACCGGGCTGCTAGCGGGTAAAGTGACACCGGAAGCGCTGCGGCTGATCACCGAGGCCGCGGTCAGCCCGCTCGGGCGCAGCGTCGACGTTAGCCTGGAGCATTACGCGCACCTGGCCGCGCAGCGGCGGGAGTTGCTCGTAGCCGAAGTCCGGGTAGCCGTCGCGCTCACCGAGCAGCAGCGCGCACGCCTGGCGATGACCCTGGCCGCGACGTACGGTCGCCAGGTGCGCCTGAACGTGGTGCTGGACCCGCGGGTGGCGGGCGGCATGACGGTGCGCGTCGGCGACGAGCTCATCGACGGGAGCGTGGCCACCCGGCTCGCCGAGGCCCGCCGCAGGCTGGCGTCCTGACATGACCGGCGAACCCGCTGCCGCGACAGATCCCGGCCGGCCTGGCTCAGGCGGCCGCGGCCAGGCCGAAGCGGGCCCGGGCTGGCAGCCGGAAGTCAGCCGGGCGACCGGGCAGGAACCCCGTCCCGACACGAGAAGCCCCATACCGACAAGAAGGACAGGAACATGGCGGAGCTAACAATCCGGCCGGAAGAGATCCGCGACGCTCTCGAGCGTTTCATCGAGGCGTACGAGCCCGGAGCGGCCGCCACCGAGGAGGTCGGCGCCGTAGTCGAGTGCGGCGACGGCATCGCCCGGGTCTCCGGCCTGCCGTCGGTGATGGCTAACGAGCTGCTGGAGTTCGAGGATGGCACCCGGGGCATCGCGCTCAACCTGGACATTCGCGAGATCGGCGTGGTGGTCCTTGGTGACTTCAGCGGAATCGAGGAGGGCCAGCGCGTCAAGCGCACCGGCGAAGTGCTGTCGGTCCCGGTCGGCGACGGCTTCCTTGGCCGTGTGGTCGACCCGCTGGGTGTTCCGCTGGACGGTCTTGGCCCGATCCAGGGCCTGACGCAGGAGCGGCAGCTTGAGGTGCAGGCACCGAGCGTGGTAGAGCGCAAGCCGGTGACGGAGCCGCTGCAGACCGGCATCAAGGCCATTGACGCCATGACGCCGATCGGCCGCGGCCAGCGCGAGCTGATCATCGGCGACCGTCAGACCGGCAAGACCACGATCGCCATCGACACGATCATCAACCAGAAGCAGAACTGGGACTCGGGTGACCCGGCCCGGCAGGTGCGCTGCATCTACGTGGCAGTCGGGCAGAAGGGCTCCACGATCTCCGCGGTGCGCGCGGCGCTGGAAGATGCAGGCGCCCTGGAGTACACCACGATCGTCATGGCGCCGGCCTCTGACCCGGCTGGATACAAGTACATTGCCCCCTATACCGGCTCGGCCATCGGCCAGCATTGGATGTACCAGGGCAAGCACGTGCTGATCGTGTTCGACGACCTGACCAAGCAGGCAGAGGCATACCGGGCCATCTCACTGCTGCTGCGCCGTCCGCCCGGCCGGGAGGCCTACCCCGGTGACGTGTTCTACCTGCACTCCCGGCTGCTCGAACGCTGCGCCAAGCTGTCGGACGAAATGGGCGGCGGCTCGCTGACCGGCCTACCGATCGTGGAGACGAAGGCTAACGACATCTCGGCCTATATCCCGACCAACGTGATCTCGATTACCGACGGTCAGATCTTCCTGGAAACCGACTTGTTCAACTCTGGTGTCCGGCCGGCCATCAACGTCGGCCAGTCGGTCTCCCGGGTCGGCGGCAACGCCCAGATCAAGGCCATGAAGACGGTGGCCGGCGGGCTGAAGCTGGCACTGTCGCAGTACCGCGACCTGGAGGCGTTCGCGTCGTTCGCCTCCGACCTCGACCCGGCCTCGCGCGCCCAGCTTGATCGCGGCGCCCGGCTGGTGGAGCTGCTCAAGCAGCCGCAATACAGCCCGTTCCCGGTGGAGCGGCAGGTCGTTTCGGTCTGGGCAGGAACCGAGGGCTATCTCGATGACGTGCCGGTGGCGGACGTGCGCCGGTTCGAGAGCGAGTTCCTCGATGAGCTGGCCAGGACCCGCCCCGGAATCTACGACGCCATCAGGGAGACCGGCGTCCTGAGCGGCGATACCGTCGCGGCGCTGAAGGAGACGGTCGGGCAGTTCCGGGCGACCTTCGAGAAGAGCGACGGGAGCCTGCTGGTGGCCGAGGAGCCGGCCGAGCCCCTCGAGGCAGAACGCGTCGAGCCGGAGAAGGTCAAGCAGTACACCCAGCGGCCGGCCGAGAACCAGTAGGGCGGTATCAGGCAGAAATGGGAGCCCAGCTTCGCGCGGTACGGCGCCGGATTCGGAGTGTCCAGTCCACGGCGAAGATCACGCGCGCACAGGAGCTGATCGCGTCCTCGCGGATCATCAAGGCGCAGCAGCGGTTGCACGCGGCGGCGCCCTACGCCAGGGAACTCACCCGGGCGGTCGAGGCCGTCGTCAGCAGGTCAGAGAACATAGATCACCCGCTGACGCAGCCAATCGTCAGCCCTACCAGGGCGGCAGTTCTCATCCTCACCAGCGACCGCGGCTTTTGCGGCGGCTTCAATGCCAACGTGCTGCGCGAGGCGCAGAGCCTGCGTGCCCTGCTGGAGGGCCGGCGGATCGAGACCGTCACGTACGTGGCGGGCCGCAAGGGCATCGGCTGGCATCGCTTCCGCGGCCGCGAGATGGCCGCCGAGTGGAGCGGGTTCTCCGACATCCCCGGGCACGAGAATGCCACCGAGGTAGCCAGCAGCCTGCTGGAGGCGTTTAGCCGGCCGACGTTGGAGGGTGGCGTCGATGAGATCCACGTGGTCTACACCCAGTTCGTTTCGATGCTGACCCAGCAGGCGGTGGTGCACCGCCTGCTGCCGCTGGAGATCGTGCAGACCTACGAGGAGCCCCCGGCCGGCCCGATTCCCATGTACGAATTCGAGCCATCGCCGGTCGATGTTCTCAACGCGCTGCTGCCGTGGTATGTGGAAAGCAGGCTCTTTCAGGCGCTGCTGGACTCGGCCGCGTCGGAGATCGCGGCGCGGCGGCGGGCAATGAAGTCGGCCACGGATAACGCGAACGAGCTGATCGAGCAGCTCAGCAGGGAAGCGAACAAGGCACGGCAGGCCGAGATCACCCAGGAAATCAGTGAGATCGTGGGCGGCGCGAACGCGCTGGCCGACGCGACCAGGGAGTAAGTGAGCAGCAACATGAGCGCTACCGCAGAGACCACCGCCGGTGCGGCGGTGAAGCCGGCAGCCACCGGCCGCGTATCCAGGGTGATCGGCCCTGTCGTGGACGTCGAGTTCGCGACCGAGGAGATGCCGGCGATCTACAACGCGCTGCATGTGGATGTCACGCTCGGCGGTACCACCCGGACGCTGACGCTGGAGATCGCGCAGCACCTCGGTGACGACGAGGTCCGGGCCATCTCCATGCAGCCGACCGACGGGCTCGTCCGCGGCGCCGTGGTCACCGACACCGGCGGGCCGATCACCGTGCCGGTCGGGGATGTGACCAAGGGCCATGTGTTCAACGTGCTGGGTGATCCGCTCGACGTGCCGGCGTCGTCGCTGAAGGTCACCGAGCGGTGGGGGATCCACCGTGACCCGCCGCCGTTCGACCAGCTCGAGGCCAGGACCGAGATCCTGGAGACCGGCATCAAGGTCATCGACCTGCTGACGCCGTACGTCAAGGGCGGCAAGATCGGCCTGTTCGGCGGCGCCGGCGTGGGCAAGACCGTGCTGATCCAGGAGATGATCACCCGGGTTGCGAAGAACTTCGGCGGCGTGTCCTGCTTCGCCGGGGTCGGCGAGCGGACCCGTGAGGGCAACGACCTGTTCCTGGAAATGACCGAGTCGGGCGTGATCAAGGACACCGCGCTGGTCTTCGGCCAGATGGACGAGCCGCCCGGCACCCGGCTGCGGGTCGCGCTGTCCGCGCTGACCATGGCCGAGTACTTCCGGGACGTGCAGCAGCAGGACGTGCTGCTGTTCATCGACAACATCTTCCGGTTCACCCAGGCCGGCTCTGAGGTGTCGACGCTGCTCGGCCGGATGCCGTCGGCAGTGGGTTACCAGCCGACGCTCGCCGACGAGATGGGTCAGCTTCAGGAGCGGATCACCTCGACCCGCGGCCACTCCATCACCTCCATGCAGGCGATCTACGTGCCTGCCGACGACTACACCGACCCGGCTCCGTCCGCGGTGTTCGCCCACCTCGACGCCACGACGGCGTTGTCCAGGGAAATCACCCAGAAAGGGATCTTCCCGGCGGTGGACCCGCTGGCTTCCACCTCCCGGATCCTGGCGCCCGCGTACGTGGGCCAGGAGCACTATGAGGTAGCCCGCGAGGTTCAGCGGATCCTGCAGCGCTACACCGAGTTGCAGGACATCATCGCGATCCTCGGCATCGACGAGCTGTCCGAGGAAGACAAGGTCACCGTGCAGCGTGCCCGCCGGATCGAGCGGTTCTTGTCCCATCCGATGTTCGTGGCCGAGCAGTTCACCGGCCAGCCAGGGGTGTTCGTGCCGCTGAAGGAGACCATCGCCTCGTTCAAGGCGATCTGCGAGGGCCGCTACGACCACGTTCCGGAGCAGGCGTTCTTCATGGTCGGCGGGATCGAAGACGTGGAGCGCAAGGCCAAGGACCTGGAGCGGTCGTGACGGAGTCGCGCCAGGCAAGCACCGTGACGCAGTCGCGCCAGGCAAGCACCGTGAGCGAGCGCGAGGTGGCACCGTGAGCATGCAGGTAGAGCTTGTCCAGCCGGAGGGCGAACTCTGGTCGGGCAACGCGGAGATGGTGATAGCCAGGACACTGGACGGCGAGATCGGCTTGCTGACCAACCACGCGCCCGTCATCGGCATCCTGGCCGAGGGCAGCATGGTGCAGATCCGGCCGGACGGCGGCGGCGCCGATATCTTTGCGGCAGTTTCCGGCGGCTTCTTGTCGATGTGTGACAACCGGGTATCGATCCTGGCCCGCCAGGCGGAGCTGGGCACCGATGTCGATACGCCGAACGTGGAATCGTTCCTGGCCGAGGCACTCCGTGACGCTGGCGCCGGTCCGGAAGAGCCGCCTGACGTGCGGTACTACCGGGCTCTGCTGCGCGCGGCGGAACAGAGCTAGCGGGCCAGCGGGTAAGACGAGCACGGGCACGGCAGGGCGGGACGAGCGGGGGTGGCAGCCGAACTCGCTCTCGCCGCCGCCCTGGCGCTGGCCGTGTTCGTTGCCGCGGGCGTGACGCTCCTGGCGCTGCGCAGCAGGCTGATCGCGCGGCACGGCGGCATCGTCGAATGCGGCCTGCGCTGGCCGCACACGGCGAAGTGGGGGCAGGGCCTGGCCGAGTTCCGGCGCAGCCAGCTGTGCTGGCATCCGGCCGTCAGCATCCGGTTGCGGCCGCGGGCGTGCTTTGACCGCGCCGGACTCACCATCACCCGGTACCGCGGGCCAACGGATGGCGAGGCCGCCAGGTTCGGACCGGAAATCGTCGTTGCCGAGTGTGAGATCCGGCGGGTTCAGCCGCCCGGGCCAGGCGAGGTCCGCCGAGTCGACCTGGCCATGTCGCAAGCCGCGCTGACCGGCCTGCTGGCATGGCTGGAGTCCGCACCGCAGTTTCACTTCCGGGCCAGCTGATGGCCGGTGCTGGCGCCCGTGCGTGCTATCGCTCGCCGCCGGGCTTCCAGAGCAGGTCGCCGTGCCCTTCGTTCGCTTTCCTCGCCAGGATGAACAGCAGGTCGGAGAGCCGGTTCAGGTACCGCGCAGTGAGCGGGTTCATGCTGTCGCCGTGATCCTCGAGCGCAGCCCAGGTACTCCGCTCGGCACGCCTGACTACCGTCCTGGCCACGTGCAGCAAGGCGGACGCCGGGGTCCCGCCGGGCAGTACGAAGCTGCGCAGCACTGGCAGTCCCGCATTGAACCTGTCGCAGTCCTGCTCAAGTGCGGTGATATAACCCTCATCCACTCGCAACGGGGGATATGCAGGACTCGCCGTGACCGGGTTGCAGAGGTCGGCGCCTACGTCGAACAACTCGTTCTGGACCCGGAGCAGCACCTGGCTGATGGCTGGCGGCAACTGGCCGACCGTGACGGCGACGCCGATGGCGCAGTTCGCCTCATCGGTGTCGGCGTAGGCGGCGAGCCGTGGATCTGTCTTGCGCGCCCGGCTGAAGTCTCCGAGGGCTGTGGTGCCGTCATCGCCGGTCCGGGTATAGATCTTGGACAGCACTACGGGGGTTTCGGGGTCGCGTGGCATGGATTTACCGTACCGGCAGTGGTCGGCCCGGCCGGCAGCCGGGATTCTTGCTGGCCAGAAACGCGCTTTCCGGCCCGCGGCCGCTGATCTTGGCCGAAATCCTTTGCTGCACGTCGCGTTCGGCTGCGGATCCGGCAACCGGCTCGTGAAGCGTTCGCTGACGCTGGATTAGCAGCCCTGACCAGGGGTATTCCCATAACCAACACGATGTGGCATCGTGCGGATACGAAGAGTGATAGGACTGGAGCCTCACGGCCAACAGCGCAAGAGAGTTTCAGTCATCGGGTCTTGGGCCTGTTCTGGGCCCGAAATGAGCCGCTGAGCGGCTCGCGGTCCCGACGGTAATCCGGCGGTTCTCGGGGGCCCGCCGGATGACCAGGATCGCATAGTGGGGGGAGCGCGCTCCCGGCCTGCGGGCCGGGAGCGCGCTGATGTCTGCGGCGCGGCCGCGTCCGGCCGCAGCCGCTGCTCCCACCCTTGCAGCCAGGCAGAACAGCGTAAGGTCGCTGGTAGTCACAGATCACGCTCGAATTGCCAGAGCCAGGCATAAACACACCGATAACCTGATGCGGGACGTGCCGGTGCTTGGCCGACTTGGCGGGCATCCACCGTCTTGGTGTGAGCTGGGAGGACAGGCGTGTACGACTACGTCATCGTCGGCGCGGGCAGCGCCGGCTGCGTGCTGGCCTCGCGGCTGAGCGAGAACCCTGATGTCCGGGTGCTGCTGCTCGAAGCCGGCCCGCCGGACACTGCCGATGAAATCCACATTCCGGCCGCAGTCAACCTGCTGTTCCAGACCGCTTACGACTGGAACTACCAGACGATCCCGCAGGACCGGGCGGGCGGGCGCTCCATCTACTGGCCGCGCGGGCGGGTGCTGGGCGGCTCGTCGTCGATCAACGCGATGATCTACATCCGCGGCAACCGGCACGACTACGACTGCTGGCGGGACGACTACGGCTGCGAGGGCTGGGGATTCACCGACCTGCTGCCGTACTTCCTGCGCGCCGAGGGTAACTCCCGTGGCGCGTCGGCCTACCACGGCGCGGCCGGGCCGCTGAGCGTGCAGGATCTGAGGTTCAAGAGCGCTCTGACCGGCGCGTTCCTTGCCGCCGCGCGGAACTGCGGCGCCCCGGCCAATGACGACTTCAACGGGCCGGATCAGGACGGCGTCGGCTACTACCAGGTCACCCAGAAGGCCGGCCGGCGGTGGTCGGCCGCCGACGCCTACCTGCATCCGTCAGCTGGCCGGCCGAACCTGACGATCCTGACCGACGCGCTGGTCACCGGCATCGAGGTTGACGGCGGCCGGGCGACCGGGGTTCGCTACCTGCACCGGGGAGTCGAAGAACTGGCCGGGGCTGCGGCCGAGGTCATCGTCTCAGCAGGGGCCATCGCAAGTCCGCAGTTGCTCATGCTGTCCGGGATCGGCCCAGCCGATCACTTGCGTGAGAACGACATCCCGGTGGTCGCGGACAGCCCCGGTGTGGGCGGCAACTTGTCCGATCACCCGGTCGTCACTGCGATGTGGAGCGCACCGAAGAACCGGAGCCTGTGGGAAAAGGCCGGACCGGTGAACCTGGCGCGCTGGCAGATGACCCATACCGGGCCGATGACCACCAATATCGCCGAGGCGGGCGGATTCACCCGGACTGACCCCGCATTGCCAGCACCTGACATTCAGTGGCACGTACTGCCCGTTCCCTTTCTTGATGGCGGTCTTGCGGATCCGGCCAGGCGCGCGCTGTCGGTGCTGATCACCCTCGTCAGCGTCGGCAGCCGGGGCAAGATCCGGCTGCGCAGCGCGGACCCGCGGCACAAGCCGCTGATCGACCCGTCCTACCTGTCGGACATCGCTGACCTCGAGCCGCTCGTCGCCGCAGTGGGGATCGCGCGCGACTTCGCCGCAGCCAGGCCGCTGAGCCGTCAGCTCACGTCCGAGCTGGCACCGGGCCCCGGCGTCCGCGCCGACACCGACATCCGGCAGTGGATCCGGGGCAACCTGTCGACTCTCTACCACCCGGTCGGGACCTGCGCGATGGGTGGCGACTCCCGGCTCGCCGCGAGCAAGCTCACCAGCGTGGTCGACCCCGAACTGCGGGTGCGCGGCGTCGGCGGGCTCCGGGTCGTCGACGCCTCGGTAATGCCGACGGTGCCGCGCGGCAACACGAACGCAGCCACGATCGCCATCGCCGAGCGGGCTGCCGACCTGATCCAGGGCCGTGCCCCGCTGGCTGCCCTGGAGCCGACGGACTCGCTGCTAGCCGCGGCCGGCAGCTAGTCCCGTCATGGGTGCCGGATAGGTGGTGTGCTAGGCCCACCAATGAGGCACCCATGACGGCGAGCGCTATCTGTAACGCCTGCCGTGCAGGACCGTGGCCAGCTTGATGATCTTCTTCATGTCCTCGTCAGTCCGGCTGAACGAGGTCAGGTTCACCAGCGGCGTCATCCGCTGCCGGGTGATCGACTTCGGGCGGGCGAACTCCCGCAGCCCGTCGGCGCCGTGGATGCGGCCGAAGCCGGAGTCGCCCGAGCCGCCGAACGGCAGCGCCGGGATGGCGGCGAACGAGATGACCGAGTTGATCGCGGTCATGCCGCTGTGCAGCGAGCGGGCCGCTGCCATCGCCGCCTTGGCGCGGCCGGCGAACACGGTGCCGCCGAGGCCGTACCGGCTCGCGTTGGCTCGCTCGACTCCCTCAGCGAGGCTGGCCACCTTTGCCACGGTGATCGTCGGCCCGAATGTCTCGTCGGTAACTGCCTTGCTCTCCTCCGGCACGTCAGCCAGTATCACCGGACCGACATACGGCCGCCGGATGCTCGCGATGCCGCCGACGACCGGGCGGGATCCGCGCGCGAGCGCGTCGGCGATGTGCTCTTCGATGATCTCCGCCTGGCCGGGGAGTGTCATCGGCCCGTAGTCGGCCTCCCGGTCATCGCCGGGCCTGATCCGCGTGACGCGGTCCGTCAGCTTCTCCAGGAACTGATGGTAGACATCCTGCACCACATACACCCGCTCTACCCCGACGCAGGTCTGCCCGGCGTTGGACAGCGCTCCCCAGGCGCAGGCATCGGCGGCGGCGTCCAGGTCGGCGTCGGCGCCGACGATGAACGCGTCCTTGCCGCCGCACTCGGCCACCAGCGGAGTGAGGTTCTCGGCGCACGCTGCCATGACCTTCCTCGCGGTCGCGGCCGAGCCGGTGAAGGCGATCTTGCTGACCCCGCTGCGCGCCAGGTGATCGCCGGTCTGACCCATGCCGGTGATCAGCTGGAGCACTGGCTGCTCGGGTACCACCTCGGCAAGGGAACTGACCAGCCAAGCGCCGACCGCCGGCGTCAGCTCGCTGGGCTTGAAGATCACCGCGTTCCCGGCGGCAAGCGCGTAGGCGATCGAGCCCATGGGCGTGAAGACCGGGTAGTTCCACGGGCCGATCACGCCGACCACGCCGAGTGGCTGGTATTCGAGCGTGGCCGTGTGATTGACGGCGAACAGGCCGCTCCGCACCCGGCGCGGGCGCAGCACCCGGCGGGCGTGCTTGGCGGCCCAGTCGATATGCACGATCGCCAGCAGGATCTCCAGCTGGGCGTCGGCCAGCGGCTTACCGGTCTCGGTGTGGACAAGCTCGGCTAGCCGGCCGATGTACCTGGTCAGGTGCGATTTCCAGGCCAGCAGTCGCTGCCTGCGGCCAGCCCAGCCGAGGTCGGCCCACCACGTCGCGGCGGGGCGGGCCCGCTCGACGGCAGCCGCCACGTCGCTGGCGTTGAAGATCGGGTAGGTGCCGATGACCTCGTTCGTCGCCGGATTCAGGGTGTCAAAGGTATCCGTTGACCGGACGTGACCGTAGCTCCCGAGCGTGGCTGTCATCGCCTGGCACCACCGTTCTGCCTAATTTTGCTGGAATTGTACGCTGGCACGCCCAGGCTCGCGTTGTTGTCCGGAATCAGTAAATCACTGGGCGAGCGGCGACGATCTTGTCAGGTAGCGTGTTCACGTGTCGTCGCCCTGTCGCCCGTCCCGCAAGGCGGCGCAGGTCAGCCGGGATGTGGGCAGATGCGGAGTGTAGCTCGTGGCGCAGCCAGTCAGTCCCGACGCGGACGTGCACTGGCTGCTTGAGGCCATCAGCTTGTCGCGTCGCTGCGTGCCGTCGGCCACTGCCTTCTCGGTCGGCGCCGTCCTGGTCGCCGCAGACGGCACCGTGCTGTCGGCCGGGTTCTCCCGCGAGCGCGATCCCCGCGAGCACGCCGAGGAATCGGCTCTTGCCCGGCTCGGGATGCCCGGCGACCGCACCGCCGGTGTTCGCACCGGGGATGTTCGCACCGGGGGTGATCGCACCGGGGGAGATCGCACCGCCGGTGGCCAGCCCGCCGGCGCTACCGGCTGCCGCTCCGGTGCTGGCCCCGTGACCGCAGCGGATCTCGCCGGGGCGACGATGTACAGCTCTCTCGAGCCCTGTGCCAGCCGGGCTTCCAGGCCGGTCCCGTGCGCGGACCTGATCATCGCCAGCGGCATCGCCCGCGTGGTCATCGCCTGGCATGAGCCGCCGATTTTCGTCCCCGGTGGCGGAGCGGCCCGGCTGCGCGAGGCTGGCCTCACGGTCATGGTCATTCCCGAGCTAGCCGCGGCAGCGCGGGCGATCAATGCGCACTTGTTGTCGTGAATTGTCGGGAGACGGTCGGCGGGTGCCGGCCGACTCGCCCCTGCAAGACCGACTTAGCACTCCAAGCAGGCCCGGTAGGCGGACTCTTTGAGGGCATAGGTACGTTGAGCGGCGCACGCTTGGGATGCTAAGTCGCTTGCGGGCCGGGTTAGTTACAGGTCAGGCGGGTGCCTCCGGGTCAGGCGGGCACAACGGTCACCGGGCCGATGCCGAGGTCTTCCACCGGCGCCGTGATCTGAGCGGCGTCGCCCACCAGGACCGTGACCAGGCGGTCAGCCGGGAAGGCCGTCACCGCGGCGGCGGTAGCTTCGGTGGTGCTCACCTCGGCCAGGCGCTCGTAGAGGCGTGCCTGGAAGTCGTCGGGCAGGTGCTGTTGCACCTGATCTGCCAGCGTACCCGCGACGGGCGCGGCCGTCTCGTAGCGCAGCGGGGCGACCAGCACCAGATTCTGCACGGCCATGTCGCGCTCGGCGTCGGTCAGCCCGCCGGCGGCCAGGGTGCGCAGGACCGCCCGCAGATCGTCGAGGGCCGGCCGGGTGCTGGCGGTGTCGACCGACCCGCTGATGGCGAGCAGTGAAGCGCCGGTGCCGTCGCCAGCGGCCGGTGACTGCAGCACTTGCGCAACGGCCCGCACCCCGTAGGTGTAGCCCTTTTCCTCACGCAGCACCCGGTCCAGGCGCGAGGTGAGCGTGCCGCCCAGGCAGTAGGTCCCGAGCACGAGGGCAGGCCACATGAGGTCGTGCCGGTCCGGCCCGAGCCGCCCGGCCAGCAATTGCGTCTGAACCGCGCCTGGCCGGTCCACGATCACGACCCGGCCGGCGTCACCCGCCGTCACCGGCGGCATGATTGCCGGCTGGCCGGGGTCGGCGGCCCAGCTGCCGAGCGTGTCGCCGAGGATGGCGTCGAGATCCGTCCCGGCCAGGTCGCCGACCACTACCGCCGTCCCGGTGGACGGCCGCAGGCGAGCCTCGTAGAACGCGCGCACCGCCGCGGCGTCGATCCGCGCGACCGTCTCGGCGCTGCCCTGGCGCGGCCGCGACATCCGGGCGGAGTCGGGGAAAAGCTCGTGCGCGAGCTGAATGGCAGCGCGCTGACCCGGATTTGCGAGCTCGATCGGTATCGCGTCGAGGCGGTTGCGCACCAGCCGGTCGACCTCGGCTGTCGCGAACGCGGGCTCGGCTAGCGCCTCGGTGAGCAACCCGAGCGCCCGGTGCAGGCGCGAAGCGGGAACTTCGAGTGACAGACGCGCGCCCAGGAAGTCCGCGCCGGAATGCAGCGTTGCGCCGCAGCGCTCAAGTTCGGCCGCGAACTCCTCCGCCGAACGCCGGACAGTGCCCTGCGACAGGGCCCGGACCATGATCGCGGCGATGCCGTCAAGCCCATCAGGCTCGGCGTCGAGTGGCGCATCCAGACAGATCTCCACGGCCACCAGCTGCTGAGCGGGCCGGTGGCAGCGCAGCACCGCGAGGCCGGTTGCCAGCGTGCCGCGCTCGGGCGAGGGGAATGACCACGGCCTGACCCGGCCCGCAGCGGGCATCGGATGAAGATCCATGGTCACGCCAGCATCGGTCATCGCCCGGCCTCCTCCTGGCTGGCGCCCTTCTGGCCGTCCGCGCCCTGGCCGGCTCCGTCCTGGTCGTCGCGGCCCGGTGCCGCCGCTGCTCCTGGCGGACTGGCAGGCTCGTAGACCAGCACGGCCCGGTTATCGGGTCGCAGCCGGGCGGCGGCTACCGCCTGAACCTCTGCCGCGGTGATGGCGAGGATCCTGCTGACCGCACTGAAGGCGAGTTGCGGGTCGCCAAACAGCACCGCGTACCGGCACAGCTCGTCAGCCCGGCCGGCCACCGTAGCGAACCGGTCGAGCCACTCGCGTTCTAGCTGGGCCTGTGCCCGCTCGAGCTCCTCCGGGCTCGGTCCATCCGCGGCCAGCAGGGCCAGTTCCTCGTCGATCGCCGATTCGATCTGCGGTGCTTCGGTGCCCCCGGAGGCCTTCACATCCATCCAGCCGAGCGACGGCGCTCCGGCAAGGCGCATCAGCCCGAACTCGGCGCTGATGGCCGTGCGGTCGCGGCGCACCAGGCGGTTGTACAGCCGGGACGACATCCCGGTGCCGAGTACCGTGACGGCCAGGTCGGCAGCGTCGCACTCACGTGTGCCGTCGTGCGGCAGCCGGTAGGCGGCCATCAGCGCACGGGCCGGAACGTCTTCCCTGATGACCTCGCGCAGCTGCGTACCTATGACGTCTGGCAGGCTGGCGTCCCGGAGCGGCAGCTTGCCACCGTGCACCGGGATAGAGCCGAAGTACTTGTCGGCCCAGGCAAGCGTCTGCTCCGGGTCGATGTCGCCGACGATCGAAAGCACGGCGTTGTCCGGCGTGTAGTTCGCGCGGAAGAACGCCTGGGCGTCGGCCAGGGTTGCCGCGTCCAGGTCGTCCATCGAGCCGATGGGCGTGTGGTGGTACGGGTGTCCCTCCGGGTAAGCGAGTGCCATCAGCCGCTCGAAAGCCGTGCCGTAGGGGACGTTGTCGTAGCGCTGGCGGCGCTCGTTCTTCACCACGTCACGCTGGTTCTCCAGCGATTCCTCATCCAGCGCCGCGAGTAGCGTGCCCATCCGGTCAGCCTCAAGCCAGAGCGCCAGTTCCAGCTGATGGGCCGGCATGGTCTCGAAGTAATTGGTGCGCTCGAAACTCGTCGTGCCGTTCAGCGAGCCGCCGGCGCCCTGGATGAGCTCGAAGTGCCCGTTTCCTTTCACCTGGGCAGAACCCTGGAACATGAGGTGCTCGAAGAGGTGAGCGAGTCCGGTCCGGCCAGCCACCTCGTTACGCGAGCCGACGTCGTACCAGACGCTGACAGCAACGACCGGTGTCAGGTGGTCTTGCGAGAGCACCAGGCGCAGGCCGTTGTCGAGGCGGTGCTCGGTCGCGGTCGCTGCGGCAGGTCCGGTGTAACTGATGGCCGGGTCACCCACGATCGGGTCCATCCCTTCGGGTGCGCGGGAAGTCCTGGTCACTCTACGCGGGCGCACGCTAGAACAAGCGCAGCGCGCCGTCGTCGGTGCCGCGCATCGACTCGTAGTCGAGCGTTACGCAGCGGATGCCGCGATCCTCGGCAAGCACCCGCGCTTGCGGCCTTATCTCCTGCGCGGCGAGGATCCCCTGGACTGGCGCCAGCAGCGGATCGCGGTTGAGCAGCTCAAGGTAACGGGTCAGCTGCTCGACGCCGTCGATCTCGCCGCGGCGCTTGATCTCGACGGCGACGCTGACGCCCGCGGCGGTCCGGCACATGATGTCGACCGGCCCGATCGCCGTCGGGAACTCGCGGCGCACCAGCCGCCACCCCTCGCCCAGTATGTGCAGCTGAGCCGCGAGCAGTTCCTGCAGGTGGGCCTCGACGCCGTCCTTCACCAGGCCAGGATCGACGCCGAGATCCACGGAGGAGTCGCTGATGACGTCCTGGAGGTGAATGGCCAGCGTCTCACCGGACTTGCCGGTGACGATCCACTCGGTCGCGCTTGCCTCGGTGAGGCGACAGGGCGGTGACATCCAGTTCAGCGGCTTGTACGAGCCGCCGTCGCTGTGGATGAGCACGGAGCCATCGGCCTTGACCATGATCAGGCGGGTGGCCAGCGGCAGGTGAGCAGACAGCCGCCCGGTGTAATCCACGCTGCACCGGGCGATGACAAGGCGCACGGGAAGCACTATACGGAGTGCGCTATCCGGAGCGCTGTCCTGCCGCGGGCATTCTGGCGATTAAGCGCTGGCCAGAAACTGCCTGCGCGACCGACTCGGACCGGCGGAACGCTCGTTGCGCGCTGGCCGGTCGTTGCTCGCCGGCGCAGTGCCGGTCGCCCGCGGTCTTCTGGTGGCCTGACCTGGCCGGCCCTGTCTAGTGTGACTGCATGGCGAGAGACGAGGTCAGGCCGGTGCCGCGAACCAGGCCGCCGGAGGATGGCGGGGAGCGTCAGGTACTCACCGGGTTGCTGGACTTCTTGCGGGCGACCGTGGTCAGAAAGGTCGCCGGGCTGACCGACGAGCAGGCATTCGCCGCGCCGGTTGCTCCGTCGGAGCTCACGCCGGCGGGCGTGGTCAAGCACCTGGCCGGCGTGGAGCGGTTCTGGTTCAGCATCGACTTCGCTGGCGCCGACCTGCCATGGCCATGGCCCGACGACGACCGGCACGGCAACTTCCCGCTGCTGGCCGGGGACACGCTGGCCGCCATCGTGGCCGGCTACCTGGAGGAATGCGAGCGATCACGCCGCGCCATCGCGGATGCCTCCCTGGAGCAGATGGCCAGCGGCCAGGGAATGACTTTCAACCTGCGGTACGCGATCGCCCACATGATCGAGGAGACCGCCCGGCATTGCGGTCACCTGGACCTCCTCCGCGAGCGGATCGACGGGTCTACCGGCCAATAGCCCGCCACGCGCGGCGCGGATGTGGGCCCGTTGCCGAGCATCGCTCCCGAGCGATGCTCGAATCGGCGTCGGTCGTTCCGGGCTGCCCGTGCGCCGCAGCAGAGCGCCGACCAGCCAGTCCTGTGTTTCGGCTGGCCCCACGATGAGGGGCCAGCGCGCCCCCGGTTACTGGTCTCAGCAGCCTCGGTGGCGCCTCGCAAGGGGATTCCCTAGCGGATCAACCGGACTCGTACGGGCAGCTCAAGGCTCGCCCATGCCCGGTCGGCGGTTAGGACCTCGGCTGGGGTGCTGCGTACCGCAAGGGCCAGGCAGCAGCGGTCTCCGAGCGAGAGTGACTGTCCGCCGACCAGCGAGCGCATTGCGCCGGCGAGCTCTGCATCGGCTTCGGAGACGGGCTCGATCGTGACGCCCGCAGCGGCGAGCAACTCGCGGACTCTCCTGACGTCAATGTCGGCGTCGACGAGCTTCCCGATTACCTCAGCGAGGTTAGCGGTCCCGAGCACGCTCGTGGCGATCTCGGAGGCAACCACGTCGGCGCCGGGTTCGTCGTGGACGAGCGCGAGGAGCGCCGAGGCGTCCAGTACCGTCACTCGGAAGCCGCAGCCAGCCGGCGTTCAGCCAGCAACTCGTCGACGAGCGAGCGTTTCTCGGGGACAGCGGAAGCCAATCGCCGTAGCTCCGCAACTGCGTCCTGCTGGCGTGCGAGCACCAGCCGCTGGCCAGCGACATGAAGGTGCA
>JAJYUU010000263.1 GCA_021792405.1 Actinomycetes bacterium
TACCCGGCCGCCAAGGACTTCTTCGACCGGCTGGCCCGCGAGTGCGGGTTCCCGGTCCGCCCGCACATGCTGCGCCACACCGCGGCCACCGGCTGGGTCCGCGCCGGGACCGATCTGGACGTGGTGCAGGCCCTGCTGGGTCATTATGCGGGTGATTTTGTCAAGTCTCAGGTGGATGCTCGTCCGGGGTGTTGCTCCGGAGCTGGCGGCGGCGGCCGCCTTCCAGTTGCGCGGGTGTGTTTTCGGGGACGCCGGCGCGCCGGCGCCGCCAGGCTGCCTGGCGGCAGGCGGGTGAGCAGAAGCGGGCGAGTGAACCGGGTTGCGGGTTGCGGAACAGGCCCTCGACTGCGGTCACGCAGAAGCGCCCGCAACATGCGCATTCGAAGCCTTCCGGATGGGCCGGGCCGGAAGCGTTACGCAATGTTGTTCTCACTGGCCTTGCGCGCCGGGTTGCGGTACCGGCGGGCGGCGGTTGCCGGGGAGAGGTTCAGTAGCTGGCCGATTTCTGCCCAGGTGTGCTGTTGATCGCGGGCCAGGCTGACGGCCTCGGGGATCGTCTGCTGGGCATGGGTGATGAGGCTGGCCAGGGCGTGAAGGCTGACTGCGCTGTCGCCGAGCCAGTAGGGGGTGCGGAGCGCGGCGAGTGCGTCGACGGCCTGGGCGAGGACGTTGGCGCTGTCGGCATCGGCGCGGGGCGCCGGCAGTTCGCCGGGCTGGGTGAGCCGTGGTTGCTGGCGTTTCATGAGGCGGTCTCCTCCAGCCGGGCGAGCAGCCCGTCGAAGACCTGCTTGCGCCCGGTCTGTCCTTTGGACGCGGCGTCTTCGCGCTGCTTTTCGAGGATGGGGCGGAACTCGATGGTGGTCTGGAAGAACGTGCACGATTCGCAGATGGACTCGAAGTGACAGTCCAGGCCGACGGGCCGGGCGCAGTAGCCGTTGCCGAGCATCCGGCGGTGCATTTCGGCGCGGAGCTTGCGCATCTCGGTGCCTTCGGCGCCGGCGGGCAGTTCCCTGGGCGCGTCGTAGAGGGCCTCGACTTTCTCCGAAACCGCGAAGTACTCGTCGGCGACGGTGCGGTTGGCGATGCATACACCATGGTCATCCGCATCGATCGATGGCCGAGGAGAGCAGCTATCGCCTCGAGTGACATGCCGCGGTTGATGGCCTGGGTTGCCAGCGTGTGGCGAAGGCGGTGCGGGCTGACGTGGCCGATCCCGGCGGTGCGGGCGGCTCGGGCGACGGCGCGGTCGACGCGGCCCTGCCCGATGCGCTGGCCGTGCTCGGTGAACAGGTAAGGGCTGCGCAGGCCGGCGGGCCGGCGGGCGAGCCAGTCGTCGAGGAGGTCTTTGAGCTGGGGGTGCAGCGGGATGTAACGGTCGGTGCGCAGCTTGCCGAGCGGGACGTGGAGCCAGTAGGCGGCGCCGATCTGCACGACCGAGTCGACGGTCAGATCGAGGAACTCGCCCTTGCGCAGGCCGGTGCGGGCCAGGAATTCCACGGCCAGGCGGGTGAACGGGTCGGGGTCGGCGCGGGTGGCCTGCAGCAGCTTGGTGAACGCGGCGTCGCCGGGGAAGCGGGGCAGCGGCTCGTCGCGCATCGGCAGGTCGCCGGAGAACACGAGCACGGCGGAGGGAACGTCGTCGCCGTCCCATTCGGTGAGCCGCTCGAAGCAGGTGCGCAAGGTACCGAGGTGCTCAGCGAGGCTGATCTTGGACAGGTTCCCGCCGCGGGCCGATGGCCGGCCGGCCAGCCAGGTGCAGCTTGTAAGCCTCGATGTGGGCGCGGCGAAGACCGGCGACGCAGGTGACCTCGGGGGCGTTGCCGGCCAGCCAGCAGGCGAACTCGCGGAGCACGCCCTCGACACGGACCATGGTCGAGGCTCGCAGCGACAGTCGCGTCTGGGCGATGTAGCCGGCCAGGGTCAAGGCCAGGCGCGGAGCCGCCGATGCCCACTGCGTGTCGCGGGCAGCCTGCTGGTTCGGCGGGTGCTTGCGCGGCGGGGTGTCGAGGATGGCGAGGTGGAACAAGGTGGTCTGCAATCCGAACAGGGCCGCGCTCAGCGCCCCCGGACCGTGGCTGCCAGGGCGGTGGCGGCCGATGGCGGCGGTCAGCGCCTGCCGGCCCTCGTCGATGACGGCCTGGGTCACCTGATCGGGGGCCACCCCTGCAAGCGCCGTGACCTTGGCCAGCGCCGACCATTGCAGGCGGGTCACGGTGGCCCCGAAGCCGAGCCCGGCCGAAGTGGCGGTGAAGCGTGCGTGGAAGGCCTGGTGGTGATGTGCGGCGACCTCGCCGAGATAGGGCCGGCAGGCCACCAGGTAGCCGGCGCTGGGGCGCAGCCGCCCCGTGACGATCAGCCAGCCGACCACCCGCCGGTCCTTGAGCGGCAAGGCGCACTGGGCTGCCAGCGGCATCTGCGCCCATCCTGCGGCGCCGGTCCGGGTGAAGAAGGTGCGGGCGACTGAGGTGACCGGGTGGCCGGCGAACATCCCGGCCGCGATCAGGTCGGCGCGGTAGGCGTCGACGAGGTCCTCGACGGCGGACCGGCGGCACGGTGACCCGCTCACCGCGCGGCCGCCTGGCTGGCCGGCGCGGCCTGGGCCTCGATCGCCTCCGCTGCCCGCAGGTACTCCTTCTCCAGCCAGTCGCTGGCCAGGTGCAGGTAGAGGCGGGTCGATTCGATCGAGGCGTGACCGGCCTGCGACTGGATGGCCTCCAGCGCCATGCCCGCTTCCCGCAGCCGGGTGAAACAGGTGTGGCGCAGCTGGTGGCAGGTTGCCCGCTGCAGCCCGGCACGGTCCCGGGCACCGTCGAGGATCTCATCCAGCCCGGCCGCCGACAGCGGCTCGCCGCGGCGGGTGCCCTTCAGGACCACGAACACCTGCCTGGTCGCGCACTCTGCGGGCCGCTCGGACTCCAGGTAGGCGCCCACGGCGGCGAAAAACCTAGCCGAGATGGGCACGATCCGCTGACGGCCGCCCTTCCCCTCGGCGACGAACAGCCGCCGCTCGCCAGCGTTAACATCTTCCAGGCGCAAGCCCAGAACTTCGCAGCGGCGCAGCCCGCCCAGCACCATCGCGTCCACCATCGCCCGGTCGCGTTGGGTCCGCAGTGCCGCCCGCAGCGCACTGACCTCGGCAGGAGCCAGTACCCGCGGCAGCGTGCGCGGCGTGCGGATCAGCGGCACCCCGCCCCTGCCACGCCGTGCGCCCGGCCGGCGGGCAGCCAGGCTGGCCGGCACCGGGTTACGGTGCACGCCGGTGTCCTCCCGCGCGCACAGATACCCATACAGGCCCCGCACGCTCGACAGCCGCCGCGCGATCGTCCGGGCCGCCAGGCCCGCCTCGCCGTCCTCCAGCCGCACGACCCGCTCCCCGCGGCGAGGAGCGCGCTGCGCGGCCAGGAAAGCGAACACGTCCGCGGTCGTCACCACGGCCGGCTCCTTGCCGACGACCTCGAAGAACACCTTCAAGTCATAAGCCACCGCAAGCCAGGTGTTAGTCCGGGCCCGCGCCGCCACGAACACCAGGTAGTCATCCAGCAGCGGATGCCCGAGCGTGATCTCCCGGATCTCGCCATCTACCGCCGAGCGGACCAGGCATGGCATGAACTCCAATGGGGGCTTCCCCTTCCAGCCGGTGACAGACCGCGCCACGCGATCTTGTCACCGCCTCCGGATCACCCGCATATAAAACACGCGAACATCGCCACCACCAGCATCTACGCCACCGCCGATAACCAGATGGTGCGCGACGCGATCCGCAAAGCCGCCAGCACCACCCCCGAACCCGCCCCGGTTTGGCAGGGGAGCGACGACATGATCCTGCAACTCGCCGGAATCACATAGAACCGTTATCCCGAGGAATCACCGACCGGCGACGCGCCGACCAGCGTCAACACGCCAGACTCGGGATAACCGAATCCTCGGGATAGTAAGCATTCAGGTCACCTGACTGGTTGGCGTGCGGGTGTTACCTGTTGTGAGTGCCTGGCTGCGTGATCTTCTGTGAGCCGGCCCAGCGTGTCGTGTTGACTACGGAGGGCCGGCGATCATGATGG
>JAJYUU010000107.1 GCA_021792405.1 Actinomycetes bacterium
GAGATGACGTCGAACACCGCGACGCCGGCCCGGTACGGCTGCCCGTCGGCGTCACCCTGGAGGCTCATGAGCCCGGACATCGCTTCGACGATCAGGTCGTATCCGGGCAGGTGCGCGCCGCCGCCCGGGCCGAATCCGGTGATAGAGGCGTAGATCACCGCTGGGTTCGTCGCCCTGACGGTGTCGTAGTCGAGCCCGAACTGGCGAAGTCCGCCCGGCTTGAAATTCTCGACCAGGATGTCGGCTCGCCTGGCTAGTTCGGCGGCGGCCGCCTGGTCGCCGGCATCCCGCAAGTTGAGCTGGACGGAGCGCTTGTTCCGGTTGATCGACAGGTAGTAGGTGGAGATGCCGGAGCGAAGTGGCGGCATCCAGTGCCGGGTGTCGTCGCCGCCGGGGCCCTCCACCTTGATGACGTCAGCGCCGAGGTCGCCGAGGATCATCGTGCAGTACGGCCCGGCCAGCACCCGGGAGAAATCGGCGACGAGCAATCCGGCCAGTGGCCCCGGTGGCGCCTGCTGAACAGCGGGAACCTGATCCATAGACCGGCGGCACCTTTCGGGTCGGGAGGCGGGCGAGATCGTCCGCCGTGTTTGCGGTCAGGCTACCAACGCACGCGGCGCGGCAGCGGGCGGTGTTTCCCCAGAGCCGCTGACCTGGGCCGGACTGAGCCGCGCAGTCTTGCCGCCGCGCCAGGCGATCAGTGCGGCCGCTGCCGCCGTGACAGCGGCTGCCAGCATCGCCGCCCTGGTGCCGCGGGCGGTCGCCGTCACCGCATCGTGGCTCACGGCAGCCGAGATGGCCGGCAACAGCGCGGCGCCGAGAGCCGCGCCGACCTGACGGCTGGTGTTGATCACTCCGCCGACGATGCCCTGCTCGGCTCCGGCCACTCCGGTCGTCGCGATCACCATCGTCCCGAAGGCCGTACCAGCCGTGCCGAAGCCGACCAGCATCACCGCAGTGAGCGCTGGGCTGTAGTGGCCGCTCGCAGGAACCTGGGTGAGAACGGCGAATCCGGCGGCCGCGAGAGTGCCGCTGAGCACGAGCACGCGCCGGATGCCGATCCGGCTGGTTAGCCTGGCTCCGAATGCGCCAGCGGTGAAGCCGATCACGCCCTGCGGGGCGATAACCAGCCCGGTCGCCAGCGGCGAGTCTCGCAGTACCTGCTGCAAATACAGCGAGAGCACGAGCATTTCGCCGCCGTTCCACAAGCCTAGTAGCAGATTCATCAGGCCGGCCGTCCGTAGCGCCGGCCGGGCGACCAGGTCCGCTGGCAGCAGGGGATCGGCGTGCCGTCGCTCTGCGACGACGAACGCGCCCGTTCCCGCGACGAAGATGATCAGTGCCGACAGGATCAGCGGTGACAGCCAGCCGGCGATGTCGGCCTCCGATACCGCGAAGACCACCGCTGCCATCGCCGTGGTGATCAGCGCGGCACCCCGGATGTCCAGCTTGCGGCCGGTCGCCGGCCCGCGCGAATTGGCCAGCAACCGCGGCGCGAGGATGGCAGCGATGAGTCCGACCGGCACGTTCACCAGGAACACCGCCCGCCAGCTGATGTACTGCACCAGGATGCCGCCCAGTACCTGGCCAGCGACGAAGCCGATCGACGCGGTCGCGCCGTACATGCCGAGCGCCCGGGTCCGGGACTGGCCCTCCGGGAAGCTCGTGGTGATCAGTGACAGTGCGGCCGGCGCGACGACCGCGGCGCCGGCGCCTTGCACCACCCGGGACGCGATGAGCAGCGCAGGGTCATGTGCCAGCCCGCCGGACAGCGACGCCGCGGTAAATGCCAGCAGCCCGGCGATGAACATGCGGCGGCGGCCGAACAGGTCAGCGGCCCGGCCGCCGAGGATGAGCAGACCGCCGAAGGCGATCGCATAGCCGGTGATCACCCATTGCACCGTGGCCGCGGTGATGGCTAGCTCGCGCTCGATAGACGGAAGCGCGACGTTCACGATGCTGAAGTCGAGCACGACCATGAAGGCCGCGATGAGGATGAGCGCCAGCCTGAGGCTCTGGTGTGCGGTAGTGCCGGTATCGCTGGCCGGGCGCGGGGACGACCGGAAACGACTGGCCAGAGCCGATGACATGATGCCGCCTGTCTCAGTTCGATCCTGCAATATAAATACGCTACGAATCGTATCTAACCATGATCGATCCTCAGGCTCCGTAAACCCCGGCGGGCTCGGGCGCGGCGACCTCCCGGCGGAGGGCTCAGGCGTGGCCGGCCCGCTCGCTGGGCAGTGCCTGGCGGCCCGCTCGCCGTGCGCACGGGGCCGCGGCCGGGCCAGCGGCGAGCGCCTAGTCCGGCCCGTCCTGCTCACGGAGCGCAACCACATAGATACGATACGACGCGTTTCATTTTTATGGTGTACGCTACAGCGCCATGGCGGACGGGCGTATTCCTGCCAGCGGGCACATTGTGCGCGAGGCGGGCCCGCCTGCGCCCAGGCGCGGCCGGCCACGCAGCGCGCAGGCCGATCGCGCCATCATGGACGCGGCTGCCGAAGTCCTGGCCGAGCGGGGCCTGGCCGGGATGTCGATCGAGGAGGTCGCGGCCAGGGCGGGAGTTGGCAAGACCACGATCTACCGGCGATGGACCTCTCGCGGCACCCTGGCCCTGGATGCCTTCCTCGCTGAATTCCAGGGTCAGCAGCCACTGCCGGACACCGGCTCGCTGCACGACGACCTGCTGGCCGCGCTGCGAGCCTGGATCCGGTCCGTGACCGGGACGAGCGCCGGCCCGATCCTGGCCAGCCTGATTGCGGAGGCCCAGCGGGACCCTGGCCTCGCCGCCAGCTGGCGCGGGCGCGTGGTCGAACGGCTGCGGGACCAGCACAAGATCATGCTCGACCGGGCGGTCGCGCGTGGCGAGATTGCGGCCGGGACCGATTACGACGTCGTCCTCGACCTGATGTTCGGTGCCGCCTACCACCGCTTGCTGCAGGGTCATCAGCCGCTAACCGACAAGTTCGCGCGGCAGGTCGTCGACTATGTGGTCGCCGGGCTGAAGCGGGCCTAACCTGCGCTCGCGGCGCTCGCGGCGCTGGCGGCGGTCGCCGGGGCGAACGGGAAATGGCTGGTACAGCGCTTGCGGCCAGCCCAGTCGATGACGAGCGCCTCGTAGCCCGCCAGCGGCTCGAGGAGCTCTATCACCTGGCTGCCAGCCACCGCGGCGGCCGTGGCCAGGGCGTCCGCCAGCCCGAGGTCAGGCCCGATCACGGTAGCCGATGCGGCGCGGGCGGCGGGCATGCCCGAGTGCGGGTCGATGAGGTGGCTGCCGCGCTCGTAGGTTCCCGAGGTCGCGATGCATCCGGTGACTTCCGCGATCGCGGCTAGCCGCCGCGGCTCGCCCGGATCCGCTATGCCGATCCGGAACGGCTCGCCAGACGGCTGGCGGCCGGCGCAGGCGACATCACCGGCGGCGTTGACCAGCGCGCCATGCATTGCCAGGCCGTCGAGCTCGGCCAGCGCGCGCTCGGCCGCCCAGCCTTTGACGTAGCCGGTGGGATCGAAGCCGCCCGGCATCGCCCACGGGTCGAACCAGCCGCCGGACAATTGCCGTGCTACCTCGCATGCCCGCATCACCGCCGTCACCACGGGCGGCACCTCGGCGGCGGTGATCGCACCCCGGCGAAGGCGACTTACCGGACTGCCGTGGCGCCACGTGCTGAAGTCGCTGTCGGCCTGCTGGAGCACCATCCTGGCCCGGCCAAGCCGGTGACGCAGGTCCGCGCTGAACTCGCCGTCGGGAACGGCCGACGGGTACACGTCGATCGTGACGACCGTGCCCATGACCTGCTCAAGGTGCCGGATTGGCGGTCGTGACACTACATGCCCACGGTGTGCAGCGCAGACTGGAGCGACTGAGTGAAACCGGCGCTGGTGTAACTTGCGCCGGAAACGCCCTGGATGTTGGCGCTTTGTGCCTGGAGCGCCTGCTGCTCAAGGATCGGGATGGCCTGCTGGTCGATGTACTGCGACTGAGGGTTGCCCCCGTCGTTCAGGTAGGCGACGCCGACCTTGCTGATCTTGCCGCCGGACACCGTGATCTTGACTGCAAGCACCCCGAAGTTGTAGTTGACGTGCGGACCGGTCGCCGTGCTCGATGCTGTCGTCGGGCTGGCCGACGCCGACGCCTGCCGCCCGCTTTGCGCCCGCTGGCTTCCGCTGGGGGATGGCTGTGCGCTGGGCGCCGCGCTGCTTGCCGTGGCAGGCGGCAGGGCTGACCCGCCGGCCAGGGTCAGCTTCGCCGGCGTGGTGTGGAACTCCAGCACCGCGACCAGCCCGGCCACGGTGCCGGCGATCATGATGGCCCCGCGCTTCACGATGCCAAGTTCTCCTTCATCTCTCTCAGTGGTGCGGCGAGAGCGCCACTAAAACCCAAACGTCTCGACATGCACCTGATCATCCGGAACGCCGAGCTTGCCGGCCGCGGTGCGGACCTCGGCTTCGAATCCGGCCGGGCCGCAGATGTAGACGTCCCGTCCGGCGATGTCTGGGACTAGGTGCCGGATGGCGCGGGCGGTGAGCCGGACTTTGTGCCGTGATCCGATCAGTTCGTGGAGTTGCCCTCGCCGTCCTTCGACCAGTGCGGCGATCTCCGCACGATGCACTACGTCGGCGACCCTCGACGCGCGGAGGATGACGACGACGTCGGCGTCGGCGGGCAAGTCCTCTAGAAGTGCGCGCAGCGGCGTGATGCCGACGCCCGCGGCGATCAGCAGGACGCCGTCCGACAGCCGGGCGTGATCGGTGAAGACACCGTAGGGACCCTCGAAGGCGATCCTGGTGCCAGGCCGCAGGTGCGGCACGGTCTTGCTGGCGTCGCCGAGTCCTTTGACGGTGAACCGCAGATACGGTGGCTGCGGCAGCGCCGACAGCGAGAACGGGTGCGCCTGCCACCACAGGTCCCTGGTCAGGAACCGCCACAGGAAGAACTGGCCGCCGGACACCGCCAGCCTGTCGAGTCCCCGACCGCGGCAGATCACCGAGACCGCGCCGGGCGCCTCGCGGCGGACCTCGACGATCCGCAGCCCGTGCCGCAGGCTCCGCCACGCGGGCAGACCGACGCGGTAGGCCAGCACGAGCCCGGCGGTACCGAGCCAGACGGCGATCCACAGGGCTCGCGTCAGCGGATGACCGATGAACATGATGCCGGTCGCAATCTGGTGGGCGAAGGCGAGTGCGAGACCGAGATACAGGTACAGGTGGGCAGCCCACCAGGTCTCGTACCGCAGCCGTTGCCGGATGGCGCGATAGGAGGTGATCGCCGCGAGCATGAGCAGGCCGAAGCCGACGACCGCGGCCAGCATGTCGGGATAGGAGCGGAGCAGCAGCCACGCCTCGCTGATGATCGTCGACTTAGCGGCCTCGGCGTAGCCGACCGTGATCAGCACCACATGGGCAAAGATCAGGCCGACCGCCCATCCGGCCACTTGCCGGTGCCAGCGGATGAGCCGATCCTGCCCGACCGACTGCTCCAGCCAGGGCAGCCGCGCTACCAGCAGCACCATGATCAGCATCAGGTACGTGCCGGTGAAGCCCGTTAGCCTGCCTCCGGCGGACAGCAGGCCGCCCGGCGCGGCGAGCAATGCCCGTGACTCGCTCGCGATGACCGATGCCACTACGGCGCCGAGGCCGAGACCCGCGACCGCGGCGCACACATCGACGAACCTTGGCCGCGGCACGGGAGCAGGGCGCCGGGTCCGGAGTCCCCGGTGCGTAAGCGCCGCGACCGCCGGCCCGCCTGATGAGCTGGCGGGTGTCCGGTGGCGAGCCTGGCTGGCCTGTGCGTCGGGCATCACGCGAGGATAATCGGCCACAACCCTGAACAGACACTGAACGTGAGGCCGGGACGTCCGCTGAGCGCCGTCGCCCAGCAGGCCGTTCCGCCTGCTCTGCGAGCGCGATATTGGCTTAATTCAGGATATCTAGAGAACGCACCATCCCGGTCAGAGCGGGCCTACTTCGGTGATGGAGATCACGGCGACCCCGGCTTCATCCGAGGCGGCCAGGTCCACCGTGGCGGAGAAGCCCCAGTCGTGATCCCCGGCCGGATCGTCGAAGATCTGGCGGGCGGTCCAGATGCCCGGGAGTTCCTCGATGATCAGCATGGCCGGCCCGCGCGCATCCGCGCCGGTGCCGATCTCGCCGTGCTCGGCGAAGTATGGCTCGAGCGCGCCGGCCCAGGCGTCGGCATCCCAGCCGTCCTCGCCGTCGAGTTCGCCGAGCTCGCCGAACCGCCGCAGGGCGGCGAGCTCGACCCGGCGGAACAGCGCGTTGCGGACTAGTACCCGGAACGCCCGCTTGTTGCCGGTCACGGCCGGCGGCCGCTCAGTAGCCAGGTGGCGCGCTTCCGCCACCGGGTTGCGCAGCCGTTCCCATTCGTCGATCAGGCTGGAATCCACCTGCCGGACCAGCTCGCCGAGCCATTCGATCAGGTCGGTGAGCTCGTCGGTCCTGGCTTCTTCCGGCACTGTCTGCCGCATCGCCTTGTAGGCGTCGGCCAGGTAGCGAAGTACCAGGCCCTCCGACCGTGCCAGCCCGTAGAAGCTGACGAACTCGGCGAACGTCATCGCCCGCTCGTACATGTCGCGGGCCACCGACTTCGGCGCTAGCTGGTGGTCAGCCACCCATGGGTGGCCCTGCCGGTAGATGTCGTACGCGGCTTCGAGCAGGTCGGCCTGCGGCCGCGGGTACGTCACGGCCTCCAGCAGGTCCATCCGCTCGTCGTACTCGATCCCGTCAGCCTTCATCGCCGCGATGGCCTCGCCGCGCGCCCTGAACAGCTGCGCGGACAGAACTTGCCGCGGATCCTCGAGCGTGGCCTCGATCACCGACAGCACATCGAGCGGGTACTCCGGGCAAGACCGGTCGAGCAGCTCGATAGCGGCCAGCGCCAGCGGCGACAGCGGCTGGTTGAGCGCGAAGTCCGCCTGCAGGTCAACGGTCAGCCGGACCCAGCGGCCGTCGGCGTCCGGCGCGTCAAGCCGCTCGACCACGCCGCCGGCCAGCAACGCGCGGTAGATCGCGATCGCACGGCTGATGTGCTTGCGCTGCGCGGCGCGGTCCTCGTGGTTGTCGGTCAGCAGGTGCTTCATCGCGTCGAACGCGTCGCCGGGCCGGCTGATGACGTTAAGCAGCATCGCGTGGCTGACGGTGAAGCTGGACTTCAGCGGCTCTGGCTCGGCGGCCACCAGCCGCTCGAATGTCGGCCTGCCCCAGGAAACCATGCCCTCGGGCGGTTTGCGTCGCACCACCTTGCGCCGCTTCCTGACGTCGTCCCCGGCCTTGGCCAGTAGCCGCTCGTTCTCGATCACATGCTCGGGAGCCTGCACCACGACGCGGCCCATCGTGTCGAAACCGGCCCGCCCGGCCCGGCCCGCGATCTGGTGGAACTCCCTGGCCATCAGCAGCCGGCTCTTGCTGCCGTCGTACTTCGACAGCGCGGTGAACAGCACTGTCCTGATCGGCACGTTGATGCCGACGCCGAGCGTGTCCGTGCCGCAGATGACTTTCAGCAGGCCGGCCTGTGCGAGTGTCTCCACCAGCCGCCGGTACTTCGGCAGCATCCCGGCGTGGTGCACGCCGATGCCGTGCCTGACCAGCCGGGACAGCGTCTTGCCGAAGCCCGGCGCGAACCGGAAGTTACCGATCAGCTCCGCGATGGCGTCCTTCTCGGTCCGGCTGCAGACGTTCACGCTCATCAGCGCCTGAGCCTGCTCGATCGCCGCCGCCTGGGTGAAGTGAACGATGTAAACCGGCGCCTCGTGAGTGTCAAGCAGCTCGGCGACGGTCTCGTGCAACGGCGACATGGAAAACGAGAACGCCAGGGGAACGGGCCGTTGCGCGGAACTCACTACGGCCGTCGGCCGCCCGGTCCGGCGGGTGAGGTCCCGTTCGAACCTGCTCACATCACCGAGCGTCGCCGACATCAGGACGAACTGGGCCTGCGGAAGCTCGAGCAGCGGCACCTGCCAGGCCCAGCCCCGGTCGGGGTCAGCGTAGAAGTGGAACTCGTCCATCACCACCTGGCCCGCATCGGCGCCTGCGCCATCGCGCAGCGCGATGTTAGCGAGCACCTCGGCGGTACAGCAGATGATCGGGGCGCCAGCGTTCACGCTGCCGTCACCGGTCATCATGCCGACCTCGTCAGGTCCGAAGGTCTCGCAGAGCGCGAAGAACTTCTCCGACACCAGCGCCTTGATCGGGGCGGTGTAGAAGGTCCGCTCGTCGCTGGCGAGCGCGGTGAAGTGCGCTCCGGTTGCGACCAGGCTCTTGCCCGAACCGGTCGGCGCGGAGAGAATCACGTTCCCGCCGGAGACGATCTCGATCAGCGCCTCCTCCTGGTGCGGGTAGAGGTTGAAGCCCTGATCAACCGCCCAGCCAGCAAAAGCCGCGTAAACCTCGTCTGGCCCCGCCCCGTCAGGCAGCCGGTCGGTAAGTGTCATGGTCCGTCCATCGTGCCAGCCTGCCGGGACTGATCCGGTCGCCTGGGGTGTACCCACTCCCTAGCCGGTTGCTGGGAACAAACTGCTCATACCGGGCGGCAGAAGCCAGCAAGCGGCTAGGGAGTCGCGGGCGCCCCCCGCAGTTAGTGCAGTCTGGCGCCGAAGAAGGCGAAGATCTTCTCCCAGCCGTCCATCGTCGCCTCGGGCCGGTACATCGGGGCGAAGTAGTAGAAGAAACCATGCGAGGCACCGTCGTACCGGTGGAACTCGTGCTCCTTCCCGTTCTTCGCGAGCGCCTCCTCGAGCTGGTCGACCTGCGCCGGCGTCGGGTACTTGTCGTCGTTGCCGAACAGCCCGAGTACCGGCGCGGACAGATCAGCGATGTAGTCGATGGGTGCGACCGGGCGCGCCGGGCTGAGTTCCTCCTCGCTCATGATGACCCCGCCGCCCCACAGGTCGCCGACGGCGTTCCAGCCGGCCGTCCGGCACGCGGTCAGCAGCGAGTGCCTGCCGCCTGAGCAGGTCCCGATGATTCCGGTCTTGCCGTTACTGGTCGGCTGAGTCAGCAGCCACTCCCTGGCGGCCGCGCAGTCGGCGACGACGCTGTCGTCGTGGACGCCGCCCTCGGCCCTTACCTTCGCGGCGATGTCGTCCGCGGTGCCGTGCCCGTACCGGCAGTACAGGTCCGGGCAGATCACGGTGTAGCCGTGCCGGGCCAGCCGGTCGGAGAACTCACGGTAAAACTCATCCCAGCCGGGCATGTGGTGCACCGCCACGATGCCCGGCCCGGCCTGCGTGCCGACCGGCCTGGCGACGTAGGCGTGCACCTGGTCACCGTTGCCCGCTGGGTAGGTGATTACCTCGGTAGAGATACCCCGGTTGGAGTCGGTAGAGAACGAGTTCCATTCAGCCATTACTTACCCCCTTCGCGTCACGCTCCGGATCCCGCGAACCTGGGTCCCGCAGACTTTCTTACCGCATGGACCGGCGGTGCCCGTCAGCGGCCGGTGGCTAGGCTTTCGTTGCGCGGCCAGAACCACGGCGGCACGCGGGCTGCCGGAATGACAGGCGAGGGAGCACGATGATCAGAGTGGGCGTGCTGGGCGCCAGAGGGCGCATGGGCTCGCAGGTGTGCGCCACCGTCGAGTCGGCCCCGGACCTGGAACTCGCCGCGCAGGTCGATGCGGGTGATTCGATGGACCTGCTGTCCGGTACCGACGTCGTGGTGGACTTCACGCATCCCGGCGTGGTCATGGACAACCTGCGCTGGTGCGTCGGCCACGGGCTGTCCGCGGTGGTCGGTACCTCCGGCTTCAGCGACGACCGGCTCGCCGAGGTAGACGGCTGGCTCGACGCGCAGCCCGGGGCACGCGTACTGGTGGTACCGAACTTCTCGGTCGGCGCCGTGCTGATGATGCGGTTCGCCGCCATCGCGGCGCCGTTCTTCGAGTCCGCAGAAGTGATCGAACTGCACCACGCCGGAAAGGCCGACGCTCCGTCCGGCACTGCCGCCCGCACCGCAACGCTGATCAGCGAGGCCAGGGACAGGGCTGGGGCGGGGCCGATGCCGGACGCCACGGCGACGGCCGCGGAGGGCGCGCGCGGCGCCGACATCGACGGCGTTCGCGTCCACTCGGTCCGGCTGGCAGGCCTGGTCGCGCATCAGGAAGTCCTGCTCGGCGGGCATGGCGAGGTGCTCACGATCCGGCATGACTCGCTGGACCGCGCCTCGTTCATGCCCGGCGTGCTGCGCGCGGTGCGCGGCATCGGCGCACTGCCGCCCGGCCTTACCGTCGGCCTCGACGGCCTGCTCGGCTTGTCTTAACGCCGGCTCCTGTCCGGGCCGGGCCAATTGGCTTGCCGGTGCGTCGCCGATCCCGCTGCTGGCTGCTCGGGCGGGGAGCTCACCGATTTCATGACGGGTCCGCGGCCGGTGGGCCGGCGGCGGAGCCCGCAGGTCGCCGTCGCCGTCACCGCGAGGCGCTAGCGGATGCACGACCACATTCAGACGAACGGCGCCTTGGTCTGCCACTCCCGGCGTTGCCTCATCGAGGCGCGCAAGCCGTCCGGAGAGTAGCGTGTCAAGCCAGGCTGGGCTGGCCAGCCCTGACTGAGAGCCAATCTGCGCGGACCGGTTGACGCGACTCGGTGCACCGGGGCAGCAGATCTGGCCGCCCGAGCCGAAGGAGAACTGCGATGCCCACTCGACGGGCGCACACTACGTGGACCGGCGGACTGCAGGACGGCACCGGGACAGTGACTCTCGTCAGTTCCGGACTCGGCAGCTATGAGATCAATTTCCCTAAGCGAGCCGCCGACGACGCGGGCGGGACCACGAGCCCGGAGGAGCTCATCGCGGGGGCGCACGCGGGGTGTTTTGCCATGCAGTTCTCGGCGATGCTCGGGGCGGCGGGCGGCAGTGATCAGTCGCTGGACGTGACCGCGGATGTGACGCTCAGCCCGGATCCGGCGGGCGGGTTCCGCATAAGCGGCATCAAGCTGACTGTGAACGGCTCGGCGCACGGGGTCAGCCCGGAGGACTTCGCCAGAATAGCCGCCGACGCGAAGGCCGCATGCCCGGTCAGCAAGGCGCTTGCCGGCACGGCCATTGAGCTCGAGGTAGCTCGCGGCTGAGGGCCACGGAGCACAACAGGTGTCAGGGGCGACGGTGTCCGGCCGGCCGCTAGCTTGCCGACCGGGCCCTGGCCTCTTCGATGGTCAGCTCGGCCGCTGGATCGGCGTCCAGGCGCTCGTCCGGGATCGGTTCGCCACTGAGAACTGATCTGCCATAGCTGCCGTTGTCGAGTCGCTGGAGGGCCCGGTCGATCGCGGCGATCCGGGCCCGGAAGCCCTCGGCGATAGCGTCGTCGATGCCCTGCGCGGTCAGCGGCTGGGCGGCGTCGGCATAGTCGCCGGTCTCGCCGACCTCCGTCTCACGGTCCTGCTGGCCGGCCGACACGGCGTCCCTGAGCAGACGCGCCACTTCGGCGCGCTCGGCGGTCAGCCGCTCGCGCGCCACGCCCTGGTCCATCTGGCCCACCTCGCATCGGATAATCTGACCGGCCCCTGATCAGTCCTAACCCCAGATACCTTACGCACCGTGATTGCGGCTGGCTGACCGGCCCGGCCGTGTGCGGCTGGTGCCCGGTGCCAGTGCTGGACCCCCGAGGAGCGCGCTTGATCTTCGAATACAGGCCGTCGATCGTCGGCCACCGTGGCTTCGGTACGGGCCAGGCGGCCAGCTACCAGGAGAACTCGCTGGAAGCGTTTCTCGCCGCAGCGGTGAGTGGCGTGCCGTGGGTTGAGCTGGACGTTCGACGCAGCAGCGACGGCGAGCTGATGCTGTGGCACGATCCGGTCACGCCGGACGGGCACCTCATCCAGGCGCGCACCGCCGGCGAACTGGCGGCCGAGGGGATCGCGCTGCTGGACGACGTGCTGTCGGTGCTCCCCGCGAGCGTCGGCGTCGACATAGACGTCAAGACCGTGATCGAGGACGCGACCGCGCCCAAGCACCAGCGAACGCACGCGCTGGCGGCCAGCCTTGTACGGCGCTACCGGGGGACCCGGCGCTTGCTCGTCTCCTCATTCGACCCATCGGTGGTGGCTTACCTGAAAGACCGGGCGGCAGTCGGCGGGGAGGTGGCGCTCGGCCTGATTGCCGAGGCGAGATTCGCTGCCAGCCCGGCTCTCTCCGCTGCCGCCAACCTGGGGATGGACGCAGTCTGCCTGCACATCGACAGCCTGCGGAGCGAGGCCGGGCGAGTCGTCGAGTTCGCGCATCGCGCCAGGCTCGAGGTGATGGCCTGGTCGGCCGGCCCGGCCCAGGCGCTGGCGCTGGCGCTGGCCGGCGTCGACGCGGTGTGCGTGGACGACATACCCGGTACCCAGGCCGCACTGGCCGGCCTGCGCTGACACGGCCCGGAGCCGTCCCTTGTGACGTCCCGCAGGACCCGCCCGCGCACTGCCGTCAGGCGCACTGCCGTCAGGCGCACTGCCGTCAGGCGCACTGCCGTCAGGCGGTCTGGATCTGGCCGGCCGGCTCCAGGCCGAGTTCCGCTATCGACGTCTCGCGCATCTTGAATTTCTGCACCTTACCGGTGACCGTCATCGGGAATTGGCCGGTGACCCGGACGTAGCGCGGGATCTTGTAGTGCGCGATCTTCCCGGCACAGAACTCGCGCACCTGTTCCGCGGTGAGCTCGCAGCCGGGGCGCAGCTTGACCCAGGCACACAATTCCTCCCCGTACTTCACATCCGGCACGCCCACGACTTGCACGTCCTCGATCGACGGGTGGGTGTACAGGAATTCCTCGACCTCGCGCGGGTAGATGTTCTCGCCGCCGCGGATCACCATGTCCTTGATCCGGCCGACGATGTTCAGGTATCCAGCGTCGTCCATCACCGCCAGGTCCCCGGTGTGCATCCAGCGCCCGCTGTCGATGGCCTCGGCCGTCCGTTCCGGGTCGTCCCAGTAGCCGAGCATTACCGAGTAGCCGCGGGTGCACAGTTCGCCGTGGCTGCCGCGTGGCACGACCACAGCGGTCTCCGGGTCGATCACCTTGACCTCGAGGTGCGGGTGGACCCTGCCGACGGTGGACACCCGCCGGTCGGTCTCGTCATCGGCGGAGGTCTGGGTGGAGACAGGTGATGTCTCAGTCATCCCGTAGCAGATCGTCACCTCGGTCATGTGCATCTCGGACATCACGCGCTTCATCACTTCGACCGGGCAAGGCGAACCGGCCATGATCCCGGTGCGCAGGCTGGACAGGTCGTAGCTAGCGAAGTCGGGCAGCGCCAGTTCCGCTATGAACATGGTCGGGACGCCGTACAGCGAGGTGCATTTCTCCGCCTGCACCGCGGCCAGGGTGGCCGCCGGGTCGAATCCCGGTGCCGGGATAACGATGCAGGCGCCGTGCGTGGTGCTGCCCAGGTTTCCCATCACCATGCCGAAGCAGTGGTAGAACGGCACCGGCACGCAGACCCGGTCGGCGCGGGTGTAGCCGCACCCGGCGCCGACGAAATAGGCGTTGTTCAGGATGTTGTGGTGCGACAGCGTGGCACCCTTCGGGAATCCGGTGGTCCCGCTGGTGTACTGGATGTTGATCGGGTCATCGAACGCCAGCATGGCGGACCTCGCGTCCAGTGCCTCCCGGTGAGCGTCAGCGTCAGCGCCCATGAGCTGGTCCCACTCGGCGCTGCCGAGGTAAGTCACTCGCTCCAGGGCGGTCAGGCCGGGGCGCACCTCGTCGATCATGGCCCGGTAGTCACTGGTCTTGAAGCTCTCGGCGCTGACCAGCAGCCTGACCCCGGACTGGCGGAGCACATACGCCAGCTCGTGGCTGCGGTAGGCGGGGTTGATGTTGACCAGGATCGCGCCGACCTTCGCGGTCGCGTACTGGAGCAGCACCCACTCGGCGCAGTTAGGAGCCCAGATGCCGACGCGATCACCCTTGGCGATGCCGAGCGCGAGCAGCCCGACGCCGAGGACGTCGGTATCGGCGTCCAGCTGCGAGTAGGTCCACCGCTGGCCGGTCGGCACGTCCACCAGGGCCTCGCTAGCCGGGTAGGTGGCCGCTATCCGGCGCAAGTTGGCGCCGATCGTCTCGCCGAGCAGCGGCAGAGCCGATGCGCCGTGGCTGTAGGACAACTGGCGGGCTGTGGACATGGCTGGCCTCCTGAAGCTGGGTAAGTCAATGATCGCGGCTCCCGCCGTGGTGTGGGAAGTAGGAGCCGCCGCGCCTGCCGGCGGCCAGACTGCCGACTTCGGCAGGGCTGCCCGATGGCCTGAGATGCGTTAGAGACCGGACAGGTCTACTGTCATAACGGAAACGTACTTCGGTTTCGGAGCCCCGCGATGAGTACCCCGCGATGAGTACCTGGGTCATCTGGCTGATCATCGCGGCTGTGCTCGGCGTCGTCGAGGTCATGACCACGACGCTGGCGTTCGGGCTGGTGGGGATCGCGGCCCTGATCGCGGCCGGGGCCGGCCTCCTCGGCGCTCCGGCAGCCGTGCAGTTCGGCGTCTTCATCGGCGCCTCAGCGGTCGGGCTCGGCGTCGCCCGTCCGTTCGCTCTGCGTCACATCAGGCAGCCGCCGCTGCTGCGGACAGGAACTGCGGCCCTAGTCGGACGCACGGGGTATGTGCTGGAAGAGGTTGGCCCGCACGGCGGCCGTGTTCGCATCGGCGGCGAGGAGTGGTCCGCCAGGTCCTACGACGAGACGCTAGTCATCCCGGCAGGAACCAAGGTCGACGTACTCCAGATCGAAGGCGCGTCCGCGCTCGTGTACCCGAGGGAGTAGTCATGTTAGCTGACGCTGTCGGAATCGCGCTCGCGGTAATTGCCGTGCTGGTCGCGCTGACCGCGCTGCGTGCGATCCGGATCGTGCCGCAAGCGCGGGCCAGGAATGTGGAGCGGTTCGGCCGGTACACCAAGACCCTGGAACCTGGCATGAACTTCATCGTCCCGTTCGTCGACCGGGTCAAGCCTCTGATCGACTTGCGCGAGCAGGTGGTGTCGTTCATCGGTCAGCCGGTCATCACCGAGGACAACCTGGTCGTCAAGATCGATACCGTGCTGTTCTTCCAGGTGACCGATCCGCGCGCGGCCGACTATGAGATCGTGAACTACATCCAGGCGATCGAGCAGCTCACTGCCACCATGCTCCGCAGCGTTATCGGATCCATGGACCTGGAAGTAACCCTGACGTCTCGCGACAAGATCAACACGATGTTGCGCGGTGTGCTCGATGACGCCTCTGGCAAGTGGGGGATCCGGGTGACCCGGGTGGAGATCAAGGCCATTGATCCACCGAAGAGCGTCATCGATGCGATGGAGAAGCAAATGCGAGCCGAGCGGGAGAAGCGCGCGGCGATCCTGACGGCCGAGGGCCTCCGGCAAGCACAGATCTTGACGGCTGATGGCGACAAGCAAGGCAATATCCTTCGCGCTGAGGGCGAGAAACAAAGCGCCATCTTGAAGGCCGAGGGCCAGGCTCAGGCGATTACGTCGGTGTTCCAGTCGATCCACAGCAACGATCCCGACCCGAAGCTGCTGGCGTACCAGTACCTGCAGGCGCTGCCGCAGATCGCCCAGGGACCAGGTAACTCGATGTGGATGATTCCGAGCGAGCTGACGAGCGCACTGAGGGCGGTAACTAGCGCGTTCGACGGCAGCGCCTCGGCGGCGGGCGCATCGGTGACACCGGCCCAGGCAGCTAGCTGGCCGCGCGGACCGGTGCCTGCCGTGACGGACCCGGCGGAGCGAGAAGCTGGTGAAGCGGGTACGGCTGATGCCGCGTTGGCTGAGGCTGTGCGCACTGAGGCTGCACTGGCGGCGGCCAAGGGCGGTGAGCCTTCGCTACCTGGAGCAACGCTGACGGAGCTCGCCGTGCCGGAGCCTGCGCTGCCTTCTGCTCCGGCCGAGACGCCCGCGCCGCTCGCCTCTGCTCCCCCTGGCCCGCGTGAAACCAGCCAGGCGCGGGCTATCGAGGGCCTGGAGCCGTTTGCAGCCGTAGATGCCCGGGACGGGACTGCGGCCAAGGGAGCCTGAGGTGCGGCGGGAGCCTGAGGTGCGACCCAGCCGCGCCCGCATCAGAACCTGACGGCAAGGCCGATGGTCAGCAGCACGCCGTAGGCGACTTCAAGCCGCCCGGTCTGGCCGAGTGCGACGATGAGGCCGCGCCCGGTGGTGCCGGCCCTGACCTGCCGGACCGGAGCGGACGCAAGCGGCAGCGCGGCCAGCGCCAGCAGGCTCAGCGGGCGGGCGGGCGCCAGCACCACCGCGACGCCGAACGGTACCAGGATGCAGCCGGTGTACAGCACCCTGGTTCGGTGGTCACCGAGGACGACGGCGACGGTGCGCTTGCCTGTTGCGCTGTCGGTGGGGATATCCCGCAGGTTGTTGATCACCAGCAGCGCGCACGCGAGCAAGCCGATAGCAGCCGCGGCGGCCCAGGGCAGCCAGCTCAGCGATCGCATCTGAACGTATGCCGTGCCCGCTACGGCAGCGAGCCCGAAGAACACGAATACCGACACCTCGCCGAGCGCACGGTAGCCGTAGGGGCGGCTGCCGCCGGTGTAAAACCATGCGGCCGCCACCGCTGCCGCGCCGACCAGCAGGAGCCACCACGAGCTGGCCGCGGCCAGCACCAGGCCAGCTGCGCAGGCGAGCGCGAAGCACGCTATCGCGGCTCCTAGCACATGCCGTGGCCGGGCCAGGCCAGAGCCGACCAGCCGGACCGGGCCGACGCGCACTTCGTCGGTGCCGCGGACGCCGTCGCTGTAGTCGTTGGCGTAGTTGACGCCTACTTGCAAGGCCATGGCCACCAGCAGGGCCAGCGCCGCCCGCCAGAGCGAGAACTTGCCGTAGCCGACGGCGACGCCCGACCCGACCACGACTGGCACGATCGCGGCGGGCAGCGTCCGCGGTCGCGCGCCGGCCACCCAGTTGCGCAGATCGGCCACTTCGAGAGTCAGTCCTTTACCGTGTGGGGGATGACACAGGGTAGCCCGACAGGCCGGCTGATCTCGCGGCGGAGGCCGGACCAGCCGATGGCGCTGGTCCGGCTAACGCCAGCGCGGCTTACTGCAGGGCACGCTGAGCGGCGGCGAAGATCTCCCCTGCCTCTTCCCAGCTAAGCGGGCCGGTCGTTGTTGCCCGTTTCCTGCTGCGGAAGTAGCGACGTACCGAGTGGCCAGCGAAGACGTCGACGCCGCGCAGGGTGGCTACCGTCCACGGCACCATCGGGCCGTAGATGACCATGGCCGGGCGGACCGTGATCTGGCGGCCAAGTTCGGCGGCCAGCAGCCGGGCGGCCTGGTCGGCTTCCCAGCGTGCGTGTGCGAGGCGGTCCTTCTGGCTGAACGGGCCGTGATAGAGGACGGGTCCGGCGGCCGAGTCGCTGGCGACGGTGCGCACCGGCAAGCGCCGGTCCCACCGCTCTGAGTCAAGCGCGTAGACCCCGCCCGGCCCGATAACCAGGTGGTCGATGATGGAGTCGGTGCCCGGGATAGTGCGCGCGTGCAGCGCCAGGTAGCCGGAGACCCTGGCCAGGTAGAGCCGCCGTCTCGTGCGCCGTTGGGCGGATGAGACCCGGACCGCCGCCGGGATCAGCGACATGGTCCTGGACTGGTAGATCGTATCGACGATCGCCACGATCGCGGCGAACGTCACGCCAAGCCGCCATCCCTGCCAGATCCACACTGGCAGGAAGACGACTGCTGAGATCACGGCCCGGCGGATCCAGTAGGGCAACCGCGGATCGGCGGCAAGTCCGGCCATGAGGGCGCGCGCGGGAACAGGGTAATCCGGTGGTCCCTCGGCTGGGGCGGCTGGCCCAGGCGGAGTCGGCTCAGGCCCGGTCTCCCGGTCCATGTGTCACAGCGTAACGGAGCGATCACAAGCAGATCGCGACGGCCCGGCGGGGCGGCGCTTGCGAGCACGCCAGTTAAGCACGGCTGTGCCGAGGGTTGGCCGGGCCTGCCGGGTCCGCTACTGTTCGGTAACGTGACGCAGATTCACGACCTTACAGTGACCGAGCAAGCCGCCGCGATCCGTTCCGGGGAGACCTCGGCTACCGAGATCACCGAGCACTACCTCGACCGCATCGAGCGTCTCAACGAGCAGGTGGGCGCGTTCTACACGGTGACTGGCGACCTGGCCCGCGAGCAGGCCGCTGTCGCGGACAAGGCAGTCCTGGCGAGCCGCAAGGACGGCGGGGAACTGCCTCCGCTGACCGGGGTGCCGATCCCGATCAAGGACCTGAACATGGTGGCGGGTGTCAGGCTGACCTACGGGAGCGCGATCCTGGCCGACAACGTCGCGACCGAGGACGACTATGTGGTCGAGCACCTGCGCTCGGCAGGCATCGTGATCACCGGCAAGACCGCCACGCCCGAGTTCGGCCTGCCCTGTTACACCGAGACGAGGGTCGGCCCGCCCGCCCGCACCCCGTGGGACCTGAGCCGGTCGGCGGGAGGTTCCAGCGGCGGCGCCGCGGCCGCGGTGGCGGCCGGTCTCGCGCCCGCAGCCCAGGGCAGCGACGGCGGCGGCTCGATCAGGATCCCGTCCAGCGTTTGCGGCCTGTTCGGCATCAAGCCGACGCGCGGCCGGATCTCGCAAGGGCCGATGATGCCCGACCTGACCGGGTTGTCGACCGACGGCCCGCTGGCGCGCACGGTGGCTGACGCGGCGCTGCTGCTCGACGCTATGACGGGCAATCATCCCGGCGACATGTACACGCTGCCGCCGCTGCCGGCCGGCGAGTCGTTCCTCGGCTACGCCAGCCGCGAGCCGGGCAGGCTGCGCATAGCCCGGTCGCTGCGGACCGTGATACCGGGGGCCGAGGTGCACCCGGACTGCGTCGCCGCCTACGAGAGCGCCAGCGCGCTGCTCTCCTCGCTCGGGCACGAGGTGGAGGACGTCGACCTGCCGTTCAGCGAGGAGGCCGTGCCCTCGTTCCTGGCGCTGTGGTTCGCGATGGCGACGCTTGCGCCGATCCCGCCCGACCAGGAGGGCGAACTGCTGCCGCTGACGCGCTACCTGCGCGGTAGGGGCGCGGAGTTGTCCGCGGCGGACTTGCTGATGCACCAGGCGATCCTGCAGAACACCGTCCGGCCGGCCATGACGGCGCTGAACGCCTACGACGCCGTCCTCAGCCCGACGCTCGCGCTGCCGCCGCGTCCGGTGGGCTGGTTCGACGAGGTCGAGCCGGCCGAGAACTTCACCCGGCAGACGCTGTTCACGCCGTGGACCGCGCTGTATAACCTGTCCGGCCAGCCCGCTGTCAGCGTGCCGTTGTACTGGAACGCCGAGGATCTGCCGATCGGCGTCATGCTGGCCGGCCGGATGGCTGACGAGGCCACGCTGATCTCGCTGTCTGCTCAGCTCGAGGCAGCCCGGCCGTGGCGGGACAAGCACCCCGGAATCTGGTGAAACCGGGAGCCGGGTCCAACCTGGTGACCTTCGCCTCTGGGATCTGACAGCGACAGCGAGAAGCTGGGGCTGACGGAGGAGGAGGCGCCCGATGCGAGTCCTCGTTACCTACGGATCCAGTCGCGGCGGCACCGAGGGACTGGCCGGGGCGGTGGCGGACGGATTGCGCGAGTGCGGCCTCGAGGTAGACGTGCTCCCGCCGAAGCGGGTCCG
>JAJYUU010000264.1 GCA_021792405.1 Actinomycetes bacterium
CTGACCGCCCGCCCGCACCGTCAGGCTGCCGCAAGCACATCACCACGACCGCCGCGGCCGCTCCAGCCGCCGGTAACTAAGCGTGATATCGAAGCAGAAGTTATCCATTGCGTTGGGGGCGTGGCCGGGCCGCCTTGCGGAGCCCCGGTCACCTCCCGCCGCACCCGCCCGTCTTCCATCACCCCGGCGCGCAGCATCGCCCGCAGGAGCTTCAAGACACCCTGGTCACTGACGCGTTCCTCAACCGCCTGCATCAACTTGCCCTGCGGAATCGCGGAAAACGACACCCGTTCTTACTACGTGTTTCGATGACCTCGCCGACGCCGTCCGGGCGTGGGCGAGGGGCTGGCTGCCGACCGAGGCTGCCGCTGAGCTGCTGATCGGCCACCGGGCCTGGCTGGAACGCGACGACTTCGTGCGGCTGGCGGTCCGGCTGGAGTGGGAGCCGTTCCGGGGCCGTCATGTCGCGGTCGTCGATTTCGCCGCGGCAGCCGAGGCTGTGCAAGGCTGGATGGCGTGCTCGGCCGGCGAGCGGCAGGTGCTGCTGGTGGCGGCGAGCATCGCCGAGGGCGTCCCGGTCGACCTGCGCGAGGCAGCGCTGAGTCTGGACTCGGTGAGCGCCGCGCTGGTGGCTCGGGCGATCTGCCGCGCGGCCGGCCGCCGGGTGCAGGTGGTCACGGAGGGACGGCCGTGACGGCGCGGCAACTGCCGGACTCGGTGATTATCACCCTGCGCCGCCATCCGCTGGAAGGCCGCGAGCTGCGGGTGCTGGGCTGGATGCGCCGGCACGGCCGGATGGAGCTGATCCTTGAACTTCCCGGTGGCGGGAGGAAGCGGCTGATCCCCGCCGCACACACCAGCGCCCGCGCCGAGCTCGCCGCCGGGGAGGACGAGGACGCCGGCCAGTCCGCGACCCTGGGCAAGACGGCTGACCTGCTTGCCGCATCGGCGCTGATCGCGGCGTTTCGAGCCCGTCCGGGCGGCCAGGAAGAGCAGGCTGCACGAAAACCACCTGCCAAGGAGGATGATCGTGCAGCCTGTCCAGCTCAGTCTGCTGCCAGACCAGGTTCCGGCGCCACCGCCGGAACTGATCGGCCAGCTTCCCGACAACGACGTCGCCACGGCGGTCACGCTGCTGGCGGGCCTGATCGCCAGGGCGCAGGCAGCCGTCAGGACAGCGGAGGCCGGCGATGAGTGAGCCGGGTAAGATCACCGCCTCGCACCTGTCACGGACAGCGGTGATCTACGTCCGCCAGTCCACCCTGGCCCAGGTCGAGCGCAACACCGAGTCCACCGCCCGCCAGTACGACCTGGCCGCCCGCGCCCGGCAACTGGGCTGGCCGCGCGAGGCGGTCCGGGTCATCGACGGCGACCTGGGCGTCTCCGGGTCGGTGACCGGACAGCGGGACGCCTTCGACGGCATGGTCGCCGAGGTCGCGCTCGGCCAGGTCGGGATCATCCTGGCGCTGGAGGTCTCCCGGCTGGCCCGCGACAACGCGGCCTGGTACCGGCTGCTGGACCTGGCCGGGGTCTGCGACACCCTCGTCGCTGACACTGACGGCGTCTACCACCCGGCACTGTTCAACGACAGGCTCGTCCTTGGCATGAAGGGGATCATGTCCGAGGCAGAGCTCCACGTGCTGCGGGCACGGCTCAACGGAGGCGTCAGGAACAAGGCCGCGCGCGGCGAGCTGCGCCGCGGCCTGCCTGTCGGCCTGATCTGGGGCGAAGGTGACGGGGAGATCTGCTTCCACCCTGACGAGGCGGTCACCGGCGTCATCAAGGCGGTCTTCGAGCAGTTCGCCGCGCTCGGGTCGGCGCGCGCCACCTGGCTGTGGCTGCGCGAGCAGGGCCTGCGCTGGCCGCTGCAGAAGGTCGCCTATACCCGCCGCGGTCCCGCGATTCCGGAGATCGCCTGGGTGGAGCCGACCTACCACGCGGTGCATACCACGCTGACTCATCCCGCCTACGCCGGCGCGTACGTCTACGGCCGGACCCGCAAGGAACGCTACCTTGACGCCAGCGGGGCGCTGCGCCAGCGCAGCCGCCGCCTGCCGCGCGACCAGTGGGAGGTCCTCATCCCCGATCATCACCCCGGGTTCCTCGACTGGGACGCCTACCAGGCCAACCAGGCCCGCCTCGGCGGCAACATCCGCCCGCAGGCCAGCCAGCCGGGCACCGGCGCGGTCCGCGAAGGCAGCGCCCTGCTGCAGGGCCTGGCCACCTGCGGCACGTGCGGCCGCAAGCTGGCGATCTTCTACACCGGCCCGGCCAGATGCGTGCCGAACTACTACTGCCACGGTCCGGCCGAGCTGGTCAGCGGGCGCGGCGCACGGCACATGAGCACCGGCGGGCAGGCGATCGACGCCGCTGTCACCGAGGCCTTCCTGGCCGCGCTGGCGCCCGCCGCGCTGGATGCGTGCCTGCAAGCGGCCGAGCAGCTCGAACATGGCCACGACGCCGCGCTGGCCCAGCACGCGCGGCAGGTCGAGCAGGCCCGCTACACCGCCAGCAAAGCTGAACGCCGCTACCGCGCCGTCGACCCGGACAACCGGCTGGTAGCCCGCGGGCTGGAAGCCGAATGGGAGCAGGCGCTGCGCGAGCTCGCCGACGCCCACGCCGAGCTGGCCCGCCGCCAGAGCGCCCGGCCGATCACCCTCACCGAACAGGAAAAACAGGCCATCCTCGCCCTCGGCGATGACCTCGGCTCAGTCTGGGACGCGCCCACCACCACCGACAAGGACCGCAAGAAGCTGCTGCGCACCCTGATCGACGAAGTGAACATCACGCTGCACCGCGACGACCCCAGCCCGCACGCCGTCCTGATCCTTCGCTGGAAAGGCGGAGCCATCAGCGAGCTGACCGTCCCGCTGCGCCGCCGCCAGCCCGCTATCCGCACCGACGAGGACACCGTCGAGCTGACCCGCCGCCTGGCCGTCCACTATCCCGACGCGACGATCGCCGGCATCCTCAACCGGCAGGGCCGCCGCAGCGCCCGCGGAATGTCATACACCGCCAGTAGAGTCCAGTCACTGCGCTACCACTGGAAGATCCCCTGCTACCAGCCCGGCGACAGCCAGCCGGCTGAAGGAGAACTGCTCAACGTGACCGCCGCCGCCCGCCAGCTCGGCATCGCCCCGTCCACGCTGCTGCGCTGGCTGGATGACGGCTTCGTCGCCGGCGAGCAGATCACCCCCGGAGCCCCCTGGCGCATCCGCGTCACCGATCAGCTGCGCGGCATGCGCACCGCCGATGCCCCCGAGGGCTGGCTCGCCCTGCACCACGCAAGCCGCGCTCTGGGCGTCTCCCGGCAGACCGTCCTGCAGCGCATCAAGCGCGGCGAGCTGCGCGCGGTCCTGACCAGCACCGGGCGCAGGAAAGGACTGCGCATCGAGGTGCCCGCCCCGCAGGACACCCTGTTCTCGCAGGCACCGCCAGCGAAGGGAACACAGTGAACAGCACTCCCGCCCCGGCCGTGACGGCCGGCAGTGCTGTCCCGCCCGCTACCAGATCCACGTCGCGTCACGATGGCGTCACGATAGCCTGCCCGGCGTGCGGCCAGCAGTTCAGCCCCGCCGGCCGGCAGCGCTGGTGCTCCGAGCGCTGCCGGGCCGCGGGCTACCGGCGGCGCAAGCAAGCCGCCGGCCCGGGCGTCGTGCTGCCCGCCCCCCGCCCCCGGCGCCCCCGCACCGTCTACGCCTGTGACGACTGCGGCGCCCGGTCCCTGGGAGCCCAGTACTGCCCGGACTGCCAGTCCTTCATGCGCCGGGTCGGACTAGGAGGACTCTGCCCGTGCTGCGACGAGCCGGTGGCAGCCGTCGAGCTGGTGCCAGAAGCGGCCGAGCACCATGCCTGAGCCGAGGATGAGCAAGCCGCCGGGCCTGCCCGCATTGCAGAAGGTCAAGCACGACGCCCCTCACGCCGCCCTTCCCCCGCCGACCGCAGGAAATGCCAGCGTATGAAGCTGCGGCCCTGCCAGACAGCCATTTCGAACGGACACGATCAGCAAAGGAGCAGTATGACCATGGATCCAAG
>JAJYUU010000265.1 GCA_021792405.1 Actinomycetes bacterium
AGGGCGGCCTGCCCGGCGTCCGGGCAGGACCCGGCCAGCAGGGCGGCCGGCTCGGCCGGGCCGTGGGTGCGTCGGCCGGCGCCTGTCGCGGCGGCCGCGAACACCCCGGCGGCCGGGTCGGGTGTCACCACCAGGTCGCCGGGACTGGTGAAGGCAGTGATCACGGCCGCGGCCGCGGCTGCAGGCCACCGCTGCGGGCAGGGCACCAGCGGGAGGCTGGCCGGGCAGGGACCGGGCGGGGGGATGGCCGGCCAGACGCTCAGCGGCACCCCGGTGCGGGTGCACGCCGGGCAGGCCGGGTGCGGGCCGGCGCCGGGCGGCGCGGGCTCGGAGGGGCAGTCCGGATGTGCCATGGTGACAGCCGCCCTGCGGCCGCCGGTGACGCTGACATATAAGAAATCCGGTTTCCCGGGGCTTTGTTGAAGCCGCGCGAACATATTCCTCTTGGCGGAAAGCGCCCGGTGAATGCGAGTCCGCCGCAGCCCAAGACGGCCGGCTAGAGCGCGGGCGCCGTTATCACATTCCGTGTACCTCCGGTGGACCTGCGGTGTACCTGTGATGTACCTGGCGGGGAGAACGCGCAGCTAGGCGGCGGATTGTACTTTCGGCGCGGGCTAGTCCCGGGCGCGCCCGGGCCGGGCGGCAGACACCGGAGGCCTCGCAAGAAATGGCGGCCGGCTGCCGGGTGCACGAAAAGTACATGGCAGGTACATGAAAGGTCACCAGAAGGGATATCGCAGGTCCATGAAAGGTCCAGGGCGGGTGCGTTCATGGGAGCCGGGAAAACCGCGAACTCCCTTCCGCGAGGAGCCGCCATGCCTGACCGCCACGCCTGTGCCGCCCCTGCTCGTGACTGCCCGGACGCTCCGGAGACCGCCGGCCCGGACGGGTACGGGCTCGGCCCGCTTGACAGCGCCGACGCCGCGTTCCGGGCGCTGGTCACCGGGCCGCGGCCTTTGGCCCTCAACCCCGCCCGCCTCGCCCCTGGGCTGCCCGACCGGGACGTCCCGCTGGACGAGCTCAAGGCCCTGCTGCTGCACCCGTCTGCCAGCGCAAGGGCGCGCAACAAGGTGTGGGCCGAACTGGTCCGCCGCGCACGCGCCGACAGGCCGGCGTGGGTGATCGGGCTAGTAGGCATCGCCATGCCGGGCCTGCGCCGTGCGGTCGCCGCCCTGTCGGCCGGCTGGCGCGGGGACCGGGAAGACCTGGAGTCCGAGGTGCTGGCCGGGTTCCTGGCCGCCATGCGCGGCCTGGACCTCGATGACCTCGACGCCGTCCCGCTGGCCTCCCGGCTGTGCTGGGCCGCCTGGCGGGCCGGGCGGGCCCTGGCCTACGCCCACGCTGACTGGGCCTCGCGCCGCCGCGACCTCGACGAGTCTTTCGACGCGCCGGCGATGCCCTGGGGCCATCCGGATTTCGTGCTGGCCGCCGCGGTCCGCCGCGGCGTGCTCACCGCGGCCCAGGCCGAGCTGATCGGCCGCAGCCGGCTCGAACGTCTCCCGCTCGCCCGGATCGCGGCCGAACTCGGCGTCACCCGCAGCGCGCTGTGCCACCGCCGCAGGGGTGCTGAGGCCCGCCTGGTCCGCGCCATCCACCGCGGCGAACTTAGTGATCCCGGCCCTTTCTGACCGGCCAGCCTCAACAACGCCCCGGAATTCCGGATTTCTCTCAGTGCGGGGGTTCCCCGCCCCGGCTCACCCAGCCGGGCGGCCCCGGGGCCGGGCCGCCGCCGCACCGCTGACACCACCGGCCGCAACACCCCGGAAGGGAGGGCACCGCCCCGCGCCCGGCCCCGGGCCAACCCTCCCTAGCCCATCCCTAGCCCGTCATCGCGTTAGGAGATCACCGCCATGAGGCTCATCCCAGCCTGGCCCGGACGCCGGCATGGCAAGACGCGCCGCGGCCCAGCGCCCCCGGGCGGCCGGGCACGCCGCGCCCGGCGGCTGACTGGCGTGCTCGCGGCGCCGACCATGCTCGCGGGCCACGGCACGACGTCGATCGCCCAGGTGATCAGCAACACCACCGCCTGGGTCGTCGGGATCCTCGCCGCGGTAGCGACCTTGTTCCTGACGATCGGCGGGCTGCGGTACCTGATGGCCGGCGGCGACCCGGCCGAGGTGGAGAAAGCCAAGACCGCGCTGAAGTCGGCCGCCATCGGCTACGGGCTGGCGATCCTGGCGCCGGTCATCGTGACCGTACTCAAGTCCCTGGTCGGCGGCTGATGCCCGGAACCGGCCCGCTGGCGGCACCGGTCCATCCGGCGCTGCCGGGCTGCGGGTTCTTCGACCTGTCCTGCCACGTCGGGCAGGCGGTCGACTCCTGGTTCGCCGGGCTGGTCAAGTCCGCCATCAACCCGCTGTTCTCGCTGCTGGGCCGTACCCTGCTGGCCACCCCGCAGGTCGGCGGCCTCACCCAGGTGCGGGACCTGTGGGCCGGGTCGGTGGCGATCACCGACGCCGCCTACGTGCTGGCGGTGCTGGCCGGCGGGATCCTGGTGATGAGCCACCAGACCCTGCAGACCTCGTACACGGTCAAGGAGATCGCCCCCCGCCTGGTGGTGGGGTTCCTGGCGGCGAACTTGTCGCTGCTGGTAGCGGGGAAGGCGATCGCGCTGGCCGACGGGCTGTCGGCCGCCCTCGCCGGGCAGGGCCTGGACCCGGCCGCGGCCGCGGCGATGCTGCGCAGCCTCACCCTGCGGATGCTGAACTCCGCCGGGATGTTCGCCATCCTGCTCGCCCTGTTCGCCGTGCTGCTCGTGCTCGTCCTGGCGGTCATCTACGCCGCGCGGCTGATGCTCACCGTGGTGCTGATCGCGGTCGCGCCGCTCGCCCTGGCCTGCCACGCCCTGCCGCAGGCCGAGGGCATCGCCCGCTGGTGGTGGCGGGCGTTCGCCGGGATCCTGGCCATCCAGTCCGCCCAGGCGGTGGTGCTCGTCGCCGCGCTGCGGCTGTTCTTCACCGAGCAGTGGACGGCCCTGGCCGCGCCACCGGGCACTGTCAGCTCGTTCGACTCGATCCAGCTGCTGTGCCTGCTGTACATCCTGATCCGCATCCCGTCCTGGATCGGCCGCAAAGTCTGGTCACCCGGCGGGCGCAGCCCGCTGCGCTCAGCCGCCCGGTTCATCTTCGCCGCCGTCGTGCTGCGCCGCATCGCACCCACGTTGTCGGGCCGGGCCGCCCGCCGCCCCGGCATCGGCGCCAGCGGCAGCAAGTCACCCTGATCACCCTTGGACGCACCCGCGTGAGCCACCCCAGTCCCGGCGCCGAGCCGGTGAGGATCCCGGCGGACGTGGACCGCGAGGACCGGGTCCTGGCGGACCTGACCGCCCGCCAGGTCGCGATCCTCGCGGCCGCCGCCGTCGTGCTGTGGCTGGCGTGGGCACTCACCCGGCGCCTGGTCCCGCCCGCGGTGTTCGCCGGCGCCGCCATCCCGGCCGCGGCGGCGGCGGTCATGCTGGCGCTTGGCCGGCGGGACGGGCTGAGCCTGGACCGGTGGCTGGCCGCCGGGCTGGCCCAGGCCCGTGGCCCCCGTCGGCTGGTCCCCGCCCCCGACGGCATCTGCCCGCCCCCGGCCTGGATCAACCCGGCGGTGGCGGGGCAGGCCCGTCCGCTGCCCGCGCCGCTGCACCTGCCCGCCACCGCCGTCACCACCGCCGGCGTCATCACCGTGAGCGGGGACGCGAGCGTGGCGCTGGCGACGGCGTCGACGGTGAACTTCGCGCTGCGCACCCCGGCCGAGCAGCAGGCCCTGACGGGCGCGTTCGGCCGGTGGCTGAACTCCCTGCAGCATCCCGCCCAGATCCTCATCCGCGCCCACCGCGCCGACCTGACCGCGATGGCCGCCCAGATCCGGCTCGCAGCACCGGGCCTGCCGCATCCCGCGCTCGAACGCGCCGCGCTTGGCCACTGCCGGGGATCAGCGGAATGTCCTCACTCTCGATCACTGAAATTCCCCACCTGAGCTCGGCGTGTCGTCGCTGACATCCGCCATGTAGGGCGGGACTCCTTCGAGCCTGACGGTTGTCGATGCCGT
>JAJYUU010000108.1 GCA_021792405.1 Actinomycetes bacterium
AACGCAGACGTGCCCACGCCGTAACGGCAACCTTCCGGTCGCTACGCCGCCGTCGTCGCTTCCCGTCGAGGACGGTTGTCGTTCGTAGCAGGCCCTCGCCGGCGGCCTAGCGGTGTTGCCCGGCCGCGGACCCGGCTGCTGATCCGCCGGGTCCGCCTCGACCCCGGCCAGGTGTCAGCCGACCCGCGGTCACGGCGCCGCCGGACCCTGCACCCCGATCAGCGGGCGCTGCCGTTCCCCGAGCTCGCCGAGGCTGAGGCGATCTACGCCTGCTCGTTCATCCTGACCAGCCTGGACGTGTCCGATCCGGGCAAGGCCGCAGCGGTGGAGCACTGGTACCGGCACCGGGCCACGGTCGAGAACGTCTTCCGCGACGGCAAGCACGGCGCCGCCCTCCGCCACCTCCCCTCCGGTTATCACCAGGTCAACACGGCGTGGATGTGGGGGGCGCTGCTGGCCGCCAGCATGGCCGGCTGGCTGCACCAGCTCACCTCCCTCACCCGCGGCAGGGACATCCTGGCCGGTCACGGCACCCGCAGCGGCAACGCCATGATCGAAACCCTGCGCTGGCGGCTGATCGCCGTCCGCGGCCGGCTCATCCGCCACGCCGGGCAGCTCATCCTGCGGCTCCCGCCCGGACAGCACCTGCTCGCCGAGACACTCGCCCGGCTGCGCGCACTCCCGGCAACGTCCTGACCACCCGGCCCGCAAGGCCCCGACCCGGAAACCTGGAACCCGCGACCCCGGCGCGACACCCGGGCCAGCAGCATGGCTGCGCGCCGGAAAAAGCCACGATCAAGATCATCATCGCGCCCGAAGATCAACCCTGGGCGCTACTCGCGGATTCGGGTCTGACAGAGATCAGCGACCGCAGGATGCCGAGCTCGCAACTGGCCACGACCACGCCGGCGAGCAGGCAGAAGACAACCTGAGTGAGCGTCAGCGCTTTCTGCGCCGAGATCGCGTATGCCGGGCCGGCCGCGCAGACCGTGACGCTGGCGACCAGGCAGGCGGTGGACAGTCGCAAACCCCGATCGGCCCTGGCCCGGCCGTGCTCTTCCCGGCTGCCCGGGAAGATGCCGCCGGGCTTTGTGCGCCGCTCCAGGAAAAACGACGCTGCCAGCGCGGCCAGGCCGACGACGCAAGCGATCACGATCGACGCGGGCCGGACCCCCTCTCCGGGTACGACGAAACCGCTCAGCGCGAGCGCCGGCAGCATAGAGCCGATCACGGCAAACGCGCACCAGCGGATATTCCGCGTTCCGCACGCCCAGGTGAGCAGCCCGCCGAGGACGATCCCCATGCCGATCATGGTCGCAACCACGATGATGAAAAGGTGCGGATACGCGGTGAGATCGTCCTCTTCGAACAGGCAGATGAAGGCCAGACCCGGAAACAGCGCCCCGAGGACGCCAACCGAGCGGAGGCGGCCGATTGCCCCCGCGGGGTCTCGACGGGCCTGCTCGCGGAGTTGGGCGAGCGCGAGCGCCAGCGCGGCGCCGTAGAATCCGGCCGCGAGGACCAGGAAGAGGGTGTGGTACCAGCCCGCGAAGTTGTACCGGTGCGGCGCAGGGAAGGTCCAGTCCAGTGGGGCAGTCGGGCTGGACAGGTCATATACCTCGATTCCCGCCCCGACCACCACTCCGAGGAGGCCGCCGGCGGCGGCGAAGGCGGCCTGACGCCAGCTCTTCCGCAACCGGCCCAGGTCCACGGACCGAAGCAGCGAGTACGCGAGCAGTGGCAGGAGAATGCCGTCGCCGATGGTGGCGGCGCGGAAAGTGTAAAGCCCAGGCAGGCGCATCTTTCCGAAGCCCAGGAGGTAGAACACGTTGAGCGCGAAGAAGCCGAAGGCGAAGACCGTGCAAGCGGCGATGGCTCCCTGACTCCAGGGCCGCAAGACCCTGGCGTGCCGGACCGCAGAGAAAGGTTTAGCCGAAAACCAAACCCTGAGCCGTTGCGATTCTAGGCGCAGCAACTAAATCGCCTCGTCTCGCTGACGCAGTCTACCGTGATCCTCAGTGGTCGGTCCTGGGCCATCGACATCGCGGTCCATAATAGCCGGCGGCTCCCAACGGCCCGGTAAGGACCCCTGCTCAGCGGCCCGCTGGCGCGGTAGCCGGCAGGCTGAATTGCTTCGCCTGCTGCCCGCCTGCCTGGGATTACGCATAAAAAAATTAACCCTACAGCCGAAATGGTTGCGAAATCAAAACCGCAGCGTTATTTCGTGAATCGCAAGCGTGTTCAGGGTAAGGCTAAATCCCGCGGCAAGCCTATTGCGGCAATCATGGCGCAGCCGGAATTCGGCGAATCGGGTTTTAGTGATCGCAGGGCTGACGAGGCCGGGCGAGCGCAGCAAATGCCGCCTGCTCGGTGATCCCCGCACCCAGATCACTTAGGTCCCGTCGCTCTCATCGCGGAAGGCGGTCAGTGACCTGGAGCCGCTGGCCAGCACGGTGGAGGTCAGTGCCCGTACTGCGGGACGGTCGGCGGTCCGGGGGTTGGTTTGCAGGGCCAGATCGATCGTGCCGAGCTCCGGCAGCCTGTGTCCCGGCCCGAGCGTCGTGAGCTGGGCCGGTACCAGGCTGGCGGCCAGTGCTGAGACGCCGATGCCGACCGCGACGGCGGCGATGAGGCCGTTGACGCCGCGGCAGACGCATGCGCTGCGGTAGGGCACGTGCGCTCGATGGAGCGCCCGGCGCATCTCGGTCCGCGAGAGGCTCGGCGCCGGGTAGACGACCAGCGGCAGCGGCCTGGCGGTCGGGAGCTTCGTCGACGGAGTACCGACCCACACCAGGCGGTCCCGTTTGACGAGCTGGCCGCGCTGCTCGCCGCTGGGGCGCTTACCGATGAACACGTCGAGCTTGTCGCTCTCCAGCCGCTGGTGGAGCAGGCCGCTCTGGTCGACCGTCAGGTCGAAGTCAACAAGCGGATTGTCCCGGCGGAAGTCGCGCAGGATCTGGGGCAGCCGCGTGAGGGCGAGGTCATCGGAGATGCCGATGCGCAGCCGGCCGCTAGGGCGCGACCCGGTGAAGTAAGCGGCCGCCTGCTCACATGCGGCCAGGATGTTGCGCGCGAACCCGATCATCGCCTCGCCGTCGGCCGTCAGCGAGACCGAGTGCGTATCCCGGAGCACGAGTGTCCGGCCTGCCTGCTGTTCCAGCCGGCGGATGTGCTGGCTGACAGTCGGCTGCTGGATGCCGAGGCGGGCCGCGGCGCCGGCAGCACGGAAGGCTCGTCAGTGACCAGCGGCGCGTCAGCCCGGCCACGCAGAGGCGACTTCGCCGCCCTCGGCTCCCGCGGCTACCGGATCTACCTGGCCGGCCAGAGCCTGGCCAACATCGGCATGTGGATGCAGAGCATCGCCCAGGACTGGCTCGTGCTCTCCCTGACCCGCAGCTCGACGGCCGTCGGCGTGACGATGGCGCTGCAGTTCCTGCCCATGCTGGCATTCGGCGCCGACACCGGGGTGGTGGCCGACCGGCTGTCGAGGCGGCGCATCCTGCTGACCACGCAGACGCTGAACGCTGCCGCCACCGGCGCCCTGCGGCTGCGGGCGTCGGATCTCACGCCGCCAGCCACCGCCCCCCGCCAGAGCCAGGCCCTGCGAACGACCTTGCGGTACCTGCGCGGCCGCCCCGACATCCTGTGGACAGTGTTCCTCGTCGGGATGCTCGGAACCTTCGGCCTCAACTTCCCGATCGTGCTGACCGCGATGGCAAAGTCGGTCTTCCGCGGCAGCGCGGGCACCTACGGCCTGTTCAACATCCTGCTGGCGATCGGATCCGCGTGCGGCGCGCTGCTGGCCGGGGCGGCCGCACTTGTCGCCGCAGCCACGCGGCGGCCAGACCCGGAGCAAGCCGTGTTCCGAGGGACGGAGACCGTCCGCAGCCACTGCCAGCCCGCGAGCGAGCTGCCTACTTAGGCTGCCCGAAAGGCCAGAGAGCATCGCTCGGACTAGTTTCATCGGCTACGGCGCATCGATGGGTTTCGGGCGGCACGGCAACGGTTCCCCTCTCTGGGCGAGCGTTTACGTGGTGATACTCCTCGGGGGATCGATTCCCTCTCTTGGCATAGCTCTCCTGATCGGGACACATTTTCGGCGGCTGCGCTTCCGTGAGCGCGCACCACTAGAGGCCATGTCGGCCAGGGTTTTGGAGCAACGCGCGCTATTGCCACAGCGACCACATCGTGTACCTGCCGGACGGCGCCTACACACATCCTGACGGCTTCAACGCGCTGGTCTACGCGGCAGCTGAGCGCGCGCTCGCGGCAGGCACGGCCTGACGCACGACGGTCTCGTCAGAAGCGGCGCTCTCGGCCTCTGGAATCACCGACCGTCCCCTCTTCGGGAGTGGGCCCCGAGAGATGGCGGCGGCAGCTCGGCGCTTTGGCCACGCATCTCGCGTGTCAGCCGGTCGGCGTACTCCCGTACGAGCTGGCCGATGTGGAGCACGCGCCACGCCGGTACCTCGGCTCTGATCCCGGTCACGCTCAGAGCGCCGAGGCAGCGATTCTGATGATCCAGGAAGGCCGCTCCGACGCAGAAAACGCCCTCTGCTTCTTCCTCGTCATCAATGGCAAAGCCCTGCTCCCTCGTCCGCTCAAGATCGGCGAGGAGCGCCTCTACGTCGGTGATAGTTGAACGGGTGTGAGCCACGAGCCCCTCGGCCTGGCAGATCTCACGCACTCGCCGCTCGTCGTAGGTCGCAAGGATGGCCTTGCCGGCGGCACTCGCGTGCGGCGCCTCGCGGCAGCCGAGAGGAGTGTGGAAGCGCACCATGCCGGGCCCGTCGACTCGTTCGAGGAAGACCGGACAGCCGTCGTCAACCACCGCAACACGAGCGGTGAGCCCGGTGGCAACCGTCAATTCGCGAAGGAGCGGCCGACTTATCTCTGCGACGGGAAGCTGCTGTCCGACGAGATCGCCGAGGCGCATGAGATTCATGCCGAGGAAGTAACGAGGACCGGGTCGTTCCTCTCGGAGGAAGCCATGAGCCACTAGTGTCTTCAGGAGATTGAAGGCTGTGCTTTTGGCAACTCCGAGTGCCTCGGCCGCCTGGTTCAAGCTCAGCCCGTCCGGAGCCGCCTCGGCCGCCTTGTTAACTAGCAGCAATGCCCGGTTGACACTCTGCACACCTTGGCCCCGCTCAGTTGCTTCATTTTTCGCCATTTGCCGCATAGCGTTCGACTATAGCGAACATGGCGGCCGACGGCACTTCTCCGTCACCGGTCGAGGCCTACGAGGCCAGCTGCAAGCACAAGGACGCCGACGCCGAGCCGTACCAGGACTCGTATCGGGCTTCCCCCCTGGTTGGTGACGGCATCGGTTCTGCGAGGTCCGGCTCCGGCCGCGTCGCCTGAGCGCTGCCTCTCGCTGCCTCCCCGTTGAATCCTCGCGGGCTACTCTTGACGTCACGAATCGGACGACGCTAATGTTCATGCATTCGAAATATCATTCAGTGTTACTGAACGAATCTGAGGCGCTCGAATGTTCGGTGATGACTTCCTTGCCGCTGAGGGCTACTCCAGCGAAGCCGTCCCGGCCAAGAGTGAGCGCCGCTTCCCCGACGGAGCCGAGTTTCGCGTAGAGATCCCGAGCGTCGAGGGACCGGAGGTACTCGCGGCGGTCGTCGAGTCGGCACAGCGATTGGGCGTGACGGTCAACCGGGTGTCGCAAGGGAGCGGGGCCATGTTGCTCAGCTCGGCCGAGATCTGCGACATGGCCGAGATAGGCGAAGCGCAAGGGATCGAGGTTTCCCTCTTCATCGGGCCACGCCAGGAGTATGACATCGGCAATCACTCCCGGGCTCTCGACGGAGCCGCTCTCGCCGGCCAGCAACGGTCTGTCCGCCAGCTCCGCTACGCCATCGAGGATGTCGCCAGGGCCGTCGAGCTCGGGATCCGCAGCTTCCTCGTAGCCGACATCGGGCTGCTGAGCGTGCTGCACAGGCTCCAGTTGAACGGTGAGCTGCCTGCTGACATCGTCTGGAAGGTCTCGGTCATGCAGGCGCCGTCGAACCCGGCCTCCCTCCGCGTGATCGCTGACCTCGGCGCCTCGACCGCCAATATCCCATCCGACACATCCCTCGGGGAGCTGGCCGAGTTCCGGGCGGCTTCGCCCATCCCGCTCGATCTTTATGTGGAGTCACCCGACGCCATGGCCGGCGTCGTCCGGGGACAAGAGATGCCGGACCTCATCCGAGTCGGAGCCCCGCTCTATGTGAAGTTCGGGCTCCGCAACTCGACGCCTCTTTATCCATCGGGAGAGCACCTCGTCGCGGTGGCGTCGGCCATCGCCCGGGAGAAGGTTCATCGCGCCGCGGTCGCCCTTGAGTGGGTCCAGCGACTCGCGCCGGAACTCGTCCAGTCGAAGCCGGGCGCTATAGGCCTCGGAGTTCCGACGAGCGGATCGAGATGGACGCCCAATGCCGGCTGATCACCTGCGAAGCGCCCGGTGGTCCGAGGGTTATGAGGACGTCAGTCAGCGCCTTCACCAGCCGAACCCGTATCCCCACAAGGAAGGAAGTATCGATCTCCTCATCGATGAGGAGGAGCAGACACGCGCCGCGTTGGCTGGGCACCCGCCCCGAGGGCCCGCCTCAGGGCGTGGTGGGTGGCACCGTTCCGCCGATATGTCACGCAGGCACCCAGGGGTAGCGACCTCGACTTCATCGAGGCGCCTGAACCCCCGCACCGAGTTGTCCTTGAACCTCTTTATGGTCGGTCCCAGGAGGGGAAATGCAGTTTCCCTGTCGGATATCAGGCAGAAGTCTCAAAGGCCGCGGCACGGCTTCGCTGAAGGCGAGCCGTCATATCCAGAACGAAGGCGGGGCACATCCCCGAAGTAAAGGCGCCCGCCCAGGCCGGATCGGCAGCCTTCTGGTCCTCGTGGCCGCCGGGTCACTTGCCCTTGCCGCCTGCGGCGGATCGCAGCCGGCATCGTCGTCGTCCGGGCAGACGATCGTCCTCTGGCACAACGGATCGTTTGCCGCCACCACCACCAGCCTTCTCGCGAAGGCGTTCGAGAAGACACATCCGGGCGTCAAGTTCGACCTCGTGGCCCAGCCGAGCGGCGACTACTTCGCCGCTCTCCAGGCGGCCCTCATATCTGGGAAAGGCCCGGACATCGTCAACCTGTGGCCCGCTCAGTACCTGACGCGCTTCGAGAGCGGGCTCGTCAACCTCGACCCTTACATCTCGACCTCTGTTCTGTCGAAGGTGTCCGGCGAGAGCTATTTCGCGAAGAATGGCAGCCTGTCGTCCGGAACATACGCCGTGCCGTTCGAGAATCAGTTCTACAACGGCTTTTACAACAAGAGCCTCTTCGCGAAGGCCAACATAGCGAGCCCGCCCCAGACCTGGTCGGAGCTGACCGCCGACTGCAGCAAGCTGAAGGCGATCGGGGCGATCCCTGTCGTCTACGGCGCGCAAAGCGGCTCCGGGGAGTTCAACCCGGTCTACGAGTGGAGCTACCTGCTCGCCGGCGTCTACCCGCTGTCTTCGTGGAACGGGCTGCTGAACGGGCACGTCCCCTACTCCTCGAGTGCCGTCGTGAGCCAGCTCTCGCATTGGCACGCCATGGCCACGTCGGGCTGCATCAACTCCGACGCCCTCACCAACAAGGTGGCGGCCAGCGAGTTCACTAGCGGCAAAGCGGCCATGATCTTCAAGGGCAGCTGGGACGCCGGCTCCTTCTACCAGTCGATGGGGTCGAAGGTCGGGGTTATGCTGCCGCCGTACAGCAGCTCGCCCATGTCGGCCATCATCGAGGAGACCGGAGAAGGCTACGGCGTTCCTACCTCGGCCACTCACAAGAGCACGGCGATCGAGTTCCTCAAGTTCATCCTGAGCCCGCAGGGTGAGCACATCATCGCCCAGTCCGGGCAGGCACCTGTCCTCCCAGGCTACAACGCCACCAACCCGCTCCAGCAGAGCCTGCTGTCGATGGCGAACTCTTCCAGCTATCACGTCTATCCGATGTTCGACAACCTGATGCAGGCACCTGTCGAGAGCGTGGCTGCCCGCTTGCTCGACCAGGTTCTCGTCGGGCAGGTGAGCCCGCAGCAGGCGGCGACCGAGATCGCCAGCGCAGAGTCCAATCTGTCCGCGAGCGCCCGAGCAGTGAGCTACCACCTTGGCGGATAACTCGCCCGTCGCCGAGCTCTCGCCGTCTCCCGACACCAGCGGGAAGACGGCGGGAGCCGGCGCTCGCCAGCCTGGTGCGGGCAGCAGAAGCCGAAGCCGGGAGCTGGACCGCGGCCGACGGCGAACAGGGCTGATGCTCGCCGTACCGGCCACGGTGCTCGTCGGCGGTCTCGTGGTCTTCCCGATCGCGGAAGCGACCTACTACAGCTTCACCTCCTGGAACGGCGAGACGGCTCAGTTCGTCGGCTTTAGCTCCTACAGTCAGCTCCTGTTCCACACGACCGCCATCCGCCAGATCTTCCAGAACAATCTCGCGGTCGTACTCTCAATCCCTGTCGGCCTTCTCTTCGCCCTCATCGCCGCCTTCCTCACCTCTATACGAGTGCCTGGCTGGCGGCTCTTCCGCTCGATCGTCTTCCTGCCAGTAGCTCTCTCGTGGGTCGTCATCGGCATCATCTTCAGCAACTTCCTCACCCCTGGCCAGGGCATCGACTCGCTTCTGGGCGGGGTCGGGCTGCATAGCCTCGCCCTCGACTGGCTCGGCAGCACGCACACGGCGCTTCCAGCGCTGCTCGCGACGTTCAATTGGGCACTGTTCGGCATCAACACGGTGATCTTCATGACTGGCCTCGCCTCCATTCCTCCCGAAATCGTCGAGGCAGCACGCGTAGACGGGGCAGGCTTCTTCAAGATTCTCCGGCACATCGTGTTGCCACTGCTCGGGCGTTTCGTGCGCCTGGCTTTCCTGGTGACGATGATCTCGGGCTTCAGCGGAATGTTCGGCCTTATCTACGTGATGACGGCTGGCGGGCCGGGATTCTCCACTACCACCCTCGAATTCCAGATCTACCAGTCAGCATTTACTCTCGGGAACTTCGGCCAGGCGGCTGCGCTCGGGATCTTCCTGCTGCTGATCATGCTGGCGGTGACGCTCATCATTAACATGATCGGCCGGAGAAAGGCGGCAGACCTGTGGTAAGCGCCAGGCTGCCAGACGTCCTCCAGTCTGAGAAGGCCGCCGCGCGCGGCAGGACGAGGATCTCGCTCGCCCGACGCCATCGCGTCGCGTCGCTGACCCTGCTGGTTATCGGGGTCGCCCTCATCTACCCGCTCATCGACGTCGTCGTGGCCTCGTTCCGCATGCAAGGCACCGGGCCGTTCACACTCGAGTACTGGCGAGCCGTCTTCCAGCAGGTACCCGTATGGCGCGAGCTCGGGATGTCTGCACTCGTCACCGGAGCCTCAGTCGCCGCAGTGCTGCTCGTCTCTGTGCCAGCCGGCTACGCCTACGCCAAGCTCTCGTTTCGGGGCGCGAACGTCATCTTCGCCATCACCGTCGCCTGCATGATGATCCCGGTCGAGTCGATCATCATCCCGGAATACTTGAACTTGGCAAAGATCGGTCTCGTCGGTTCGGTACTCGGCACAATCCTCGTTTTCGTCGGTCTAGGGATCCCGCTCTCCGTCTTTCTCATGGCGAGCTATTTCAAGAGCCTGCCGGATTCCCTCCTCGAGTCGGGACTGGTCGACGGCGCCGGGCATACTCGGATCTTTCTTTCCATAATGCTGCCGCTCGCCATTCCGGCAATCGTGACGATCGGGGTTCTCGAATTCCTCGCCGTCTGGAACGATCTGCTCATCGCGCTGCTGTTCCTCCCGATCCAGTCACAGACCATCGCGGTCGGACTGGCGGCGCTGCAAGGGAACCACGTTCTCAACACCTACGTGCTTGTCGCCGGATCCGTGCTGAGCGCCATCCCGCCGATGATCGTCTACATGCTGTTTCAGCGCCATCTAGTTGCCGGCCTGACGATGGGTGTCCACCGGTGAGGCCAGCACCTGCTCAGCAGAGCGAGCTTGAGGCCACTGGATGGCCGAACCTCCGCACCGTTAGAAGGAGAGTCAATGGCCGAGCTTCCACAGCTCTTTATGCGCCTGCCTAAGCTGGCGCTCGAAGACGTGACGGACGACCCCAGCGAGAAGGCGACGCCGGAGGACGCTGCGCAGATCGCGGCCCTCCTCTCGGAGGCTTTCGAGGAAGAGTGGGACGCCGAGCGGGTCATCCGCGAGCTCGGTCCCGAAGAGGGCGTCGACGCTAGCTTCGTGGTCAGAGAGAGCCAAGCCGTCGTCGCCGTCGCTTCGGCCCGCCATGTACCCGACCTGTATCCCGGGGCCGGCTATCTCCATTACGTGGCAGCTCACTCCTCCCGGGCGGGTCGGGGGCTGGGCAGCGTTGTCACCCTTGCGGTCCTGAGGCACTTTCGTGATGAGGGTCTTGATACCGCCGTACTCGAGACGGACGACTTCCGGCTTCCGGCGATTCGGACCTATCTGAAGCTCGGATTCGTGCCGGAGTACCGCCATGAGGCGGACCAGGGACGCTGGTCGAGAGTCATCCCGCTAGTGCTCGGGCCGAACCGTTCCGGCACGGCGCGCTCAGATGGCTGAGTCGCTCGGGCAGGTCGCGCAAAGAGTCGCCCGGGCAGTCTCCGAGCGACGCCTTATGGAGGAAACCCACCGCTTCGTCTCGGTTCCAAGCCCGACAGGGAACGAGGCGGCCTTCGCGCAGTGTTACGCGGAGACGCTTTCCGGCATGGGTCTCGAGACGATCATTGACGAAGAATTCAAGGGCAGTCCGAGCGTTATCGGGCGCCTGCGAGGCACCGGCGGTGGCCCTACTTTGCAACTCGACGGCCACACCGACACCGTTCCTGTCAGCCACGGCGAGAGTTCTATCGACTTCGATCTTGGCGTGGTCAGGGGGCGAGGCGCCGCTGACATGAAAGGCGGACTCGCCTGCATCTGTGAGGCGATCAGGGCATTGACGGAGAGCCGAGTGCGACCCCGCGGTGACGTCCTCGTCACAGCACACGGACTGCACGAGGCGCCCCTCGGCGATCAGCGAACCATTCGGTCTCTTCTTCGCCGTGGCGTCGCCGGGGATGCAGCAGTGATCGCTGAGCTCGGTCACGACCACCTCGCGATCGCCTCGCGGGGCATGTCCATCTACCGGATCCAGGTACACCGCGCGGGAACCTCCATGCACGAGGTGGAGCTGCGAGAGCGAATCTCGAACCCCACAAGTGCGGTACGCCTGCTTCTGGATCGCCTCGAACAGCGGGCGGCCGATCTCGAGAGGCAGAACGACGACTTCGTCGGCCCCGAGACGCTCTTCGTCGGCGAGGTTCGCTCTGGTGACTTCTACAACCGCGTTCCCGTGAACGCGGAGATAGTCGGGACACGGCGGTACCGGCCACCGACGACAAAAGAGGACGTCCTTCAGGAGTTCGAGGCCCTGTGCGCGACGGTCGCAGCGCAGACCGGCCTCGTGGTCACTAGCTCCCTGCAAGAGGTCGGGCCCGCCTATGCGCTCGACCACTCCGAGCCCGTCATAGCGGCAGTCCGCAGCAGCTACCAGGACGTCGTTGGCGGCGACCTTCCTCTTGCTTCCGCTCAAGCAGTGGGCAACGCGGCCGACTTCGCCGCATATGGAGTGCCGGCCGTCTACCACGGCGTCAACCAGACGACCGCCCACTCCGACGACGAGCACGTCACGGGCGCGGACCTGGCTCGCGCCGCCCGGGTGCTGGCGGGGAGCATTGTCCACTTCTGCGGGGCTGACGCCGACGAGGAGATGAGATGACGAAGGCTTCACAACAAGATCCTTCGCTCACCGGGAAAGTCGTCGTAGTGACCGGCGGTGCCGGCGATCTTGGCCGCTCTATCGGCCGTCGTCTCGAGCGGGCCGGAGCCATCGTGATCGGCTGCGACATCAAGGCCCAGCCCGGCGTGGAGGCATGCGATGTCACCGACCGCGACAGCATCGACTCCCTGATCAGCCGGGTTCTCGATCGCCATGGCTCCCTCGATGCCATGGTGGCGGGCGCCGGAGTGGTGGAGCGGGCCGCTGCGATCGACATCGACGAGGCTTCGTGGTCGCAGGTCATCGGGATCAACCTGACCGGCGCATTTCACGCTGCGCAAGCAGCCGGCCGCGCCATGGACGGACACGGTGGATCGATCGTCTTCATCGGCTCATGGATCGGGGCCGCCCCGGCCCGTGACCTCATGTCGTACTGCGTCTCGAAGGCCGGCATCGACATGCTGGCTCGCTGTCTCGCCCTCGAACTCGCCCCGAGCGGAATCCGGGTGAACGTGGTGGCCCCGGGAGTGGTGGAGGCCGGCGTCTCGGCGCAGATCTTCCGCGAGGCACCCGAGCGCCGCGCGGCGATGGAGCAGGTCATCCCTCTCGGCCGACTCGCCGACGCTGAGGACGTGTCGGCCTGCGTCGAGTTTCTCTTGAGCGAACGCTCCGCCTATGTGACCGGGACAACTCTCGTGGTCGACGGGGGCATCAGGCTGGCACACGCCGGCGGCTGACCAGCGGTAGGACGCACCGTACAGGAACTGAAAGGAGAGACGACTCTTGCCAAAGTTGAAAATCGGGGTAGCTGGAGCACCTCGCGGAGCGAGCTTCCTCGCTGGGATGCACTCCTACCAGGACCGAGCCGAGATAGCCGCGGTCTACGAGCCCGACCGCCGTGCCAGAGAGGAATTCACGGCCGAAACGGGCGTTCCCGCGCTCGAGCACTATGCCGAGCTTCTCGAGCGCGTCGACGCGGTGATCGTCGCCTCGCCGCAGCACCACCATGTTCCCCAAGCCGTTGCCGCCCTGGAGCGAGGCATCCACGTCCTGAGCGAGGTGCCCGCGGCGGTTAGCCTCGAGCAGGCCCGTCAGCTGCTTGCAACCGTCCGCTGCAGCGACGCGGTCTACATGCTGGCTGAGAACTACTGCTACTCGCGTCCCAACCTGATCGTCGGCGCCATGGCGAAGGCCGGAGTGTTCGGCGAGCTGTACTTCGGTGAAGGCGAGTACCTCCACGAGATGAAAAGCTGGCACACCGACCCGACCGGAGCGCCTACCTGGCGGCATTTCTGGCAGGTCGGCCGGTCCGGGAACAGCTATCCGACCCACAGCGTCGGGCCGCTGCTCCAGTGGTTCAACGACCGGATCGTCGCGGTGAGCTGCGTAGGAAGTGGACGCCACACTGACCCCGAGCACGAGATCGACGACACCGTCATCTTGCTGGCCCGGACATCGCATCAGGCGCTCTTGAACATCCGCCTTGACCTGTTGTCGAACCGGCCGCACCTGATGGATTACTACTCACTCCAGGGGACGGCCGGCGCCTACGAGGCTCCCCGGGCTGACGGTCAGGAGCCCCGCGTCTACCTGCTCGGCAAGAGTCCTGCGGAGCGCTGGCAGCCCCTCGAGGACTATGCGGACGAGTTCCTGCCGCAGCGATATCGGGAGGTCGCCGAAGGCGCCGGCCATTGGGGCGCTGACACCTTCCCGGTGCGAGACTTCATCGATGCCGTGATCGAAGGCACGCCCCCGCCCTTGGACGTCTACGCGGCCCTCGACATGAGCCTTCCCGGCATCGTCTCAGAGGCGTCGTTCTATCAAGGCGGCGCCTGGGTCGCCGTACCGAACCCGCGGCTCTGGGACGCCGGAGTCGGCACAGAACCCGGCAAAGAGGCGCCGCTCGCGTGACGGGCTCTGGCGGCTGGCGGGCGGCCGTTCGGAAAGAAATGGCTGGCAGATGGGAGCAAGTGAATGACTGACAAGAGCTCGCGGCCTGAGCACGTGCGCGAAGTGGTGGCAAGGCTGCGCCGGCTCATCGAAGAGCACCGGCTCGATGGCGTCGTGCTGACCGGGCCATCGGCCGTCGCCTGGGCAACGGGCGGGATGAACACGGCGATCGATCGTGCTCTTCCCGTCGACATGGTGTGGGTCGCCATCTCCCGTGATACCCAGGTCCTCGTGACGACCGAGGTGGAGTATCCGCGCATAGTCGCCGACTCACAGCCGGAGAACTGCGGCTTTTCGGTCGTCCCCGTTCCCTGGTACGACCCCGGGGCGTTTCCGGCCGCTTGCTCCAAGCACCTCGAAGTGGCGCCATCGAAGATCGGCTCTGACGGCCACCCTTCGTTCGGCGTCGACCTCTCCGATGAGCTGATCATTGCCCGCCTCGCGCTCACCGACTTTGCCAAGGGTGAGCTCCGCGCACTCGGGCGGGACACAACCCGGGCCCTCGAGGTAGCGCTGCAGTACTGGCGGCCCGGAACGACCGATCGCCAGGTCCAGGCCGAGATGGTTCGCCAGCTGGAGCTGACAGGTGCCGAGGCTGTCGTCGCGCTCGTCGCAGGCGACGAACGCGTTGCGAGCCTGCGCCATCCCGTGGCGCTCGGCAGGCCCGCATTTGATCGCGTTATGGCAGTCGTGGTGTCCCGTCGAGGTGGCCTCAATGTCGCCGCCACCAGGTTCGTCGCCGCCGGGAAAGCCCCCGCTGATCTCGAGAGCCGGTTCCGGGCGCTCCGCGACGTCGAGGCCGCGGTCCTGCATGCCTGCGCCCCTGGTGGCAGCTACGGCAGGGCCACCCTGCGACTCGTCGAGGCCTACCGCGAGATCGGCTATCCGGAATCCTGGCGCGAGCACTGGCAGGGCGGTCCGATCGGCTACGGCACACGAGAATTCGAACTCGCCCCGGGATGGGAGGAGAGCGCATTCTGGACCACCCAGGTGGCACCGGGCCATGCTCTGGCCTGGAACCCGAGCCTCGCGGGCGGCGCGAAGGTGGAGGACACCTTCCTCGTCACCGAAGACGGACTCGAATGCGTGACCGCACCGCTTGACTGGCCGACCGAGAAAGTCGAGGGTCTTGCAGGCGATAGGGCGGCCGTACTGGTGCTCTCCGACAAAGAGAGCCGACCGTGAGCAAGGCAGCCGCGCACCTCTGCACCCGAAGCCGGGGCGGCACCGGCTGGCCGGCGAGGGCAATGCCGTGACTCCAGTCGTCATCCCGGTCGAGGTGGCGCTGCCGAGCCAGGCACTCCTCGGCGAAGGACCTCTCTGGGACGAACAAGCTCAACGGTTGCGCTGGGTCGACATAGTCGGCCGCCGGCTGCACGAGTACGACCCTGCGACGGGGGTCGACGCTTCGCTGCTCCTCCCACAGCAGGTCGCAGCCGTAGCACTCGCTGAGACCGGGCCTCTCCTTCTGGCGCTCGACGATCGGCTGGCAAGCCTTGCGCCTCGCGAAGACCATGCGCGCGAGCTCAGCAGCTTCAGGTTGGACCAGGCAAAGGTACGTTTCAACGACGGCAAGGTTGACCCATGGGGCGGCTTCCAGGTGGGAACAATGCACCACGAAGGCACAGAGCCTGTCGGCAGCCTCTACCGAATGGCGCACGACCTCTCGATAACCGAGCTTCTTCCGTCCGTGACTTGCTCCAACGGCCTCGACTGGAGCGAGGATCGATCGTCGTTCTTCCACGTCGACTCTGTGCTCGGGCGCATCGACGTCTACTCAACCGATCAGGCGACCGGCGAGATGACCGGGCGCCGTGGTGCTCTCACCGTTTCTCCGCCGGGGATCCCGGATGGCCTTAGCCTCGATGCCGAAGGCTGCATCTGGGTGGCGATCTGGGGCGGCGGCGAGGTTCGCCGACTTACTCCCGACGGCGCCGTCGACCGGGTCGTCAAGCTGCCGGTTTCGAATGTGACGAGCGTCGCCTTTGGCGGGGACTCCCGTGATGAACTGTTCATCACTACGGCGAAGGACGGCCTGAGCCGGGAACAGCTCTCACGAGAGCCTCATGCGGGCGATCTCTTCTGGTGCCGGCCGGGCACGAGCGGCCGCCCCGCCAACCGCTTCGGCGGTGAGTTGTGAGGTCGGAGCCGGGGTGAGTTGTGAGGTCGGAAGGCGGGGCAGTGCGGGCCGAGCGACCGATGTGCATCGCCGACAGTCAGAGTGTCTCCACGGTCCCGTTCAGCCGCGCGCGTTCGGCTGCGAACACGGCCAGATGGCTGGCCAGCGACTCGCGCGGGCCGGATCTGATCGGATCGGGGCTGCCAAGTGCGACCGCTTCGGTGAACGCGTCCATCAGGCCGGCGTCGCCGCCGCCGTGGCCCCCGGCCGCTGACATGGCTCCGGTCTGCTGCGGGGTGACCACCTGCGTCTGACGGGTCATGAAGTCGTAGATCCTGATCGTCTCGCCGTCGCCGGACAGCTCGCCGCGGGTACCGAAGATCCTGGTGCGCCGCCCGCCGCCAGCGTTGAACGCGGTCATGGTGAACGTGGCGGTGGCCCCGCCGGGGAACTCCATCGCCACCACCTGGTGGTCGACCACGTCGTTGTCGCAGGCGTACACGCACCGGCCGTACGGGCCGTCACGCAGGGCCTCCTCCAGCGCGGCCGGCGTGAACTCGTCCAGGACGACGTCGAGCGGCCAGCCATGCTGGCCGCTCGACAGCAGCCCGCCGTACAACCGGGCGGCCGAGTACGCGCAGCTCGCCTCCACGGTGCAGGCCACGCACCGGTCCGCGGACCCGTCCGGCTGATGGTCGCGGGTGAAATGGCTCAGCCGGCCGAAGCTGGACACCCGCCGTGGCGGCTCGCCCACGATGTACTGCAGCCAGTCCAGGTCGTGGCAGGACTTGGCCATCAGCATCGACGTCGCCAGGTCGGCGCGGCGCCAGTTGCCGCGCACGTAGGAGTGCGCCTGGTGCCAGAAGCCGACCGGCTCCAGGTGATCGACGCTCATGATGTCGCCGAGCCGATCGGAGTCCACGATCTGCTTCACCGTGGCGGTGTAGGGGGTGTACCGCATCACGTGGCCGACGGCGAGCATAACCCCGGCGCGCTCGGCAGCCGCGACGATCCGGCGGCACGTCTGCTCGTCGGGAGCCATCGGCTTCTCTAGCAGGAGGTGGTAGCCAAGCGCCGCGAATGCCTCGACAGGCTCGGCGTGCATCCGGTCCTGGGTGCACACCAGGACAGCATCGGCAAACCGTTCCCGCGCGGCGAGCTCGCGCCAGTCTCCGGCGGCGTCCGAGGCGGCGATGCGGTGCTCCGCGGCAAACCGGTCGCGGCGGACCTGCCGCGGCTCCGCGACCGCCACAACTCGGGCACGAGACGGATTCGCCAGCGCCCAGCGACCGTAGCTGGTCCCTCGGCTGCCAGCGCCAATGACCGCAAGTGAGACCGCAGGCATGCCGGTAGGCATACAGGCCTCCCGGCCAGACGTCAACCGCATGGGTGCCCGCACGCAACGCGGCGGCCACCGCTTGGCCCAATCACCGGGTAATTGAGTCGCTACGCCGCTTCGGCGATCAGCTCGAGCACCTGGTCCAGCAGCCCGGCGGAAGCCGCCACCGTCGACGCGCTGCGCAGGGTGTGCCGGGAACCGTCAGCGTCCACCACCAGCCCGCCCGCTTCCCGCACCAGGATCACCCCGGCCGCGGTGTCCCACGGCTTGTTCCCGAAGATGACCGCCGCGTCGGTCCGGCCATGCGCCAGCCACGCCAGGTCGAGCGCCGCCGACCCCAGCATCCGCACCCGCTGCACCCGCGCCGCCAGCCGGCCCGTCACCGCCAGCCGGACCTGGTTCCTCGCCCCCGCCTGCTCCCCCACCGCGTAATCGCCGACCGTCACGACCGCATCCGCCAGCCGCGCCGCCGGCCGCACCCCGATCCGCGCGTCCCCACACCAGGCACCCCGGCCGGCCGCCGCCGTATACCGGCACCCATCGGCGGGAACGTCGATTACCCCCAGCACCGGTTCGGCGCCGTTCACCAGTGCGAGCGACACCGCGTACAGCGGGATGCCCTTGACGAAGTTCGCCGTCCCGTCCACCGGGTCCAGTACCCAGAACGGCCCGCCGCCGCAGTGCGCGTTCCCTTCCTCCTCGCCCAGGAAGCCAACCTCCGGGCTATGCGACCGCAGGTAGGCCCGCACCGCCCGCTCGATCTCGATATCGACGTCGGAGACCATGTCCCGGTCGCCCTTGGACATGACGACCGCCGGCTCGCAGGAACGCAGGATCTCAGCAGCCAGATCGACCGCCGCCACCGCGACCGGCAAGTAACTGCCCGGCTGCATCACACCATCCGGCCGCTGGTCCACGCCTCCGAGACTACGGCCTCGAACACCAGGGAGCCGCCGCTACCGGCCTAAGCCAGGGCCCGTCAGGCGGCCTGAGGGTGCGATAGATCACCTCGAAGTCCGCTCAGCCGAGGGCCGCCGACCGGCCAGGACGCGGGGCGTTGCGAAGTCGCGGTTGTCGATGACGACATCGGCTCGCTGCTGAGGGCGGACCTCGGCCAGGTAGATCATCACAGCGGCGTGATAACGATCCTGGTGCACCCGGGCCGCTTTCGCGGCGCCCTCGGCGGCGGCGTCGCGGGCAATGCCGCGGCGCAGCGCGGTCTGCGGGTCGACGTCCAGCCAGATGCGGTATTCCCAGCAGTCGTCGTACTCGGGGCGGAACGCGAACACCGAGTCCACGATCAGGATCGTGCCCGGCGGGGTCTGCACCCGGGTGTCCCGGTGGTCCTTGCCGGTCAGCGGATCATGGCCGCACAGCGCAACCTTCCCGGTCCCGGCGGGGCCCGCCGGGTGCAGCAGCAGTTCCCGCGCGGACCGGAAGTCGTAGGCATTGCGGTAGTAGCCCTCGCCGCTGACCCGGTCATACCCGTGCTCGCGGGCGTGCCGCCACGGATGCTTAAAGTCATCCAGCGACGCACGCGCGACTGGCCGGCCCGCGCGCCACAGCGCGGCAGCCAGCTCGTGCCCGAAGCTCGTCTTGCCCGCACCGGTCAGCCCGTCCACCGCGACCCGCAGCCTGCCCGGGCCCAGCCCCGCGACCCAGCCAGCCACCGCGCCGATCAGCGCTGCCCGCTCCGGCGACGCCATCGGCGGCAGCGGCTGCCGCCAGGTCGACACCGACTCATACACCTGCACAACCGCAGACTACGGCTACGCCCGGAGCCGGAGCCGGAGCTGGTGCGAGAGCGGGTCGTTCGTATTCGAGCCTTACCAGGTGACGGGCGGCGGCGCGGCGATTGGCTCGATCGCCAGCTCGGCATAGATCGTGATCATCGCCTGGTTGTCCGCGTGCACGTTGAACGCGCCTACGGCCTTACCTGACGCCAACGGCAAGTTGCGTCTGGCCGACCGCAGGTCCGGCTGCTTGTGAAAACGCGCACAAGGCGCTTCCGCGGGAACGTCAGCAGACTTCGCTGACGGCTCTATGACAATCCAGGTGACCGTCGCAGGCAGCGACTGAGCGGCCGCGAAGCGCCGGCCATATCGCGCAGCGGGTGCGGTATTCAGGGAGTCATGGAATGACCGGTACCTGATCCGTTCGATGCCCGCGCGATGGACCACATCCCCGACGAGGACAGGCCCGCCATGGGCAAGGCCGGGCACGCGGTGGCCACGATGCCCGCCTGTCACGTGATTGTGACGCCGCCATCGACCACGATCGTCTGCCCGGTGACATAACCGGCGGCAGGACTGACTAGCCAGACCAGCGTCGCAGCGCACTCGGCG
>JAJYUU010000109.1 GCA_021792405.1 Actinomycetes bacterium
CAGACAGGCACGCCCTCAGCCCGGCGCGCTGAACCAGCGCACATCATGCCAAGCTAGGGCAACGTCAGAGAATCACCGGTACAAGTAGCTGCAAAGGCTTGACAGGCCGCTTCATATGAGATCTGGGTCATCTGCGTCAGGCCATCTGGGTGCCAGTCAACAGTGGCAGCGAACTCGCTCATGCCGACGAGCGGATTGCCGCGATCAGTCGTCCGGGCCGCCGCGTGAGGAGTGCGCGATCTGCACCGCGGTCGCGCCCGAGCCGGTCTTCACCGTCCGCACAGACGCCACCGCGCCACTCCTCACCGGGTTAAAGCGGCTAAGACGGCGCGGTCGCTACTCCTCGTACCGACTTGCGGTGCAGCCGCCTTGCAGCAAAGCGGGATTGCGATGTCGCTACATGTGTGACCTGACTCGGCTCATAATTGATGATCGTTTACGGGTCCAGCGCGCTGACCTGCGGGGTAGCGGGTTTTTGCAGGCGGATTTGCGCACTGTCCGGGGCCGTGGAAAAGACCTTCGGGCGCACCGGCCGCCGCGGCCTGCAGACGGTCCTTCTGATGCCTCGCGCACAACGCCGAGCACTGGCTGTCAGACCACCTCAACGCCTACCTGAACGACGACCGCGAATACCAGGCCATCACCAGGGAAGCCATCATCCGCGGCCTCGCCGGAACCATCACCTACACCCCCGGCGCGATCACCGTCACCTTCGACCAGCCCGACGAGCCCCGTATCACCCGCGCCCCCTGCTCCTCGACGAAATCAACCACACCCCGCCCACCATGCCCGGCGACATCCGGCCCATCACCTACCAGCTCGCCACCGAACCCTCGGAGTTTTAACAACTGACGACCAGCAACTTCCGGACATCTGAGGCTGCGCTAGGCACCGGCCGGGCTTTGCCGGGACGCGATACCAGGTGCCTGTCAAGGGGACCCCAAGGGACTTGATTTATCAGGATGATAGGTTATTATAACTTTTCTATGGAGCCAACTGCCGCACAGCCCGGCGGGGGCACGCGGTACCTGGTGGTTTCCCGGTCCAGCCCGCTGCCCCTGTACCACCAGGTAGAGGTGGACATGAGACAGCGGATTGAGTCAGGCGAGTGGCAGCGCGGCGAGCAGATCCCGACCGAAGCCGAACTGTGCACGATCTACGGGGCGAGTCGCATAACGATCCGGGAAGCAGTACGCCGGCTTACCGAAGAGGGCCTGCTGGTTCGCCGCCGCGGCTCGGGCACGTTCGTCCGCGAGGCTCGGATCACGGCCGGCGCCCGGGGCCTCACGTCGTTCACTGAGGAGATGGCCGCCCGGGGATTGCGCGGCGAGAGCCGAATTCTCAGCGTGGACGTCCGGGCGTGCTCCCCTCCCGTCAGCGACAGGCTCGGCCTCGTGCCAGGTGCCGAGGTGATCACGATCAGGCGGCTGCGCGTGGTGGACGGCTCGCCGATGGGGATCCAGCGCGCGTGTCTGCCCGCCGAGCGCTTTCCGGGCCTGGACAAGATCGACCTCGGGGCCGGATCCCTGTATGCCGTGCTCGCAGACCTTTATGGTGTGGTGCCCGCCGAGGCGGAGGAGACCTTCGAGGTCGCGCCGGTTCGTGCGGCCGATGCGCGGCTGCTGCAGGTTGGCGCGGGGTCTTGCGCGTTCCGGGTGGAACGGGTGACCTTCGACGATCGCGGCGCCTTCGAGTATGTCATGTCGATCATGCGCGGTGACCGGTACCAGGTCCGGATCGGCCTGCGCAGGCAGCAGTAACTAACCGGCAGCAGAACAGGAGTACAACCTTGACTGATGACTTCCTTGGGCGCCTGCAAGCCGTCCTGCACGAAATGCAGGAGACGCAGCGAGAGGCGTTCGCGGCAGCCGCCGACCAGATAGCCGGCACGCTTCGAGAAGGCGGGCTTGTTCATCTGTTCGGCAGCGGCCATTCCGTCATACCGGTCATGGATGCCTTCCCGCGATACGGCAGCTTCGTCGGGTTCAATCCGCTGACGGACCCGCGCTTGATGTGGTCCAGCGTGCTCGGGCCCGGCGGCGTGCGCGAACTGCTCTGGCTGGAGCGAACTGAGGGCTACATCGAGCGCTTCCTGTCGCACGAAGCCATCGCGCCAGGGGACACGCTGATCGTGTTCTCGCACGGCGGCCGCAATGCGGCGCCAGTCGAGGCAGCCCTATACGCCCGGGACCATGGCGCGACGGTCATCGCCGTCACGTCCAAGCAGAACCTGTCGCGGCCAGCTCAGCACTCGTCCGGGCGCCGGCTGGCCGACGTGGCCAAGTTCGTCATCGACACCTGCGTGCCGGTGGAGGACGCGCTCGTTGACGTCGAAGGCTGGCCCGCTCCCGTGGCCGGGGCATCCACCATCGTGGCCTGTGCTTGCGTCGGTGAGCTGATCGGCCTGGTGGCCGGGAGACTTGCCGCCCGGGGCGTAACGCTGCCGACCTTCGTCTCGCCCACCGTCCCGGGAGCGAGCGTGCAGTCGAACGACCACGTCTTCGCGGCCCACCAGCAGCGGCTCCGGGAAGCCGCGCAGCGGTCCCCGCTGTCCCTAGCTCCAGAGACGAATCCCTGAATCATGACAGCCCGCACGGCCTGGCGGCACGCGGTCGCGGCACGACCACGCTTTCGCCAGGCCTGCGGCCCTCGCGGAAGCGGCAGCCAAAGTGACCCCACTGGCCCAGGCTCACGGCTTCGGCTAGCTGTACAGGCCCGCCGACTTCAAGGTGAACGCCACTTTCGAGTTCTTCCTTCGCGATCTGCAGCCCCGAACGCTGGCAGACCCTCTCAGAAAGGGAGTCCGGATGAGTAGTCAGCAAACCGCACTAACTGAAGCCGGGGAGGCCGGCCAGCTGCATCGAGGTGCCTTGTCCCTCACCGGCGCGGTGATGCAGGGCGTCACGCACATTGCCCCTACCGCTGGAGTGATCCTAATACTCCAGGCTGAGGTCCAGACGATCGGGCTAGCGACCCCCTTCGCCTTCGTGATCGGCATAGTGCTGATGCTGCTCGTGGGCATCTCGCTGGCCCAGCTTGCCCGTCACCTTCCGTCTGCCGGTGGCATGTACACCTACATCAGCCGCACGCTGGATGCCCGCGTGGGCTGGTTCTCCGGCTGGGTGAATCTGCTCTATGACCCGTTCGGCACCGCCATCGACCTGGCCGCGCTCGGTTACGTTTTCAACGCGGCGCTGCAGGCGAACTACGCCAACGTCAGCTTCCCGTGGTGGGCAACGTTCCTCATTGCGGGCGCCTTCGTGACGCTGGTCATCTACCGCGGGATCGAGATCACGGGCAAGACCCAGCTGATCCTCGGCGGCCTCGAGATCCTGATCCTGCTGGCTGTCTCGGTGCACGCGCTGATCAGTCCCGGCGCAGGCGGAATCACATGGGCGCCGTTCGACCCGGCCAACGCGACCAAGGGCAGCGACTTGTTCGTCGCCGTCATCCTGGCCGTGTTCACGTTCTCCGGCTTCGAGTCGACCGCGCCGCTGGCAGAGGAGACTTCCAACCCGCGTAAGAACGTGCCCAGGGCCATGCTGATTTCGCTCGTGATTGTCGGCGTGTTCGTGATCTTCTGCCTCTGGGCGCTGATGATCGGCTGGGGCACCAAGCACCTGTCCAGCATGATCACTTTCAGCGGCAACCCGGTATTCTCGGTCGCGCATCGGCTCTGGGGCCCGGCCTGGGTCTTGCTGCTGCTGGCGATCGTGAACTCGCTGGTGTCCGTCTCGGTCGCCACGAGCACGTCGTCCACGAGGGTCATCTACGCGATGGGCCGTAACGGTGCGCTGCCCAGGTGGTTCGCGCACATCGACAAGCGGTACGGCACGCCGCGGAACGCCATCATCGCCCAGACCATTCTGACGGCCGGCCTCGGCCTCGGGCTCGGTTTCGCAATCGGCCCGTTCAACGAGTTCCTGATGATCGGCGTGGCCATCACCGTCGGCCTCGGCCTCCTGTACATCCTGTCCTGCCTCGGTGTCATGAAGTTCTTCCTGACCGAGAAGCGCCGTGCGTTCAACCCGCTCCTGCACGTCGTGGTCCCGCTGATCGCCGCGGTATCGGTGGGATTCGTCATCTATAACAACATCATCCCGGTGCCGGCGTACCCGATTAACATCGCGCTGCCGCTGGCAGGCGGCTGGCTGGTGCTCGGGATCCTGGCCACCTTCTACCTGGTCCGGACCGGCAAGACCGGCTGGATGGACAAGGCGACGAGGGTGCTCGATGACCCGGAGGAGCCCGAGGAGGCGCAGAAGGCCGTCGAGTCCTGATAGCGGATCTGTCCGCGCTGGCGGGCGTCGCGAGCGATGCCCGCCAGCGCGGTCTCTGGACCGGCGCGGCCTCAGGCTCTGGCCCGGGAATAGGATGGAGGCTGATGATGGGGGGACAACCGCCGCAGGCCCTCACTCCCCGGACAGAGCTGCCGGATTTTGCGGTAGCGGTGGATATCGGGGGAACGAAGATCGCCGCTGCTGGTGTCGCGCGGGACGGCCAGCTTGTCCATAGGACGTCTGTCCCGACCCCAAGGGACAGCTCGGATTCGCTCCTCGAGGCTGCCGTGCGCCTAGTCCGCGGCGTGTGCGAGGCACTCGGCGGGCGCCCGGCAGGAGTCGGCGTCGCGGTGGCAGGCGCAGTTGACCCGACCTGCGGCGACGTTCGCTACGCACCAAACATTCCGGCCTTGGAGGAGTTTCCCTTGCAGCGCCTGCTCCGCGAGGCGGTCGGCCTTCCGGTCCTTGTCGGGTTCGACGGGCATTTCACGGCGCTCGGCGAGTACCGGGCGGGCTCGGGTCGCGGGAGCCGCAACATGGTGCTGCTGACCGTGGGGACCGGGATCGGCGGTGGGCTGATCCTTGACGGCCGGCTGTATCGCGGTAGTGACAACCTGGCAGGCGCAGCGGGATGGATGATTGCCGACCCGGCGGCACTCGATCCCGCGAGCCCGCGCTTTACAGGCAACCTTGAGAGCGTCGCGGCCGGCCCGGCGATCGCGGCGGCCCTGGCGTCGGCGGGGGACGCCGGCGACCAGGACCATCCTCCGGCCAGTGCCGAGGGCGTCCTGGCGGCGGCGCGAGCCGGCGACCAGCATGCGCGGGACGTTCTCAGCGACGCCGGCAGCTTCCTTGCCTACGCGGTGACCGGGATCGTCAGCCTGCTCAACCCGGACAAGGTGATCATCGGCGGAGGGCTTGGCAGCACGGGAGTCTTCCTCGCCACGGTCAGGACTGCCGTCACCGCATTCGCGCAGCCTACGAGTCGCAACCGGGTCGTAATCGAGACCGCCGAGCTTGGTGCAGATGCAGCGCTCGTGGGGGCGGCATGCGCCTTGTTTGATGCGGTGCAGACCACGGCGGAATCCTAACCCGGCCGGGGCTTGCTCACTGGCTGCCCGGTGCCGGGGAATCTGGCACCTTCCGGCACCGTGATGTCGCTGAAAGGAACGGCAAGAAATGGCTACAGGGACCGGAGTCCCCAGGCTCATGGTCGTCGGAGCGCACGCCGGCGACGGCGAGGTGATGGCGGGATCCGTTGTCGCGCAGCACCTTGCCGACGACGGCACGGCAGCGTTCCTGCACCTGACGCCCGGCGAACGCGGCCATCCATTCCTGTCCGGCGCTCAGTACGCCATCCAGAAGCGCGAAGAGGCGCGGGCGGCCGGGTCGGTTCTCGGGGCCGACGTCAGGATCCTCGACTACCGCGACGGTGAACTGGTCGCCAGCCAGGAAGTCAAGCTCTTGGTAGCGCAGATGATCCTCGACGAGCAGCCCGACATCGTGATCACCCACGACGCCGGCAGCTTCCACCGCGACCACGCGGCCTGCCACGAGATCGTCTCGGAGGCGATCTTCTACGCGGGCCTGGCTGACTTGTGGCCGGACCGTCCGCCGCACATCGTGAAGGCCGTCTACTACGCCGAGAACTGGGAAGACAAGCGGAGCTTCAGTCCTGATCTCTACATCGACACTTCCCGTGGCCACGACACGTGGCTTGAGGCGCTGCACTGCTACGAGCTCTTCCGCGGCGAGCTGGCTACGTTTCCCTACGTGCGGTACTACGAGGCGCTCGCGGTAGTCCGAGGCGCCGAGAGCGGAACGCGCTATGCGAAGGCGTTCTCCGTGCCTCCAGAAGCCCGCCGGACAGTTGTATCGGGACTGGCAGGGGAGATACCACTGAAGGTCACCACGGGAGCGTCCATCATCGCCCGCACGCAGGACGCCTAGCAGGGCCCAGCGTTGTCGGCGGCCGTGCCTGCGCGGGCGAGTGGCGATCACGGGAGCACAATCATCGACGGCATGACGGTTCACGGGTTTGCCCTGCCTGGGTACGAAAGCGTCCGCGACGCATTCGAGCGCAACCTGACGAGCGGCGGGGAGGCAGGCGCTTCGTTCGCCGCAGTCAGGGACGGCGAGGAGATCGTCAGCTGCTGGGGTGGCCTGGCAGATGGCGCCGGGGGCTTGCCGTGGACGGAAAACACGGTAGCGACGATCTTCTCCGGCACCAAGGGCCTGCTCGCCGCGTGCATGTTGCTGCTGATCGACCGCGGGCTGCTCGACATCGAGGCCGCGGTCTGCCAGTACTGGCCGGAATTCGCGGCGTGCGGCAAGAGCGGCATCCGTGTCCGCGACTGCCTGTCGCACACGGCCCGCATGCCCGGAATCACGAAACCAGTCACGGCCGCGGAGATCACTGACAGCGCCCACATGGCACGCGTGCTGGCAAGGCAGGCACCGTGCAGGGACCCGCGCGCGGCGCTGGCGTATCACCCGCTGACCTTCGGCTGGATCTGTGACGAGCTGATAAGGCGAGTTGACGGGCGGAGCGCAGGGGAGTTCTTCGCCGCCGAATTCGCCAGCGCCATGTCCCTGGACATCTGGATCGGCCTGCCAGCCCAGCTCGAGCAGCGGGTCGCCAGGCTCGAACTGCACCGGTCGTGGCCCGACGACGCTGAGGCGAGCGCTCAGGCACACGATCCACTGTGGCGGTCCGTCAACGCCAACCCGCCCGTTTTCGACCGCGTGCACTTCCCGTGGAACTCGCGTCACTACCACGCGGCCGGGATACCCGCCGCAGGCGGCATCGCCAGCGCACGGTCACTCGCGCGGTTCTACGCGCACCTGCCGGACATGCTGTCGCCGCAGGCTCTGCAGATCGCCCGGACACCGCTGGCAGCCGGCGTATCCGCCCTGACAGGCGAGAAGATGCGCTTCAGCAGCGGGTTCCAACTGCAGGTGGACGGCCGGTTCGGGCCAGCTGGCGAGGCTTTCGGCCACGCGGGCGCAGGCGGGTCGCTGCACGGCTGCTGGCCCGGAGAACGCATCGCCTTCTCGTACGTGACAAACCTGCTTCGCGACGACGACCGCCTGAACGAACGCGCGCACTCGGTGCTCCGCGCGTTGTACGCGTCAGCCGCGAGGCCCGCGCTGCGCCGATAACCGTGCGGCGATGCGGGGCTCCTGGCGCCAGCCGGTCACGATGCCCGCGCAGACACTTCCGCAGACGGCTGGCACGTTAGGTTAGGCGGGAGGTTCCACGCAGCCAGATGCCCCTCCTTCTGGCGGGCCGGAAGCGGGAGGTGGCCCGGCCTGGGAAACCATTCAGATCAAGGACTACCGGTGCCGCCCGGCAGATTACCCTGTCCGAGCGCGGAAAGGCCACACTGCAGATCCCCGCCTCCGACACCGGGGTCTGCCCGGCCGGGACCCTGGCCTGGCTGAAGTCACGGTGGCGGGTAGCGGGAGGAAAACTACCTCAAATACGCGTCAGACAACTACGGGATAGACAAGATCTGCGACTACGCGGCAGCCATCGAGGTGAGCGCCAAGATGTCCGGCAACCCGGCTCGACGGCCGCCAACACCGCCGACCGCCAGGGCGGAGAATGGCCTGGCCGCCGTCGGCGAATAGATGGCCGTCATGCTCGCCGACCCGGCCATCCCCGCCGCCGCCAAGATGGCGGCCCTCCGCCCTTCTCGGCCTGCACTGTCACCTCGGCCAGGCTCAGCATCGTCACCCCGAGCAGAGCAGGCCAGGTCGCCTCATCAGCGAGCCAGAAGTCCGGGCGCCGCGATGGCCGGCCCTTCGCCCGGATGCGCGCGGCGCAGCGGGAAATTACCTGACCGGTCCGATCGCAGCCGGCCGCACCGTTCCGCCGGCAGGTCACGCAGCAGCCAGGCCAGCCGGGTCACGTCGCACCCGGCACCGAAGACGACCAGGACGGGCGGGTCGCCCTCGCGCCAGCGCCCGGCCGCGATAAGCCGTTCGGTGACGCCGCGGACCCGCGCCGCGGTCACCTCGGTCTCGTCGTCTTCGGGGCCGAGGCGGACCGCGTCCAGCGGCGCGGTCCAGGAGGCGCGGCCCGACTCCAAAGCCGCGGCCACCGAGTACGGCCGGCCCGGGATCATCTGCGCCTGCCCCTGCCCCGGCAGCAGCAGCAGCAGAACAGTCGGCCCGCGCTGGTGGCCGCGCCCGGCCGCAGCCAGTTGCTCACATCCACGCCCAGCCGGATCCGCCCAGCCGGATCCGCCCATCCGGCCACGCCGGCAGCGGCAGCGCCGCCAGCGACCAGCGGATCCGGGCGACCTCGATCCGGCCGGAGTTCACCGCGTCATACAGGCCGCAGTGCCCGCGCCGGTGCCAGGGCACCAGCGACAACCCGGCCAGCACCCGCACCGGCCCGCCCGCGCACAGCACCGCATCGCGCAACTCAAACAGCGCATCCGCCCGCGCGGTGAAGCACCGGTACAACTCCCCGCGGAAGGCCGCCAGCCGCTCGCATGCGGCCTGACCGCCCGCGGGCTGCTGCCCGCGACATCACCTGCACGCCAGGCCATGCTGAACGGGAACGGCCGGGCATGTGCAGCGTCTAGCGGATGCGCACGGTGCTAGTCGCGGTGTTGTTGGTGTCAGATCCCGCCGGTGTGACAGTGGCGGTGGTGGCCAGCCTCCTGCCTATCCTCGCGGTGACGTGGCATGGCAGCACGAGCACCAGCCGACTGCGGCGGTCGCTGACCGACCTGACCGGTTACGTGTTCGCGGCCGAGCAGTTTCCGGACGGCGTGGTGCTGTCCACCGGCACCGGCATCGTGCCGGAGCTGGACTTCACCCTTCAGGAGGGCGACCAGGCCACTGTGAGCGTCGAGGAGGCCGTCACTGTCACGAACGTCATCGCGGTCGGCCTTGGCCGCTTCGGCTGGCTGGCGGATCGCCCACCGTCATGATCCCCGCGCCGATATGGCCGCCGCTACCAGCTCGCGCACCCGGTCGCGAGGAAGAGCAGGCGTGCGGTGCCCGTTCCGGCCTGTCATGTCCTCGTTGGCGACGAGGGCGTTCACGACGGCCTCCTCGACTGCCTGCACGACGGCTTCGAAGAAGGGGTCAATGTGCCCCCACGGCACGAACTCGAGCCGGGCGAGCTGGTCCGGTGAGCCATAGAAGGCGGTGACCGACGGCGCGAAGGCGCTCTCGTTTGCCGTCGAGAAGGCGAGGAACAGGTCGCCCGAGAAGTGCGAGCCGCTTGTCCCGGTCCGGGCGAGGCCGAGCGTCACGCGGCGGGCGAATGCCCGGCACTGGCCGGGAAGCAGCGGGGCATCGGTTGCGACGACTGCGATGACCGAGCCTGCGCCCGGCGGAGCCGAGAAGTGCTCGGCCATCGGGTTGTCGTCCGCGAGCGCCTGGCCGAGCGGTACGCCGGCGAGCACTAGCTCGTGGCGGTCGCCGAAGTTGGCCTGCACGAAGGCGCCGACCGTGTACTCGCTTCCGGCGTAGCTAACCAGTCGGGACGCCGTCCCGGAGCCGCCCTTGAAGGCGTAGCAGTTCATGCCGGTCCCGCCGCCGACCGATCCTTCCTCGACTGGGCCGCCCGCGGCCGCATCGAGCGCCGCAACGACCGCCGATTCGCTGACGTGGTGGCCGTTGATGTCGTTCAGGTAGCCGTCCCAGGTCTCCGCTGACACCGGCATGAGCCACGCCTCGGTGAGGCCGGGATGGCGCTGGTGCGTCCAGGCGACGATACCGGCATGTCCCACCCCGACGGCGTGGGTGTTAGTGATGACGACTGGCCCGGCGAACGTGCCCGATTCCTCGATCCAGGCGGCACCCGTCATCTCGCCGTTGCCGTTCTGGTTGTGAAAGCCGGCCGCCGCGGGGCTGCCAGGCCGCTCCTTGCCCCTGGGGTGGATAGCCGTCACCCCGGTGCGCACGTCAGTTCCTTCGATCAGCGTGACGTAACCGACCTCCAGTCCGGGGACGTCGGTGATGGCGTTCCAGCGCCCCGGCCGACCGGCGAAGGGAATGCCGATGGCACGGGCCCTGGGCTTGCCCGACGGTGTCGACAGGTGCGGGTCGTCGCCGGCCCGCACGGCGGGTCCGGCCGGGTGCCCGCTCATTCCGCGTGCCCCGGCGCCGGCTCGAGTTCCTCGTCGACGGGAGCATCGCGCAGCGTCCAGGCCCGGCCCTTCTGCGGCAGGAGCACGACTGCCCAGTAGACGAGGCCTATGCCCATCGTGATGAGCGTGACCTCGAGGAGCAGTCTGGTCTGCTGCGTGAAGACATATCCGAGTGCCGCGAGCGCCAGCAGCGGTGGGAGCGGCCAGAGCGGCATCTTGTAGGCACCGTCGCGTGTCGCGCCGGTCGGCCGGGCGACGAGCGCCGCGATGGCGATGAGGCCATAGTCCGCCACGAGGCTTGCTCCTGTCAGGTTGACGAGGGTGTTGAGTGAGACGCCCAGGCAGAGGACCGCCCCGAGGATGCCGATGAATATCGTGGCAATCCAGGGCGAGCGGAACCTCGGATGCAAATCGGCCATCCACCTGCTCACCGGCCCGGGGAAGGCGCGGTCACGTGCCGAGCTGTACAGGATGCGCCCGTAACTCAGGATGATGGCGATGACGGCGTTCAGGATGGCGAGGCAGATGCCGATGCTGACGACGTCGTAAAGCCCGGTGTTCCCGGTCTGCTCGATGAAGTACTGCAGCGGGATGGCGGACTTCGTGAATGTAGCGAGGTTCGGTGCCCCGATGATCGTCGAGGCGAATGGCACGAGTTCGGCGACCACCGTGATGACGAGCGACCAGAGGATGGCCCGGGCGATGTTGCGCCGCGGTCCTGCCGTCTCCTCGGCGAAGTTCACTGCGTTCGCGTAGCCATTGTAGGAGAACACTGCGACTGCAGTGAGGGCGAGGACACCCGAGAACGCAACCGGGACGAGGGCGCCGTGGGCACCGCCGATGACCGGGTGAACGAGCGAGTGCCAGTTCTTGGCGTGCGAGAGCCCGAGCACGGTCAGGATGAGCAGGGCCGCCAGCTCGATGGCGAGGAAGACGCCGGTGAGAACGGCGTTGAACCGGATCTTCAGGACGGCGATGCCCGCCGCGATGAGCATGATCACAGCGCCGACGTAGCGGGGATCGACGTTGGCGACGACGGCGAAGTAGGTGCCCGCCCCGAGGGCGATAGTTGCCGGGATGAAGGCAATGAAGTCGGCGTACAAAGCGTAGGTGATAAAGCTCACCGGCCCTGCGAGCGGCGAGGCCTTGCCCTTGAACGAGTGCCCGACCAGTGCGTAGTCGCCGCCCGCGATCGGGAAGGACGCGCCGAGTTCCGCCCAGCAGAAGGCCATGAGCACACCGACGATGGCAGCGAAGACGAACGACCAGAACGACCCGCTGCCGGCGGCCACGAGCGCAACTGGGGCGATGATGAATACCGAGGCAGCGGGAGTAACTCCCGACAGCGTGATGAGAACGTTGCCGAGCACGCTGATCGAGCGCGACAGTTCCTGCTTGTAACGCCCGCGGGCGTGGCCCTCGACGGCATTCTCGGCATGCACCACGGCGGCCGCGAAGGCCGCCTCCTGCTCGCCCGAGAGCCCCTCAGGCGGCTGCACTACGCCGGGCGCCGGATCGGGGCCGGTGGCCGGCCTGTCGACTGCCATAGTGCCTCCTCGTTGTCGTCGCGACGTTCCCGTCGCGGCTACGGCGAGCGGTGGCCCGCCATTCTCCTTGGACAAGAATCGCTTGTCTCGCAGGTCTCAGCTTGCAGCCGATGGTACGGGTTCCGTTGTGCGGCAACAATGCGCACTTTGAGTATTTCTATTGCTTCAACGTGCACATAGAGTGTCGTTCGTGACTCTCTCGCTGCGCGAGATTCTTGAGCTCGAGCCCCTCCGCAGGGCACGCCCGCAGGTGCTCGCCGGGCGGGATCACCTCAACGAAGCCGTCAGATGGGTGCACGTGACAGAGTTGCCCGACATCGCCTACCTGCTCCGGGGCGGTGAGCTGCTGCTCACGACCGGCATGGCGATCGCCGGCAGCTCTCACGTCCAGCAGAGTTACATCGCGGACCTGGCGGCGGCCAAGGTGGCCGGCGTCATCGTCGAACTCGGCCGCACCTTCCGTCGGCTGCCCGACGCTATGGTCGAGGCTGCTGAATCCGCACGCCTGCCGCTCGTAGCGCTCGAGCGCGAGACCCGGTTCGTCGAAGTGACCGAGGCGGTGCACAGGGAGATCATCAACCGCCAGTACGAGCTCTTGCGGCGTGCTGAGCAGGTGAACCGGGAACTCACCGAACTCATCCTTTCCGGCGCCGGGCTGGGGCGCATCGTCGGCCGGCTCGCCGAGGTCTTCGACGACCACGTCGTACTCGAGGACGACGCACACCAGGTGGTCGAGATCGCGGGCGTGAACGAGGGACGCGGCGAAGTACTTGCCGGATGGGACGAGCACGCTCGTAGCGGCCACCACGAAGTCGAGCGCGGCGCCGTGCACCGCCACGACGGCGCCCCGCGCTGCATGTGGATGACGCTGTGGCTCCGTCACCAGCCATGGGGCCGACTCCACGTGCTCGAGACGCGCAGCCGGCTGGACGACATCACCGAGTTACTCGTCGACCGGGCGGCCGCAGCGCTCAGCCTGACGCTCCTGTCCGAGAAAGACGCCGCCCATCTGGCCGACCGGGCGCGCAGCGCTCTTGTCGGCGAGGTGGTCTCGGGCCGGTACGGGACGGGCGCCGACTTCCTGCGCCGGGCCCGCAGCCTCGGCGCCGACCTCGCAGGAGGCCGCCTCGTGGTTCTTGCCGTCCAGACGTCGTGGCCGGCACCGGCTCACGCGGCCGGCGACCACGTCGCGGCGACCAGCGAGGAAGCACGCCGGCTCGCGGTCCGGGCCGCCGTCGCCGCCGACGTCCGGCAGGCGGCGACCGAACGGGCGTGCGGCGCACTCGTTGGCCTCATGGGTGCCCATATCCTCGCCGTGCTCGCGGTTCCGGGTGCCCGCTCCCTCACCGGCGTGCTCGAGGACGTCATCGACCAGGCGGCGTCGCGGGCGAAAGGGCGAGGCGAGCCGGCCGAGCTGGCGGCCGGGACTAGCGGGGAGACGTCGGCGGATTCGCTCCCGAAAGCCGTCGAGGAGGCGACTGCGGCCCTCGGCATCGGGCGACGCAGTGCCGACGGACGTCGAGTCCACCATTTCGCCGAGCTCGGCACTTACCAGCTGCTGCTGCGCCTCGCTCAGGGACCAGAGCTAGCCCGCTTCGTCGACTCAGAGCTACGGGCCGTGCTCAACCACGATGCCCGCGCCCGCACGCGGCTGCTCCCGACGCTTACCGCCTACCTCGAGCACGCCGGGCGCAAGGCGGACACGATACGTGCCCTCGGTGTCCAGCGCCGTACGCTCTACGCCCGGCTCGAACGGCTCGAAACCCTCCTCGGGAGAAGCCTCGAGCTGCAGGACACCCGGACCCGGCTCACTCTAGCCGTGCAGGGCCTCACTCTCCTTCGCGACCGCCAGCCGGGCGCGGGCGGCGGGACGGGTGCGGGCGGCGATGTCTGAAACGCCTCGCAACCCGGTCCCGGCAGGGTGCCACACCTGCCGGCCGCAGAAGCGGCTTGCGGCCCGGGACAAGGCCCGACGGAAGACAGTCGCCGTCTCAGGCGCACAGCCCCTCGGCGATCGCCACGAGCGCATAGACGGCATACCGGTATTCAGCCAGCACGTCCAGCAGGCCCTGCTCGCTGTCCGGCAACTCGGCACTGCGCCGTAGCAGGTCACGGCCTGCCTCGCTCAGAGCACGCACTGCAGGTAACGGCGGCATGTCCAGGCACCGCAGGTACGACTGGCCAACAGCAGGCGGCGCACCGGTGGCTAACGACGACCCGGCCACTGTGCCTCCCAGCGGTTGAGTGACGACATCGGGACGGACAGCTCCACTAATACTGACTATACGTCTAATACAGTTAGCACGGTAGCCTGGCACGATGATCGTCTGGCACCTAGCGTCAGCGCCGTGCGCCGAGCAGAACCGCCATACAGGGCTATTAGTGCCGCGCTGCGCGAGCGCATCCGGTCGGGCGAGTGGCTGCCGGGCGAGCAGATCCCCAGCGTCCGCCAGATCGCCGAGGAGTACAGCGTCAGCATCGGCACCGCCCGCAGGGCAACCGCAGTGCTAGCCGGGGAAGGCCTTGTGGTCGTCACGCCGTCGTGGGGCGCGTTCATCCCGGAGTGAGTGCGCCTTTTACCCGGCTTCGGCGATCAGCTCGAGCACCTGGTCCAGCAGCCCGCCAGAGGTAGCGACGGTCGACGCGCTCGACAGGGTGTGGCGGGAACCGTCAGCGTCCACCACCAGCCCGCCCGCTTCCCGCACCAGGATCACCCCGGCCGCGGTGTCCCACGGCTTGTTCCCGAAGATGACCGCCGCGTCGGTCCGGCCATGCGCCAGCCACGCCAGGTCGAGCGCCGCCGACCCCAGCATCCGCACCCGCTGCACCCGCGCCGCCAGCCGGCCCGTCACCGCCAGCCGGACCTGGTTCCTCGCCCCCGCCTGCTCCCCCACCGCGTAATCGCCGACCGTCACGACCGCATCCGCCAGCCGCGCCGCCGGCCGCACCCCGATCCGCGCGTCCCCACACCAGGCACCCCGGCCGGCCGCCGCCGTATACCGGCACCCCTCGGCGGGAACGTCGATTACCCCCAGCACCGGTTCGGCGCCGTTCACCAGTGCGAGCGACACCACGTACAGCGGGATGCCCTTGACGAAGTTCGCCGTCCCGTCCACCGGGTCCAGCACCCAGAACAGCCCGCCGCCGCAGTGCGCGCTCCCTTCCTCCTCGCCCAGGAAGCCAACCTCCGGGCTATGCGACCGCAAGTAGGCCCGCACCGCCCGCTCGATCTCGATATCGACATCGGAGACCATGTCCCGGTCGCCCTTGGACATGACGACCGCAGGCTCGCAGGAACGCAGGATCTCAGCAGCCAGATCGACCGCCGCCACCGCGACCGGCAGGTAACTGGCCGGCTGCGTCACACCATCCGGGCGCGTGTCCACACCGAGGAGACTATGGCCTCGAACACCGGGAACAGGCCCCGATCCGGCCACTTGCGCTCCACCACGAACGTCGGCGAGTCAATCCCCCGCATGGCCGGCAGGTAAGGCTGCAAGACGCCGATCCGGTCGTCGACGAGCACGATGTTGAACCTGATCGTCTCGTCATAGGTCGCGATCTCAAGGCGCGGCCGGGCGTCGTCGGGCAGCTGGCTGCGCACGCGGTCGTGTAACGACCGGATGTTGATCCGCGTCAGCTCCGACAGCGTGCCCGGCGCGTGGTTCTCCTCCTGCTCGCGAACCCGGATCGCCGACCCGTCCGGGTCCAGGAACAGGCACTGGAGCGACCCGCCGCGCCGGATCAGCCGCTGCAGCCCGTGCACCCCGTACTGCTGGCAGATCAGATTCAGCGACAGGCCGCAAGCGCGGACGCTCGTGACGTCGTCGAACAGGGCATGCGGCGGGAAGCTCGACATCAGCTCGGACCGCGTCGCGTAAACCGCCGTCACGTCCTGGAACTGATCCGCCGTCAGTTCACCATCACTGCCGCCGCGCAACGCATAGCCAGGCGCTGGAGTGACGGCGATCCGGTCACGCCGGTGGCCCGGATGAGCGGCGAACAGCTGCTCCACCGTCCAGCCGGGGAACAGTGCCTCCAGCACCCGGCAGGCATCCGGATGCGGCAGCTGCCGTAAGCCACCGGCAAGCCAGCGGTGAAACTGCGCCCGGCTCGGCCAGCTCCGGGCCAGCCGCGGATCAACCGTCCGCGCGGCCCGGTCGTACTCGGCGCAGAACGCCGCGTACGTCCAATGGCGTTCCCGGAGCAGAACCTTGAGCGCGACCGGCTCCTCAACCATCTGCTATCACGGCTCCGCATGAAAATTCCTGATAATTCGACGCTAACAAAAGAGACGCCAAAGAGACAGCCTGCAACGATCCGAGACGTAAACGAGACAGCCGAGACGCGAAAGCTGCGAAGAGAGACCGGCACGCTGTCGCGACGCGACACGCACCGGAGCGACATTCAATTCATGGATGGTAACGGGGTTTCAACCAGTTCCGGCAGTTGCGCTCAGGGCGGCCGACAGGGCCAGCCAACGACATCGCCTCCTCCGGAGAATGATGGAATCTGGCTGTGTCCGGCAGTGGTCTCGCTGAGCGCGGCCGAGATCGAGGCCGCCCTGTATGCGTTCTCCGACCTGCCAGGCGACGTGGCCGACGCCACTTCTAAGGCCGTGCGCGAGGAACTGAGTTTCATAGTCGCCAGGTACGGCACGGTCCTGATCGAGTGTGCCGCGGGTTGTTTGGCGACGGGCGGCCCAGCCAGCATTCCTCGGTTGCTTTCCGTTATTGGCCTTGGCGCTGATGACTCTCCGTCGCACGATCGCATGACCTGGTGTCAGGCGCAGAGCGCGATACTGCTCCGCGCTCAAGCCGCATGAGGACAAACGGGCGCCGTAGCAGGCACCGCGAACCTCACCAGGAACAGACAGGAGACCAAGATGTCCCGCGCCGATGATGACACTCCGTTGGCGAACGTCGCCGACCCGGAACTGCCGTTCATGACTGTCACGCAGGCCAGCCGGATCAGATCGCTCGTCAGGACCGCGTTCGCTGAGAACGGCCGCGAGGTGACGGTCTTCGGTGATCATGTTCGTGATGACCGCGGCGGCGTGTTCGGGCTGTGGAACATCGCGGCTGCCTGCGGATCTGATCCGGGCGGGGAGCAAGCCTGGCCTCGGGTTGTCGAGGAGGCCCACGTTCGGGGACTGCTCGCGGCTGCGGGCCGCGACATCTTCGCGGGCCTGACCGGCGCTGAGGTACGCGCCCGCACCTACGCGCGGCTCTACCCGGCCGCTGAGGTCAGCCCGGATCTGTTCGGGTACGCCACTGAGGTGATGCCGGGGTTACTTGAGCTACTGGCATTCGATCTGCCCGACACGGTGACCATGATGCGCGAGACGGACGTAGAACGGTTCGGCGGACCCGTGGCGTTGCGCGAGGCCGGATTGGCCAACCTCAGGGCTGTGCCTATTGGGGAGACGGAGCGGGTTACGACCGACGACGGCGCCAGCTTCGACCTCGTGACCGGCCAGTCGGTCTACACGGCCAGCCTGGCGCTGATCCTGCCCGACATGCTCACCCGGCTGGACGATGCGGAGCCCAGGCCATATGGAGTCCTGGCGTGCGTCCCCGCGCATGGGCAGCTCGCCGTACACGTCATCCGCGATATGTCTGTGCTCCCGTCGCTGAAGCTGATGGCGCGCTTCGCGGCCAATCTTTACGACAGCGGCGTCGGTCCGCTCTCACCGAGCGTGTACTGGTGGCGCGACGGCACATGGGAGGCAATCAGTCGCCCTGGACTCGATGGAGAGGTCAGGATCGTCCTCAGCGAGCACCTGCGCCGCTTGCTGGACCGACTCGCGGGCTAGGTCAGGCCGCCGAGTCAAGCGCGGCCGGGCCCTGGGGGTCAGGGAGCCTGTGCTTGGCTGAATCGAACGGGCACCAGGACGAGGAGAACCGCAGTTGAGCCAGGGAACTCCCGACGGAAGATCTCGCGGAAACAGCCGCCGTCGCGCACGAGGCTGCCCTGCAGCGGCCGGCATCCATCCCGGGCAGCCGTTCACGCGGGTCCTCCTCTACGAGGGACACGCAGCGCGGGACTGCCCGCATGCGTGCCGCTTGCGGGGTGACGGTGCCGGACGGGAGCTGGCACGTCTCGGAGGACGCCCGGATCTTCATAACCCTCGCCGGGCCCGCCGCTCTCCTGTGGTTCAAGGGCGGCGCCAGCGACGAGCAGATCGCCTGCACCGCCGCGGGGCAATCAGGGCACGCCTGGCCTGACATCGAGGCAGTGGCCCATATCCCTGCTGGAGCAACGGGAGCCTCACACGGGCCGACGCGCAGCAGATCGTCCGTGAACCACGGGCGGCACGGAGAGGCGACCGCCGGGACGGCTCGACCCACGCACGAGCTGTCCGCTGGCTGCGGCTGGCGGGCGCACTCACGTCCCGAACGTCACCATCACGAGTGGTTGGCAGGCAACCGTCCCTGAGGCCCTGCCCGCGCGGCCATCCTGGCATCGCCGCCAGGTAGCGGTCGAAGGGGCAGCCATCGTGGCGTACCGGACCGGCGACCATTCAGATGTTCGGAGCCATGCCTGGTGTTCCGAAGAAGTCATCGAGCGCCGAGAAGTCCGCCTGCGATTCGGTCATCTGCGCATCGGTCAGGCCGGTCAAGGGCATGGACGCCAGCTGCGTCAGCACCGGATTGCCGCGTCGTAGCCGCTGTCATGCGCAGCCCGCAGGTCACCGGCAATCCGCAGCAAGTAGCTTGCCGCGCTGGCGGCCGAGATGCTAGCCGTCTCCGTCCAAGCTGCCTGTGCGGCGCTGAAGCCAGGCTGCTGCGCGGGGCGGCGTGTTAAGGGCCAGAGATATAGCGGGAGCCTGCGGCTTAGGGGCCAGTTCGCTCAGGCACGCTAATTGCACTAGCGGGCCAGGCGAAGAGGCGTGGTGGCTGGTCGTCCCCGTTACCGCTTGGGTTAAGCGCGACGGCGCGCACGGACCTTGGACACTCTGGCTTCAAGTTCTTGATCTTGAGGTGCCACCCGTGAACTGTCGGTGCGCGTCACTACTGTGGCCTGCTGTGACCACACTCACGTGCCTGATTTGCAAGTCGCGGAACTGGCCACGAACGGGTAGCCAAGCTCGTCTCGTGGCCAGCCACCTCGTCGAGGAGCGCGCCAAGCTCCCAGGTGACCAGATACCGGTACCGAGCACTAAAGATTCCGACGGAATCGGGTCTGACCTGGCCTTCTTCAGTATCCACCGCAGATAGCATTCATGTCGCCGTGGCTCAACTCCGGCGTGCCGGCCGCCGAAGTAGCCCGCCGCGCCGGACACGGCATCGCGGTTCTGCTGCGCTTTGTCGCCAACTGCATCGACGGCCAGGCCACCGCCGCCAACAGGCGCATCAGTGACGCGCTCGACGAGCCTGGCGGCGAGTAGAAGAGCGCTGACGGCTGCTGGCGTTCCGCTCAGCGAGCCGGCAAGACTCCCGGATTGATTAGCGCGGACTTCCACGCGCACTAATTCTCCCTCCGTTCTTCTGAGCAGGGCACGGGTTCTTGGAGCCGAGGACGGGTCCTGAGCTGCGGAGTTGTGCTGTGGTCAGGTCAGCTGGCTGGCTTGG
>JAJYUU010000266.1 GCA_021792405.1 Actinomycetes bacterium
GGGTTAGCCGGGGTGGGGTGGGTGTTCGCGGATGGGTTTGCCGGATCGGTAGATGGTGCCTGGCTGCCAGCCGGGGGGCGGGGGGATGGCGGTGATGTGGCTGTCGGGGTGTTTGAGGATTCGCCAGCCGCCTTCGTGGACGAGCCAGTGGTGGTAGTGGCAGCCGGGCCAGCCGTTGCTGATGGTGGTGGGGCCGCCGTCGGCCCAGTGGCGGATGTGGTGGATGACGTCGATCGGGTTGGTGCATCCGCCGGGGAAGGCGCATCTGCCGCCGTACTGGGCGTGCAGCGCGTCGCGCTGGCGGGGTGTCCAGCCGGGGCTTTTGCGGCCGATGTCGAGGGCGGCGGATGGGGTGCCGAGCGGTGGCGGGAGGCTGGCGATGGCCTGGTTGAGCCGGAGTGCCAGGTGCTCGCCGGCGGTCAGCCCGCTGGTGCTGCCGGCCGGCGCCGGGCCGGCGGCGGCGGGGCTGGTGATCAGGCGGATGATCTCGGCGTCGCAGGCCAGCCGCCGGGCGGCCTCGCCGCTGATCGGCGTGGCGGCGCCGATGACCGCGCCGGGTGCCAGGGGCTGCCGCAGCAGGGTCGCCAGCGTGGCTGTGTCAACCTGAACTGGCCCCGCTGTGCTTCTCTGATCTGGCCCCGCCCGGGGCGGGTTGCGGTGGCGGTATAACACTCTGAAATGGCCCCGCCCGCCCTGCGGGTTGTGTGAGGGTCATCGGGCGAATTCCGGCGTTTGACGTTACTGGCTGTGGCTTACCAGGTCTGTGACCAGGACAGGCTCGTCGCAGATGGGGCACAGGCCGCCGTGGCCGAGGCGCCGGCAGGGGCGGTTGCAGTCGTGGCACCACTGGTCACCGAGGTAACGCTGGTCGCATTCGCCGCACTGGTAGATGCTGGCTGACCGGCGGCCCGGGCCGGGTGCCGGGGCTGGCGGCGGCGGGGCTGGCTGGCGGCGGCGGAATGCTTTCTGGCGGCAGGCCGGCGTGCAGTACCGCTGCCGGCGCACGGGGGTGAACGACGCTGAGCACACCGGGCAGCACGCGGCAGGGCCGGATGTCGTCACGTTGTCGTTACGCAACGGGTCGTCGTTGCCGGGCATCTGGAAGAGGCGCTCGCCGTCGCTGCCGCCGAGCAGGAAGACGAAGCGGTCCAGGTCGGCTTGCAGCTGGCGGGTGCCGTAGGCGCGGCTGCCGATGAAGGCCGCCAGCGACGCGCCGGGCCGGACGGGGTCACGGGCGAGCCAGTCGCTGAGGAACTCCAGCATCTCGGCCAGCTCGGCGGCGTCGCCGGAATCCAGGCTCACCGGGATGTCCTGGCGGCCTGGCGGTTGCGGGTGGCGGCCAGCCGGTAGGAGTCGGTGCCGGTCTCGATGATGTGCGCGTCGAAGGTGATCCGGTCGACGATGGCCGCGCACAGCCGGGGGTCGGTGAAGGTGGCGGCCCATTCGGAGAAGGCGGAGTTGGATGCGACCGCGATGGAGGCGCGTTCCTCCCGTTCGGTGAAGACCTGGAACAGCAGCTCGGCGCCGCGCCGGTCGAGCTCGAGGTAGCCCAGCTCATCCAGGCACAGCAGGTCGACCCGGCCGTACCGGGCCAGGGTCCGTGACAGCTGCTTGTCGTCGGCGGCCTCCACCAGCTCGTTCACCAGCGCAGCCGCCGTGGTGTAACGGACCTTTTGACCGTTCTCCGCGGCGGCGGTGCCCAGGCCGATGAGCAGGTGAGACTTGCCGGTGCCCGAGTCGCCGATCAGGCACAGCGGCTGCCCGGCCGCGACCCAGGCGCCCCTGGCCAGGGTGTGGATCAGCGCCGGGGCGACATGCGGGTTCGCGCCGAAGTCGAAGTCCTCCAGCCGCTTGACCCTGGGGAACGCCGCCTCGCGGACCAGCCGTATCTTGCGGCGCTCTTCCCGCTCGTCGCATTCCAGCGACAGCAGCTCGGCCAGGAACCCCTTGTAGCCGGCCTGCTGGCGGGCGGATGCGGCGGCGATGTCGGCGTAACGGCGGCGGACCGCGGGCAGGCCCAGGATCTTGCAGGCCTGCTCGATCGCCGCGCCGGACGCCTGATCGGTCAGCTCATCACGGCCGGTCACCGGATCCTCCCCGCTGATGCCGGCCGCCGTGTCAGCAGCTGGTCATAGCCGGCCACCGACGGCGCCGGGCGGGTGTCAGCGGGCAGCGCCGCCGCGGCCTGGCGAGCCTGCAAGGTCACCACCGCAGCCCTCGACCGCCGCGGCACGGCCGCCTCCTGCACGGCGGCACCGGCGAGATGCTTGCGGGCCTCGATGGCGACCACGTCGGGTGAACTGCTGCCCGCTGCCAGCGCCGCGGCGATTCCCGCGGTCACCGCGGCGGCGGGGAGCCTGCGGTGCAGCAGCAGGACCTCGATCAGCGCCCGGGTGCCCGGCCCGTCACCGTGCCTGCTGCGGGCCGCGGCCCAGAACGCCTCATGCACCGGGGTGAACGAGCCCGCCGCGCGGGCCTGGGCCAGGGCAGCCGCGCCGGGCAGCGCGCCAGGCTTGCGGGCCAGGATTTCCAGGTAGTGGTCCAGTTCCAGGTGCTCATCACCGGCGACGGTCAGCCGCGGGTGCACCGCTACCCTGGCCGCCCCGTCGAAGACCTCCACCTGGTTAGCCGACAGGGCGACCCGGACCCGCCTGTCGATCAGGCGCGCCGGCACCGAGTACCGGCACCTGCCGACGCTGATCCGCGCGTACCGGTCCGCCCGCGCCCAGCACGTCACCGCGCAGTCGAACGCATCAGCGGGCAGCGGCAGCAGCAACGGCGCCTCGGCGGCGAAGCCGGCCCCGACCGTGACCAGCCGCTGATCGATATGCCGGGCGTCCTCCTCAGCATCAGCCTGCGCCAGCCGGGCGTTCAGCTCCGCCAGCGAGCTGACCTTCGGCACCGGCACGAGCCAGCGGCGGCGGAACCGGCCGATCTCCCCTTCTATCCCGCCTTTCTCATGGGCGCCTTCCCGGCCGGGGGCGCAGTAGAACGCCTCGAACCCGTAATGAGCGCGGAACGCCAGCCACCGCGAGGTCTCCGCGCGCTGACGACCGGTCAGCACCCGGGCCACCGCCGGGGACAGATTGTCGTAGCGGACATGCACACGCGGCAAGCCGCCGATCACCGAGAACGCCTCGGCGTGACCTTCCAGGAACGCCTCCTGCGCCTGGCAGGCATAAACCCGGTGCACGCTCTTGCCCGAGTACGACATGCGGAACGCGAACATGAAGCACCGGGTCAGCTTCCCGGCCAGCCTCACCGTCACCTCGCCGAAGTCAACCTCGGCCTCGGCCGCCGGCACCTTGGCCTGCGGCACGAATCCCGCCATAGTCCCGGCCTGCTCCCGTGCTTCCGCGGCGATCTGCGGCCGCCGCTCCCGGACGTACTTGGTCACATACGAATACGACACCCGCGCGTCATGCTCATCGATTAGCCGCTCGAAGACCCGCTGCCCGGTGTGCTGCTGCTTACGCGGCGCCGCCAGATCATCGCGCAGCATCTCGTCGATCAGGCCGCGGACCTGATCGAGCACCGGCGAGCGCCGGGCCGGCGTCCGCCGGCCCGGCGGTACCGGCGAGCAGATCGCCTGCCGCACCGTCCGCCGGTGCACCCCATACTTCTCCGACAAAGCCCGCACCGACATCTGGTTCCGCTGCCAGTCAAAACGGATCGCCGCGAACTGCTCCACCCTCATCGACCCCATCCCGGCCCTCACCAACCGAAAGCGGAGAAACGCCCGATGCGATGAACGATCCACCCCGGACATCCAGCCGTCCCGTAACCGCCCGGCGTGTCGCGAACAACCCGCAGGGCGGGCGGGGCCATTTCAGAGTGTTATACCGCCACCGCAACCCGCCCCGGGCGGGGCCAGATCAGAGAAGCACAGTGGGGCCACTTCAGAGTGCTACAGCCACCAGCGGGATGGTGACGATGATCCGCGGCCTGCGCAGCCCGGCCGGGACCGGCCCCGGCCCGGTGGCCGCGCCCGGCCCGGCAGGCCGGGCGTGCCC
>JAJYUU010000110.1 GCA_021792405.1 Actinomycetes bacterium
CGGGCGCTCGGCCCCCCTGGTGAGCAGCCGGAACTGCGGGCGGCCGGATTCCAGCGAGACCGGCAGCCCGCGCGGCGTGGTATCGGCTGCCCTGCGGGCCAGTTCCTGCTTCACTGCCCGGTCTTCCAGCGAGTGGTACGCGAGCGTGACTATCCGGCCGCCGACCGCCACCGCCTCCATGGCCTCCGGCAGCGCCCGCCGCAGCGCGCCGAGCTCGTCGTTGACCTCGATGCGAAGCGCCTGAAACGTGCGCTTCGCTGGGTTGCCGCCGGTCCGCCGGGCGGGCGCGGGTATCGATTCCCTGACGATCTCGGCAAGCCTGGCCGTGCTCGTCAGGGGTTCTCGCGCCCGTTCGGCTACGACCGCGTCGGCGATGCGCCGGGCGAACCGCTCCTCGCCGTAGTCGCGCAGCACCCGCGCCAGGCGGTCGGCCGGGTAAGTGTTCAGCACGTCGGCCGCGGTCAGCTGGCCCGCCTGGTTCATCCGCATGTCCAGCGGGGCATCCTGCGCGTACGCAAACCCCCGGCTCGGGTTGTCCAGCTGCGGTGAGGAGACGCCGAGATCGAACAGGATGCCCTGCACCGCCCGATGCCCAGCGCCAGCCAGGACCTGCGGAATCTCGTCGTAGACCGCCTGGACTAGCGTCACCCGGTCGCGATAGCTGGTCAGGATCTGCCGCGACTCATCGATCGCGGCAGCATCGGCATCGACGCCGATCAGGCTGAGCCCTGGATGCGCGGCCAGCAGCGCCCGCGCATGCCCGGCGCGGCCCAGAGTAGCGTCTACCAGCACGGAGCCGGGCTGCCGCAGAGCAGGCGCCAGCAGTTCGAGAACCCGGTCGCGCATGACCGGCACGTGCGCCGCAGCCGTACCCATCGTGCCCCCTCGCTGCTGCTCCATCGCCGCGCGCTGCGGCGATCCCGCCTTCCCTGGCCGCCGCGATGCCCGGCCGGGTCCCCATCCGCGCCACTGCACTGACGGGTCTGTGTCCGCCTGACGCCGGGGAAGTGACGTCAGCCGGGCCGCAGCCCTCCAGCACGGGCGGAGACCTCGCCGGGCATCCAGCGCGCCGTTACAGCACTCCTGGCAGAACCTCCTCCGATGCATCAGCGAACGCGTCCTCCTGCTGTTCCAGGTAGCTCGCCCACGCGGCGGCAGCCCAGATCTCCAGCCGCGTGTTCGCGCCGATCACCGCGCAGTCGCGGTGCAGCCCGGCGTACTCCCGCAGGCTCGGCGGAATGGTGATCCGGCCCTGCCTGTCGAGTTCCTCGTCCGACGCGCTGGCGAAGAACACCCGGCTGTAGTCCCTGACCGCCTTGGCCGTCACCGGAGCCGTGCGCAGCGCCTCGGTGATCCGCCCGAACTCAGTCACCGGAAACACGTACAGACAGCGTTCCTGTCCCTTGGTCAGGACCAGCCCGGCTGACAGCTCGTCGCGGTACTTGGCAGGCAGGATCAGACGGCCCTTCTCGTCGAGACGAGGCGTGTGGGTGCCGAGAAACACCCGCCTCACCTCCCCGGGCCATCCATTTCACGCCCGCTGGACGCCATTCCAGCCCCACGGAGCACCACTGTACTCCACTCTTCCCCACCGTCAATCCTGACAGCGCCGTGAGCCCGCTACCTTCCGCATGAATCACCTGGTCAGAGTGGTGGAGCGAAGTGGCGATCGCATCGCCGCGCGGTCCGGCCACGGTCGGCGTCAGGCAGGCTTCGGCTGGGTGCGACCTGGCCGGAACGGGGAATAGTCACCTGAGCGTTACGCCCCCGATATGGGGCGGGCATCGCCTGCGACCCATATAAGGACGTACTGTCTGATCGCACAGATCATTCCGCCGCGCGGCGCTGCAGTGGAGCGTTAGTGCTGAAGTGGCCGGTGAGCTAGTGAGAGCAGCTAATAGCGAAAAGCCGCCAGGAGGGCGCGTGGTCACACAGACCGACCAGCAGGCTGAGCGATCGCTGGATGAACTCGTGGGCATTGCCAAGCAGGTCAGCAGTGCCGTGCAGACAGTCATCTCCGGCAAGGCAGGCGCGGTCCGCCTCGCCCTGACGGTGCTGCTGGCCGAAGGCCACATCCTCATCGAGGACGTGCCAGGGGTTGGCAAAACCCAGCTTGCGAAAGCGCTTGCCAGGTCGATCGACTGCTCGGTGCGAAGGGTTCAGTTCACCCCGGACCTGCTGCCGAGCGATATTACCGGCGTTAACGCCTACAACCAGGAACTGCGCGAGTTCGAGTTCAAGCCCGGCCCAATCTTCGCCAATATCGTGCTCGGCGACGAGATCAACCGCGCCTCGCCGAAGACGCAGTCCGCGTTGCTGGAGTCGATGGAGGAACGCCAGGTCACCGTCGATGGCAGTACCTACCAGCTCGAGCCGCCGTTCATGGTGATCGCGACCCAGAACCCGGTGGAGATGGAAGGCACCTATCCGCTGCCTGAGGCGCAGCGTGACCGGTTCATGAGCAGGATCTCGATCGGCTACCCGGACCGGGTGTCCGAACTTGCCATGCTCGACTCACATGGCGGTGGCTCACCACTGGACGAGCTCACCCCGGTAGCGCATGCCAGTGACATCCGGGCGCTGGTCGCCGCCGTGCGCGAGGTACATGTCAAGGAGTCGATCCGCCGGTACATCATCGACCTGGTCAACGCCACCAGGACGGCCGCAGAGCTCCGGCTTGGCGCGTCACCGCGCGCCGCACTGCATCTCCTGCGCGCGAGCCGGGCACATGCCGCGCTCGACGGGCGAGACTTCGTCATTCCCGATGATGTCCAGGCGCTCGCGATCCCGGTGCTCGCGCACCGCCTGCTGCCCAGCGCCGAAGCGATGGTCGGGCGGGAACTGCCCGATCAGGTCTTGTCAAGCATCATTCAGCGGCTTGCGCTGCCGAGCCGTTAATCGGCGTACACTCGCGCGCAAGAGCAGCCGGAAGGACGGGAACATGCGGACCTCGCTGCTCGCCGGGTTGACCACCCGGGGAACGTCGTTCCTTGCTGCCGGGGCCGCTTCGGCCGTGGCGGGCTACGCGCTCGGCGAGCGCGGCCTATTCTGCGTCGGCATCGCGCTGCTCGCCCTGCCGCTGCTCGCTGCCGTGGCAGCCCGCCGGAGCCAGTACCGGCTGGCCACCAGCCGGATCATCAGCCCGCCTCGGGTCCCGGCAGGGCACACGGCCACCGTGACGCTGCGGCTGGAGAATGTATCGCGGGTCCCGACAGGGCTGCTGATGACCGAGGACAGCGTGCCGTACGCTCTTGGCACCCGGCCCAGGTACGTGCTGGACAAGATCGAGCGCGGCGGCACACGCGAGCTGACCTACCCGCTGCGGTCGGACCTGCGGGGCAAATTCGAGATCGGCCCGCTGCAGTTGCGGGTCGCCGACGCGTTCGGACTGGTCGAAGTCGCCCGCTCGCTGTCCGGGCGGACGACGTTCGTCGTGACACCGCGGGTGGTCCCGCTTGCCAGAACGGTGATCAGCCGGTCGTGGGCCGGCGAAGGAGACGGGCGAGCCCGGCTGACGTCCACAGCCGGGGAAGACGACGTGATCCCGCGCGCCTACCGGACCGGGGACGAGTTCCGCCGCGTGCACTGGCGATCGACGGCCCGGCATGGCGAGCTCATGGTGCGCAGGGAAGAGCAACGCTGGCGGAACAAGGCGACCGTATTCCTGGACGGCCGCTCGCTCGCGCACGAGGGCACCGGCGCGGCGTCCTCGTTCGAGATGGCCGTCAGCGCCGCGGCGTCCGTCGGCGTGCACATCGCGCAGGAGGGCCTGACCGGGCAATTCATCTCCGATGCCGACGTAATCCGGAGCAGCCAGTTCTTCGAGGACCGGCTGCTCGACTCGCTGGCCGTCATCAGGCCCTCGGGCAAGCGCAACCTGGCCCAGTCGCTCAAGGAACTCAGGGCCTCCGGGGCAGGCGTGATCATCGCGGTGATGGGCCGACTCACGGTCGACGAGGCGCGGCAGCTGGCTGTCTGCCGGGGGGAAGGCAGCCAGGGGATCGCTTTGCTGCTCGAGGTGTCGAGCTGGACCGAGGAGGCACTCCGGGCAGCAAGCCCGCCGGTAAAAGCCGCAGCCGAAATAACTGGCGGCACGGCTGCGCCAGCCGCGAGCACGCCCGATCGTGCCGCTGCGGCCGGGGCGGACTCGGCCGGGGCCGACTTGACCGCGGCAGCGAGGCCGGCCCACGGGACCGGCATACCCGCCGCCCCCCGCTCAGCCGGCCGTCGGGCCCCCGCCGACAGCAGCGCGGCCGCCGCGCTACTGCGCAGTGCCGGCTGGCACGTGACATCCATCGATGCCAGTACGCCGCTGGCAGTTGCCTGGCAGCGGCTGCCCCGGGCGGCGGAGATGCTTGTCACGGCGGCGGCGGCAAGGCGGCCTGACGGGGCGCCGGCATGAACCGCCTCGCGGTCACAGCGGCAGGAGCCGTGCTGCTGGCTTCGCTCTCGCTAAGCTCGGTGATCGCCAGTGCCGGCTGGATTGTGACCGGCGCCGGCGCGGTGGCCGTCGTCGCAATCGCCGGAGCACTGACCAGAAGGCCGAGACTGCCGGCCGCGGTAGCGGCTACGTTCCTGGTCTTGATTGCGCTCGTTCCGCTGCTCACCAGGCCGGGCTGGGCCGACCGGAGCGTCGCGCTGGTCATCCTGGTCATCACCGCGCTGAGCGCGACCGGCGCCCGGCCATTGCGTGGTATCGCCGTTCTGGCGAGCTACCTTTCCGCCCTGCTGCTCTACCTGAACGTGACGTTCGCGCACAGTGCCTCTCTCGGCCTTCTCATACCGACCGACAGTTCGATGTCCGCGCTGGCCCGGCTCTGGGAGGCCGCGTTCGCTGAGTTCCGGTATGCGCCCCCGATCCCTGACCTGCAGCCAGTCAGCCTGGTGACCGCCGCGGGCATCGGCGGCGTTGCAATCGCCGTCGACATCCTCGCGGTGCGGCTGCGCCGCCCGGCCGTCGCCGGGCTGCCGCTGCTGCTGTTGTTCAGCGTGCCGGTCGCGAGCAACCTGAAGGTGTTCGGCTTCCCTCAGATGATCATCTTCGCGGTGAGCCTCACCGGATACCTGGCGCTGCTGTCCGCCGATGGGCGTGAGCGGCTGCGGATGTGGGGCCGGCTCGTGACCTTCCGCCACATCCAGTCGGCCGATGAACCCGGGTCCGGGCCGGACACCAGGGAGCTCAGCGCTTCCGGTCGGCGGATAGGCCTGGCCGCCGTCTGCCTGGCGATCGTAGTCCCGGCGATCTTGCCCACCGTGCGCGCCCGCGACCTGTTCGGCGCGGTACCCACCGGGACCGGCCACGGTGGCAGCCACAGTACCGGCGTGTCGCCGCTGCTGAGGGTGCAGAACTTGCTTGAGGGCAAACCGCAGCCAGTACTGTCCTACACGACCACGGCAAAGGACCCGGCAGAGCAGTATTTCCAGGTCTACGCGCTGAACTACGACCCCCGCCAGAATGACTGGCCACCGCCCACCTACTCCGGCACTCGGGCACCGGATGGCCCGAAACTGCCGTGGGCGGTGCCGGGCGTGCTCGCATCGACGCCAGCCACCAAGGTCACGACAACGATCACGATCAGCAGCAGCGACACCGGCGAGGCCATCCTGCCAATGCCCTACGCCCCGGTCCGACTGGATATCGGCGGCTCTGGCTGGCTCGAGATGGGCGGATCCCTTACTGTGTTCGACCCCGCTGTAACGATGCCTGACTTGCGGTACACAGTGCAGAGCGAGGAGGTCAGCCCGCCGCCCGCCGATATCCCTAACTACCTGGGGCCCCCAGCCAGCATCTCGACCGCGTACGGCACGTACAACGGTCCGGATTTCGGTCAGCTAAGGCACATCGCTGTCGAGCACACCAGGGGCGCGACCACCGAACTGCAGCAGGCGCGGGACCTGGAGAACTGGTTCCAATCCGGCGCTTTCACCTACAGCCTGAAGCCAAACCTGCCCGCGACGAACTGGCTGCTGTCCTTCCTCACCACCGACCGCCGTGGCTTCTGCAGCCAGTTCGCGCAGGCATTCGCGATCCTCGCCAGGACTCTGGGGATTCCCGCGCGGGTTGCCATCGGCTACACCGCCGGCACCCCCGGACCCGGCAACACCTGGAGGATAACCACCGCTGACGCGCACGCCTGGCCAGAGGTCTACTTCGCTGGCGAAGGCTGGCTGCGGTTCGAGCCGACGCCGAGCGGCTCGCGGGGCCAGGGTACGGCCGAAGTGCCTGCGTACGCGGGTGGCGGCGGCAGCGCAGGGCGGCAGCAGGGCGCCGCGCCGGGCGACTCGTCGACCAGTTCGACTGGCCGGCTGAGAGGCATCCGAGGCCGCACGCTGCCAAACCGGGACGTGCACCTGCCAGGCGGCGGGCAGATGACCGCATCGACCCGACATGCCGGGTCGAAGACGGGGTTCGCCCTTGCCGTAGCGATCGTGCTGTTCCTCCTAATCGCCTGGCCGGCCATGACCCGCCTGCTGACCAGGCGACGCCGCTGGCTGACCGCGTCCGGCGATGCCGGGATCGCCAAGGCTGCCTGGCGAGAACTAACCGATGATCTCGCCGACTACGGCCTGCCATGCGGGCCCGGCGAGACGCCGCGCGGCGTGGCCAGGCGGGTTGCCCGCGAAGCCCGGCTCGGCGAGACAGCGACAGCGGCGCTCAGCAGGCTAGCGGCGGCCGAAGAGCGGGCCAGGTACGCGCGCCTGCCGGAGCCGGGCACCGGCCTTAAGGCCGCCGTGCTCACGGTGCGCCGGGCCGTCGCCGCTTCGGTGCCGCGGCGGCAGCGGGTGCGCGCCAGGCTTCTGCCCGCCTCCACCGTGCTGGCGGCCAGGCAACTCCTCCAGCGCGGCAGCGAGATGCCCAACTGGCTAGACTCGCCATGGCCGACCGTGCGGCGGCGGCTGCGAGAAGCGACGGCGCGCCGCGCCGGATGACCCGGCCCAGGCGGCCCACGGGTACGGCGATGTGCCGCTAGCGGTTGTTGCCCTCCTGGCGGCGCCGCCAGCGTTCCTCAAGCCGTTCCATGAGGCTGTCCTTAGGGGCGGCCTTCGCCGCGGATTTACGATCCCGGCGCTTCCGCTTGCTCAGCACGCCAGCCATCCGCCGGTAGCTGACGATGGCCAGGACGCCGCTGAGCACCAGGACGGCCACCCCAGGCGCCACAAGCCAGAGGTGCTTAAGTATGATCCCCGCAGCCAGCAAGCCGACGCCGACCAAGAATCCCACGGCGGCCTGAACGACTCGCCGCCGGTAGTGAACTTTAGGATCTTTCGCCCGCATTGCCCGGGCAAGTCGCGGATGCTCGGCATAAAGCGCCTGCTCAATCTGCTCGAGCTGGCGCTGCTCGTGCTCAGAGAGCGGCACTGTGCCTCCCATCAACCAGGCCGGTGCTGACCGTGCTATGGCCTCGCCCTTACGCCCAGAATACGAGCGCCGGGGCGTCCTGTGGAAGGGTACACGGCCACCAGCGCGAACCAGCCACATCATAACGACGTTCGATCACTACCATTCCCGCTTATGCGTTGCGCCACCGCCGCCGGGCGGACCCGGCGCTGCTGCGCGCCGCGCCGCTCGACCAGCGCGGCCGGGCGCACGGCGTCCGGGCCGAAGCGACCAGTGATCTTGTCTAGCGCCGATTCCGCGTCGCGCCAGGACCCCCCGCCTTCGCCCAGCACTAGCTGGGCTGGTGCGGCGGCGGCTGGCACGAGGCCGGTCGCTCGCACGCCGACCAGCCGCAGCCGTGCCTGGCCGCTCAGCCCGGAGGCGGCATAGAGCGCGCACGCCGTAGCGTAGATCTGCTGGGTCTCGCTGGTGGGCTCGGGCAAGGTCTTGGAGCGGGTGATCGTCGTGAAGTCTGCCTTGCGAAGCTTGACGACGATAGTCCTGGTTGCGTGGCCGGACGAGCGAAGCGATCGCGCAGTGCGCCGCGACAACCGGAGCAGCTCGCGACGGACGACGATCGGGTCGCTGACGTCAACGTCGAAGGTCTCCTCGCTGCCCACGCTCTTCTCCCGCACCACGGACTCGACGCCGCGGTCATCCCGGCCAGCGGCCAGCGCTTGCAGATGAGCCGCCGCAGCCTTGCCGATGTCGCGTTCCAGGGCGGCCAGCGGCGCGGACGCGATGTCCCCCACCGTCCGCAGGCCCAGCCGGGCCAGCGTCTGGCCAGTCTTCTCCCCCACCCCCCAGAGTGCCGAGATCGGCAGCGGATGCAGGAACTGAAGCGCGCCATCCGCCGGAATGACCAGCAGCCCGTCCGGCTTGCAGTGCACCGACGCGAGCTTGGCGAGGAACTTCGTCGACGCGACGCCGACCGAGCAGGTGATCTGCTGCTGCTGTGCCACCTGACGCCGGATGTGCTCGCCGATCCCGGCGGGCGGGCCGAGCAGCCGGATCGCCCCGGACACATCGAGGAACGCCTCGTCCAGTGAGAGCGGCTCGACTGTCGGAGTCACTGCCCGGAAGATCGCCATGACCTCTCTGGATACCGCGCCGTAGAGTCCGTGCCGGGGCGGGATGACTGTCGCGTGCGGGCACAGCCGCCGGGCTCGGGCCATTGGCATGGCCGACCGGACGCCGAAGGAGCGCGCCTCGTAGGTGGCCGACAGCACGACGCTCCGGCCGGACAGCCCGCCCACGATCACCGGCGTGCGGGCCAGCTCCGGGCGGTCCCGGATCTCCACGCTGGCATAGAAGGCATCCATGTCTACATGCAGGATGTGACAGCCGGTGTCGTCACCGGACAGGCCCGCGAGCCGTGACGACGACTGCCTGCTCATCCGATCACCTGCCAGCAATCCGGGCACCTGCCAGCAATCCGGGCACGCGCGCCCGCCGGCTCACTTACTGTAGCGCCGGGCACCGACGGTTCCGCCGGGCCCGCCGCCACGGCGCACCCCGTCGGGTTAGCTGATCGCGCTCGCCGGAAGCAGCGCGTGAACGCCCCACGACTGGTTTGCCACCTGCGTGATCCGGAGGTCGAGCACCGGGCTTGCCATCGCCAGTGCTGTCGCCTTGCCTACTCCGTAGCTAGCCTGCAGCCAGGTCAGCATCGCGTCGAGCGCATCTCCCATCGCCGCGTTGAGATCCGGGCTGAAGCCAAAGGTGATCTGGCCAGCCGGGGTCTCCGCGTGCACCCCCGGCACCGGCCGGCCGGTGACCAGCCCGAGCTGAATCTCGGTCGTCATGCCACACTCGATAGCAGTGCCGGCCACTTCCCCGTCGCCCTGGGCAGCGTGGCCATCGCCGATGCTCAGCAGCGCACCCGGCACGGCAACCGGCAGGTACAGGATCGATCCGGCGACCAGTTCCTTGCAGTCGAGGTTGCCGCCGCCGACCGGCCGCGGCGGGATGGTCGAATGCTCGCCTGGCTCGTCGAAGGCGACGCCCGTCACGCCATGGAACGGTGCTATCCGCACCGTGTGCCCCCGGTCGCTGACCGCTGCTCCCGCCTGCGCGTCAATCTGCCAGAGCAACCACGCAGGCGGGCCTTCGTGCAGGCCGAGTCGCCTGGTCAGCGGGGTGTCGCGAGCGGCTGCAACGGTAAAGCCCCAGGGGTCGGGCCGCAGCCAGGCGAAGCGCACCGCAAGCACGTCGCCTGGCAGGGCACCGCGAACAGCGATCGGCCCCGTCAGGCAATGGCCGCTGCGCGTATTCGCGGCCATCGTCGGAACCTGCTCGCCAGGGAATGTCTGCGGCTCCAGGTGGCCAGACGCGTCCAGCGAGCGCAGCACGATGGTGTCGCCGGGATCGACGGTCAGGGCCGGCGGCGCGTCACGGGAGAACGCGTGCACTGTCGTCGACGGCGACGGTTCGAGCTGGTGGCGAGTCATCCTGATAACAGCGTAATCGTGGGTTTGAGTTCAAGCAGCCGGGCAAGCAGGCCGTTCACGAACGCTGAGGAGCCATCGGTGGACAACTCGCCGGCGAGAGTGACCGCTTCGCTGATGGCCACCGCGTCGGGCACATCGTCGTTCCAGAGCAGTTCCTGGACGCCGATGCGCAGGATGTTGCGGTCGACGGCGGGCATCCGGCTCAGCGCCCAGCCCTGCGCGTGCGCCGCCAGCAGCTGGTCGATCTGCTCGTGGTGCTCCGCAACGCCGCGGATCAGCTCGGCGGCGTACGGCGGTACCGGCGGGCTGGCCTCCTGCGTACGGACGGCCAGCAAGTCAAGCACGGGCTCGCCCCTGATCTCAGCCTCGAACAGGACGTCAAGTGCCCGCTTGCGGGCCTTGCTGCGCGCTGCCACTGCGATGGCCGGCTCGTTACCCTGCCTTCCCCGGCTATCTCAGGCCCGGCCGAGGTACTCGCCAGAACGGGTGTCGACCCGGATCTTCTCGCCGGTCGTGATGAACAGCGGCACCTGGATCTGCGCGCCAGTTTCGAGTGTGGCCGGCTTCGTCCCGCCGGTCGACCTGTCGCCCTGCAGCCCGGGGTCGGTGTGCTCGACCGTCAGCTCGACGGCGGCCGGCAGCTCGACATAGAGCGGCGTGCCGTCGTTGAATGCGATCGTGGCGGTTTGCTCCTCCAGCAGGTAGTTCGCGGCGTCACCAACGACGGCAGCCGGAATATGCGGCTGGTCGTAGTCGGTGGTGTCCATGAACACGAAGTCCTCGCCCTCGCGGTAGAGGTACTGCATCTCCCGCTTGTCGACATTGGCGACCTCGACGCGCACGCCCGCGTTGAACGTCTTGTCCACCACCTTGCCGGACAGCACGTTCTTCAGCTTGGTGCGCACGAAAGCGCCACCCTTACCTGGCTTGACGTGCTGAAAGTCCACCACGCTCCAGAGCGCGCCGTCGATGCTCAGCGTCATGCCGTTCTTCAGGTCGTTGGTGGTGGCCACGTGTGTCTCTCCCGCATGCGTCCGAACCGGATGCCCGGTCAGAGCACCAGCAGTTCCTTGGTGATCGTAGTGAGTACTTCCGCTGTTCCCGCCGCGGCGGGGCGGACGATGAGAGTGTCCTCGATCCTTACGCCGCCCTTGCCCGGAAGGTAGATCCCTGGCTCAACGGTGACCGGAACCCGGGCCTTCAGCTTACCTGTCCGGCCGGGTCCCACCGGCGGTGCTTCGCCTACCTCGAGACCTCCGCCATGGGCCCACGGCCCGGACCATCAGCAAGTTGCGCGGCCGCCACCAGGTCCACCGGCTGGAACGCCCTGTTTCCCGGCGAATGGTGCGGCACCGCCGCGAACGCCAGCTCGGCCACCTAGCCCCGGTCCGCGGCTAGCCCTTGCCCGGCACGTCGTCGCCGACGATTACGCCGCCACCGCGGCTCCAGGTCAGGTAGCGCCAGGCCAGGTTCACCAGCGTGACCACGCGATTCCGGTTGCCGAGCAGGTAGATCAGGTGCAATCCAAGCCAGGCAAACCAGGCGACCGTCCCCCGTAGCCGCAGCCCGCCGCGCAGCTCAACCACGGCCGACCGGCGGCCGATCGTCGCCATGATGCCCTTGTCGTGGTAACGGAACGGCCTTGTCGGCTGACCGGCGATCCGGCGAACGACCTGCTCCGCCGCATGGCGGCCCTGCTGGATGGCGGGCTGGGCCAGCTGCGCGACTGGATCCTGCCGACTGATGGCCACATCGCCGACGGCGAAGACCCGGTCCTGCCCGCTCACCTGAAGGTCGGCCGTCACCTCGATCCGGCCGCCCTTGCCGCGTGGCAGCCCGGACATCCAGCCTGCGTCAGGCCCGGAGACTCCGGCGGCCCAGACGGTGATATCGCTGCGATGCTCACTGCCATCGGCGAGCAGTACCGACCGCGCGCGAACCTCCTTGATCGCCGTGTTGAGCAAGACCTCGACGCCCCGGTTGACCAGCTGCTGGCGGGTGTACTGCCGCAACCGGTCGTGATAGGGCTCGAGCAGCGCGGGACCCATCTCGATCAGGCGGACCCGGAACAGCGAGCGATCGACCTCCGGGAAGACCGTCGGCAGCGCCATGTTCCGCAACTCGGCAAGCGTGCCCGCCAGCTCCACGCCGGTGGCGCCGCCGCCGACGATCGTCACGTCGAGCTCCGGACCGGCCAGCCCCTCGTTGCGGCGCTCTAGCGCCGCCATCAGCCGGTTCCGCAAGGTGATCGCGTCCCGGCGGGTGTACAGGCTCAGGCTGTGCTCGGCGGCGCCGGCCACGCCAAAGAACGCGGCACTGACCCCGGTGGCGATGATCAGGTAGTCGTAGCCGAGCTCCTCGCCGGAGTCCAGCCTGGCCACGCGCCGGCCGAGGTCAAGCCCGGCAAGTTCGCCCTTCCTGAAGCTCGCGCCCTGCCTCCCGGTTGCCGACCACAGCGGGTAAGCGACATCCGCGCCGGTGAGGCCGGCCGTGGCCACCTGGTACAGCAGGGGCTGGAACGTGCTGTACACGTGCCGGTCGACGAGTGTCACCCGGGCGGCCGAGCGCGCCAGCACCGGCAGCGCCGAGATTCCCGCAAATCCGCCGCCGACGACAAGCACAGCCGGGCCGTCCGACGGAGTGCCTGGCCGCCTGGCTCGCATCATGCTCCGCTCTCGTTCATCACGAGCGTGCCTGCCCACGGCCCAGCGGTCAAAACCGCCGCCAGGCCGCGCGAAACTGTAGCGGCCGCCGTGCCGCAGCAGCCTGCAGCCAGGGGCCAGGGGCCAGGGGCTAGGCTGCCAGCTCCTTGATCTGCTCGATCAGCGCTACCCGCTCGGAGTGCGTGCCGGCCATCGGGGCCACGTTCAGCGTGGTGACGCCGGACTCGCGCATCGCGGCGACTCGCTCGGCCACGAACGACCTGGGCCCGATCAGCGAGACGTGCTCGAGCAACTCTTGCGGGATCAGCCCGGCCGCCTCGTCCTTGCGCCCGGCGAGGTAGGCGTCCTGGATCGCTGCCGCTTCCTTGCCGTAGCCGTAGCGGACAGCCAGGTTGTTGTAGAAGTTCTTGGTGCGCGCGCCCATTCCGCCGATGTACAGCGCCTGAACCGGCCGGATCAGGTCGATCAGGCCCTTGACGTCGTCGCCGATCGCGAGCGCGGTCTGCGCGAAGACGTCCAGCGGCGGCAGCGAAGGGTCGCGCCTGGCTGTACCGGCCGCCAGCGAGGCACCCCAGACCTCGTTGGCCTTCTCCGGGTAGTAGAAGATCGGCTCCCAGCCCTCGGCCAGCTCGGCGGCCAGCTCCACGTTCTTCGGGCCGATCGCGGCCAGGATGATCGGGATGCGCTCCCGGACGGGGTGGTTGATCAGCTTCAGCGGCTTGCCCAGGCCGGTGCCCTGCCCGGCCGGCAGCGGAATCTGGTAGTGCGCGCCGTTATAAACCAGTCGCTCCCGGCGCCAGACCGCGCGGCAGATCTCGATGGTCTCCCTGGTGCGGGCCAGCGGCGCGTCGTACGGCACGCCGTGCCAGCCCTCGATCACCTGCGGCCCGGACGCGCCGATGCCGAGCGAGAACCGCCCATCGGAGACGAAGTCGAGCCCGGCCGCGGTCATCGCGGTTAGCGTGGGCGTCCGCGAGTACAGCTGCATGATGCCCGATGCGAGCTCGACCCGTTCGGTGACCGCGGCGAGGTAGCCAAGCTGGCTCACCGCGTCGTAGCTGTAGGCCTCGGGCACGAAGACGATGTCGAGCCCGGCCTTCTCGAAGTCGGCCAGCTCAGCGGCCGTCTCCCTGAAGCCGCCCGCGTAGTTCAGAGCCATCCCGATGCGCATGCGCCGACCCCTTCACGCTGCCTGAGACCGGCCATCGCTGGCCGGCCGCGGCTCGGCGAGCCGCAATCCCTCGCTAGGGATGAATCGTAACTGTCACGATCAGATCGCGGCAGGCTCGGCGTCATGCACCGGAACCGCGCACTGGCGTGCCGCGTCCAGGTGCGACAGCGGCCCCTCCTCAATGAGGCGGGCGCTGACGACCTCAGGAAGCGGGGCATGCGCGTGCGCCGCCAGTGTCGCGATCCTTGCGACTGCCTGCGGCACCGCGCCGGCGCCAGGTGCGCCCGCCTGGCCGACCGGGGTCGCACAGGCCCGGACACCTCATGCCGCGCCCGCCGATTCGCACGCGGGGCAACCGCGTACGGTCGGCGGCTGCTGGCCAGCCTGCGTGAGCCGATGAGCATGGCCGACAGCGTCCTGCTCGCCCACCATCCGGCCGGCACAACGGCCGACGCCCACGGAGAAGGCAGCCAGTCAGGCACGAGGGGCGGATCACTCCTGCGGGCGGACGCGTTCGTCGCCTGGTATCCGCCGCGCGGCACGGCCCGGCGCATCGACCCGGCCGGGTACCGCGCTGTGACCATCCGGTGGCACCACCACCGCTCTGCTCAGCGCGGCGCAGCGGGCCGTGCGCCAGCGCTAGCCGGCAGCCGACCCGATCATGGCCGCGATCGCGCGGAGGGCCAGCTCGTAGGACCGCACCCCGAAGCCGGCGATGGTCCCGTCAGCGACCGCAGATACTACCGAGGTGTGCCGGAACGACTCGCGTGCGGCCGGGTTCGACAGATGCACCTCAACGACTGGCGCCCGGCGCATCGCCAGCGCGTCCCGCAGCGCATAGGAATAGTGGGTGAACGCCGCCGGGTTGATCACCACCGGCAGCTGCCGCTCGAATGCCTCGTGCACCCACCCGATCAGCTCAGCCTCGTCGTCGGTCTGCCGCAGGTCGATCTGGAGGCCGAGTTCGGCGCCGAGCGCCGTACACTGCGCCGCGACATCGGACAGCGTGGCCGAGCCGTAGATCTCCGGCTCGCGAGCCCCGAGCATGCCGAGATTCGGGCCGTTCAGCACCAGGACCGCCGTCAACCTGGACACCCCCAACGTCAGCACACCTCCGCGTAGGCCAGCTCGAGCAATTCCTCCGGCGGGTCCGCCATGATGCCCGGCCTGGCCAGCCCGTCCAGCACCACCAGCCGGAGCTTCGCCGCCCTGGACTTCTTGTCCATCGCCATCGCCGCGCGCAACGCCGGCCACGCGCCCGGCCGGTAGCGCACCGGCAGCCCGACGGCCGCCAGCACGGACCTGTGACGCTGCGCGGTCACCGCCTCAAGGCGCCCGGCCAGCCTGGCGAGCGAGGCGGCGAAGCACATCCCGATCGAGACCGCGTCGCCGTGCCGCATCCTGAAATCCTCGGCCCGCTCGATCGCGTGACCCAGCGTATGACCGTAGTTGAGTACCTCCCGAGGCCCGGACTCCCGCAGGTCGGCCGACACCACCTCGGCCTTTACCCGGATTGCCCGCTCGATCAGCTCGCGCTCGTGCGGTCCGCCCGGCCGGGCCGCGCCCGCCGGATCGGATTCGATCAGGTCCAGGATCGCCGGGTCGGCGATGAAGCCCGCCTTGATCACCTCTGCCAGCCCGCTGACGTACTCGGCCGGCGGCAAGGTGGCCAGCACCGCCGTGTCGGCCAGCACCCCGGCCGGCGGCCAGAACGCGCCCACCAGGTTCTTGCCGTCGGCGGTGTTGATCGCGGTCTTGCCGCCGATCGCGGCGTCGGTCATGGCCAGCAGCGAAGTCGGCACCAGCACCAGCCTGACGCCGCGCAGCCAGGTCGCCGCCACGAACCCGGCCAGGTCAGTGACGGCGCCGCCGCCGACACCGACGATCGCGTCCGCGCGGCCGACGCCCGCGGCTGCCAGCTGCGACCAGAGCCGGGCGGCGACGCCGGCTTCCTTGGCCGCCTCGCCATCCGGCACCGGCTCTGGCTGCACCGCGTACCCGGCTGCCGCCAGCGCCTGGCACACCCCGGCCGCGATACCGGCGAGGCTGACTGAGTGGATGACCACCACGGTCCTGGCGGCGTCACCGACGAGTGAGGGCAATTCGGCCAGCGCGCCGGTACCCACGGTCACCTCGTACTGGTGATCGCCGCCGACCACGATCCGCGTCGCGCTCACCGCCCGGCGCCCGGTGCGCCCGCGCCCCGTCCCCCCGCACCGCGGGCCATCACGGTGGCCACTCTCCCGGCGATGTCCGCGGCGATCTCGTCCGGTTCCCGACCGTCGGTGCTGACCGTCAGCCAGGCCAGCCTGTCGTACACCGGCAGGCGCTGGTCCAGCAGCGACTTCAGCTGGGCGCGGGGGTTGGTGCCGATCAGCAGCGGCCTGGCGCGGTCCAGCCCGACCCGCTTGGCCAGTTCGGCAAAACCGGTCTGCAGGTACACCACCGCCCGACCGGCAAGCTGCGCCTGTGCCTGCTCGTCCATAACCGCGCCGCCGCCAAGTCCGACGACCCCGGCAATGCCCGTTCCCGCCGTGGTGGTGCCGTTGTGCTGAGCGCTGCCGCCGGAGAGTGCAGCCGCCACGGCCGCGCGCTCCAGCCGTCGGAACTCCGGCTCGCCGTCGGTGATGAAAATATCGCTGACCGGCTTCCCGGCAGCCGCCTCGACCATGGCGTCAGTGTCGGTGAACGGCACGCCGAGCCGGGCCGCCAGCATCGTGCCCACCGTCGACTTGCCGGCGCCAGGTGCCCCGATCAGGACTACCGGAGGGAACGGGGTAGCACCGGGCTGACCGCCCGGTCCGCGCGCGGTCACCGGACCACCATCGCGCCGAGATAAGCCCTGGCGTTCCGGGCGGTCTCGGCCACGCTGTCGCCACCGAATTTCTCCAGCACGGCGTCGGCCAGTATCAGCGCGGCCATCGCCTCGGCCACCACGCCGGCCGCTGGTACCGCGGTCACGTCACTGCGCTGGTTGATCGCGCTGGCCGGCTCGCCGGTCCGCACGTCGATGGTGCGGAGCGCGCGCGGCACGGTCGATATCGGCTTCATCGCGGCCCGCAGCCTGATCGGCTCGCCGGTGCTCATCCCGCCCTCGATTCCGCCCGCCCTGTTGGTCAGCCGCCTGATCCCGGAGTCGCTGCCTTCGATCTCGTCATGCGCCAGCGACCCGCGCCGGGCCGCAGTCGTGAACCCGTCGCCCACCTCGACACCCTTCATGGCCTGGATGCTCATCAGCGCGCCCGCCAGCCTGCCGTCCAGGCGCCTATCCCAGTGCACGTGGCTGCCGAGGCCGGGCGGTAGCCCGTAGGCGATCACCTCGACAACTCCGCCGAGGGTATCGCCGTCCCGGCGCGCGGCGTCGACTTCGGCCTGCATCGCGGCGCTGGCGCCCGCGTCCAGGCAGCGTACCGGGTCGGCATCGATCCGGGCCTGGTCCTGCGGGCCGGGCAGGTGCTCGCCAGGCGCCTGCACCGTGCCGAGCGCGACCACGTGACTGACGATCTCCGCTCCCAGTACCTGGCGCACCAGCCGCCTGGCGATCTCGCCGAGTGCGACCCGGGCCGCCGTCTCCCTGGCACTGGCCCGCTCGAGAACCGGACGGGCGTCGTCGTGGCCGTACTTCTGCATGCCCGCCAGATCCGCGTGGCCGGGCCGCGGCCTGGTCAGCGGGGCACCCCGGGCCTGCCCGGCCAGGAGTTGCTCCTCGACCGGATCGGCTGACATCACGGTCTCCCACTTCGGCCACTCGGTGTTGCCGATCCTGATCGCCACGGGGCTGCCCAGCGTGAGCCCGTGCCGGACGCCGCCGGTGAGCTCGACCTCGTCCCGCTCGAACTTCATCCGGGCACCCCGGCCGTACCCCGCCCGGCGCCTGGCCAGCGCGAACGCGAGATCGTCCGTCGTTACCGCGACGCCGGACGGCACGCCCTCGCACACGGCGACCAGGGCGCGGCCGTGCGACTCTCCAGCCGTCAGCCACCGCAGCATGCTGCCGATCTTGCCACGCGGGCCGCGCCGGCGTTCCGTTAGCCGGCGCGGAGGCCGGTCCCGGGGCGGCCGTCTCACGCCGTTTGCCTGGCCGGCCGCCGGGTATTCCGGCATAGCGATCGGGGGAATTCGTCGGCCTTGCAACTGCCTTGCACCTGTTCCTTGCGCATGCCTCACGCCTGTCTTACGCCTGCCAGCACCTGCCGCCGTGATGAGGGCAGGTGTGCTTTGCCATGGTGCGAGCGGTTCTCGGGGAGGAACCTTCATGCGGCTGATGCGGCGATTTGCCGTTCAAGTGACGCAAGGTCCCAGCCTGGCCAGCCCGCCTGGCCGGGAAGACACCGCACGCGGCTCAGCGGGGCGGCTGGCCGCATATCTGGCCGGGCTGGCCGCATATCTGGCCGCGGGCCTGGGCGCGGGCCTGGGCGTCCTGGCCGCGGGCACGGCTGTGCTTGCCATCGGCGCCGCTCCGGCCCTGGCGACGGCGGCCGGTCCGCCGTCCGCCGGCAATCTGGCCTCGGTGGTTCCCTCTACCGCGGTCGCGGGCGGCCGCGTGACGTTCACGGTGTTCTGCGGCAGCAGCGCCAGCGCCGCGACACTCTCGGGCCAGGCCCTCGGGCTGCCCCGGCATATCCAGATGCGGGCCAGCCCGCCGAGCGGTGAGTTCACCGTTTCGGTCATCTTGCCGGGGCACATCAGGCCCGCCACCTATCAGCCCGGCATCGAGTGCTCGGACGGAACGGCGACATCCGCGCGGCTGCTGATTCCGGCGTTCGGGGCGGGCGGCACCGCGCGGTCTGGCAACGGCACGACCCCGGTCAGCACCTGGCTGGCGGCTGCAGGGCTGGTCCTCATCGCCGTGGGCGGGGTGACCGGCGCTCTCGCGCTCCGGCGCCGCAGGTCTGGTCGCTTCGGTCAGCCGGGCCCGCCAGATGACGCAGCCGACCCGGAAACCTCAGGAGAGTCAAGCCGCTTTGATTACTCCAGCTACTCCAATTTCCGGTTCTGAGCTCATCAAGCATCAGCCAGCGCCGGTCATTCCGGGCCCGCGCTCGATAGCGACCTGGTCAGGCTCGATGGCCATGCCGCAGGCGCGGCAGACATGCTGCTGTTCGACGTCGCCGCCGCACTCGGCGTGCCGGTAGATGATCGGGCGCCCGTTGGGCGCCGCCCAGCGATCGCCCCAGTCCGTCAGGGCAATGATCACGGGGGCGAGATCCCGGCCCTTCCCGGTCAGGCGGTACTCCTGATAGCCCGCGCCCGCGGACGAGAAGCGCTCCATGATCCCAGCTTCGACGAAACCGTTCAGCCGGGCAGCGAGGATGTTCCTGGCCAGGCCAAGGCGCCGGGCGAAGTCGCTAAAGCGAGTCACGCCGGCGAACAGCGCATCCCTGATGATCAGCAGGCTCCAGCGCTCACCCACCACCTCGAGCGCCCGTGCCGCCGAGCAGACCTGGCCCTCGTAGCTGTTCCCGAGCATACGGTAATCGTAAGGCAACTGGTTGCGTCATACGACCATCGGTGTTAACGTAACCTGACGCTGGTTGCGTCACGCAACTAGATCGCCAGACTGGAGGCACGATGAGCCAGAGCTTCAGCACCGAGTTCTTGGTCGATCAGAGCCCCGCGGAGGCATTCGCCGCCATTACCAACGTGCGGGGCTGGTGGTCGGGGCAGATCGACGGAGTCACCGATGAACCGGGCGGCGAGTTCACTTACCGCTATCAGGACGTCCATTACAGCAAGCAGCGGATCACTGAGCTCGTCCCGGGCAAGAAGGTCGTCTGGCACGTGCTTGACGCCT
>JAJYUU010000111.1:0-13804 GCA_021792405.1 Actinomycetes bacterium
CGGCCCGGCGGTGATGTCGGACAGAGCCGGATTAGCGGCGTTCAGGCCGGGCGGCGCCGGGCAGGGGGAGTCGTTGATGGTGGCATACGACGGCCCGCAGATCGCACCGTAGGTCTGGGCGGAGGAAACGTTCAGCGCACCCGGCGTCGAGGGTCCGTAGGTAGTGCCGTAGGCATTGTCGCGCATCGCGAAGTGCTGCGCGTAGTTCCACAACCCGGTCACCGAGTTGCCGTCGTAGTAACTCATCGCGGCTGCGTCTGATCCGGTGCCCGGCGGGGCTACTTCGGGCACGCCGTTGTAGCTGAACCCGCTCAGGCACTGGTCCACGGTGAGGTTGTTCCCGGTGTTCGCCGGGTAGGCGTCCTCGGCGCCATGGTCAGCGGCGGCTTCCTCGGCAGCGTATCCGTGGTTCTGGTCACAGGTCATCCGGGTCCCCCCGGCCGAGTAGCACGGGGTTGGCGCTCGCTCCGTTCGGGTTGTCGGTCAGCAGCGGGCCGACCGGGCCGGCCTTCGTGATGGCGTTGTACAGCCCGTTGACTTCCGGCCTGGGGTGGAAGGCCGGCTCGCCGGGCGGGTTGGCTGCGTAGGGGTAGGTGCCGAAGTAGTGATCGAACGACACGTTCTCGTCGAAGATCACCACGAGATGCCTGATCGGGGTCGCGGTGTCGCCGGGGCCGCCGCCGCGGTGGCTGACGCCGACGGCACCGCTCGCCGCGCCGCCGGTCACCCCGAGCGCCATGGCCGCGAGCAGGCCAGCCGCGGCGGTGACCGCGCAGGCTTTCACTGATCGCCTCATCCGTGCTTCCTATCGGTTGCAGGTCCGGCCCGTCCCTTGCCGACTGCGGAATCCCGCATGGACAGGCCGCGCGCGGATGATGCTAAGAGCCCAGATCGAGCACCTGATGATGCTGCCAATGCCGGTGAGCCAATTGCTCGTGAGCGCTCGGTGAACCGAGAAATGGCCGGGCCGGGTGCCGGGGCCGTGGCCGGGGCGTGTCGCAGGGGCAGGCCGTGGGCGGCCGGAGGTAGGGTCGTCTGACACCAACCGATGTGCCCCCTGCCCTGCGGCCGGCCAGGATTGCCGCCTCGACGCACGGCTCGTGGCAGCATGCCTGAAGGAGGCGGTGCTTCATGGCAGCAGGCCAGGCGGGCAAGCGGTCCGAGCGCTCATTCGTGCACCTGCACGTCCACAGCGAGTACTCCATGCTCGACGGCGCCGCGCGGCTGACGGAGATGTTCGCCGAGTGCGAGCGCACCGGCATGCCCGCGATCGCGCTCACAGACCATGGCAACGTCTACGGTGCCTACGACTTCTGGTCGAAAGCGCGATCCGCCGGGATCAAGCCGATCGTCGGCACCGAGGCGTACATCGCGCCGGAGCACCGGGCGCACAAGCAGTCGGTCCGGTGGGGGACCCCGGCGCAGAAGGACGACGACGTGTCCGGGGCGGGCGCCTACACGCACATGACGCTGCTCGCCGAGTCAACCGAGGGCATGCACAACCTGTTCAGGCTGTCGTCTCTGGCCTCGCTGGAAGGCTATTTCCGCAAGCCGCGCATGGACCGTGAGCTGCTGTCCAGGTACGCCAAGGGCATCATCGCGACGACCGGCTGTGCCGGCGGCGAGGTCCCGACGAGACTCCGGCTCGGCCAGTACCAGCAGGCGCTCGATGCGGCTGCCGAGTTCCGGGACATCTTCGGCCCGGACAACTATTTCGTCGAGCTGATGGATCACGGGCTCGCGGTCGAGCAGCGCTACGCCGACGGGCTGCGCCGGATCGCTGCCGAGCTGAAGCTGAAGTACCTGGTCACCAACGACTCGCACTACACCAGCCAGGCCGACGCCGCCGCCCACGAGGTGCTGCTGTGCGTGCAGACCGGTACCAACATGGCCGACCCGAACCGCTTCCGGCTCGAAGGGCAGGGCTATTACCTCAAGAGCCCGCAGGAGATGCGGGCGCTGCGCGGCGACGAGGACTGGCAGGCCGGCTGCGACAACACGCTGCTGATCGCCGAGCGCGCCGAGGCGAGCTTCAGCAAGAGCAACCTGATGCCGGTGTTCCCGCTGCCTGACGGCGAGACCGAAGCCAGCTGGATGCGCAAGGAAGTGTGGCGGGGCATGGACTGGCGGTTCCCGGTCGGCTATGACGACCAGCGACGCCAGCAGGCCGAGTACGAGATGGGCGTCATCGAGACGATGGGGTTCTGCTCGTACTTCCTCGTGGTCGCTGATTTCATCATGTGGGCAAAGCGCAACGGGATCCGGGTGGGACCGTGCCGCGGCTCGGCCGGCGGCTCGATCGTGTCCTACGCGCTCGGCATCACCGACCTCGACCCGATCGCGCACGGGCTGGTCTTCGAGCGTTTCCTCAACCCCGAGCGCGTCTCGATGCCGGATATCGACGTCGACTTTGACGAGCGCCGCCGGGCTGACGTCATCAGGTACGTGACCGAAAAGTACGGAGATGACCGGGTAGCGCAGATCATCACCTACGGCACGATCAAGGGGAAGGCCGCGGTCAAGGACTCTGCCAGGGTGCTCGGCTTCCCGTACGCGCTCGGCGACCGGATTACCAAGGCGTTCCCGCCCGCGGTGCTCGGCAAGGACATCGCGCTGTCGGCGATCTTCGACACCGACCACCCGCGCCACGGCGAGGCGGCGGAATTGCGGGCGCTGTACGAGGCAGAACCCGAGGTGCGCCAGGTCATCGACACCGCTCGCGGGCTGGAGGGGCTGATCCGGCAGCCGGGCGTGCACGCGGCCGGGGTGATCATGAGCTCCGAGCCGCTGATGGAGCACATCCCGGTCTGGCGGCGCGAGGCTGACGGGGCGATCATCACCCAGTTCGACTACCCGGCCTGCGAGGAGATCGGCCTGCTGAAGATGGATTTCCTCGGCCTGCGGAACCTCACCATCCTGGAGGACGCGGTCGCGGGGATCAAGGCCAACCGCGGCATCGACATCGATCTCGATCGGCTGCCGCTGGACGACAAGAAGACCTACGAGCTCTTCGCGCGCGGCGACACGCTCGGCGTGTTCCAGATGGAGGGCGGCCCCATGCGCGCTTTGCTGCGGGCGATGCGCGCGGACAAGTTCGGCGACATCTCCGCGGTGAACGCGCTGTACCGGCCGGGCCCGATGGCGAGCGCCCCGGTCTACGCCGACCGGAAGACCGGCCGCGCCCCGGTGACGCCGATCCATCCCGAGCTGGCCGAGGCGCTGGACGACATCCTGGGGGAGAGCTACGGCCTGCTGGTCTACCAGGAGGACGTGATGCTCGCGGCGCAGAAGCTGGCCGGTTACTCACCCGGCAAGGCCGATCTGCTGCGGCGCGCCATGGGCAAGAAGAAGAAGGAGATTCTCGACAAGGAGTACGAGCCGTTCGCGGCCGGCATGAAAGCGAACGGCTACTCCGACGCCGCGATCAAGACCATCTGGGACGTCATGGTCCCGTTCTCCGGCTATGCGTTCAACAAGGCGCACGCGGCAGGGTATGCGCTGGTTGCCTACTGGACTGCCTATCTCAAGGCCAACTACCCGGCCGAGTACATGGCGGGCCTGCTGACCTCGGTGGCCGGTGACAAGGATAAGTCCGCCCTGTACCTGAGCGAATGCCGCCGGATGGGCATCAAGGTACTGCCGCCGGATGTGAACGCGTCCAACGCGATCTTTACCCCGGTCGGGGACGACATCAGGTTCGGTATGGCGGCCGTGCGGAACGTCGGCACCGGAGTGGTGGACTCTATTGTCGCCGCGCGCACCGCTAAGGGAGCCTTCACGAGCTTCTCGGACTTCCTGCGCAAGGTGCCGGTCAATGTCTGCAACAAGCGCGTGATCGAGTCGCTGGTCAAGGCTGGCGCGTTCGACTCCTTCGGGCACCCGCGGCGCGGCCTGATGCTGATCCATGAGCAAGCGGTCGATGCGATCATCGACGTCAAGCGCAATGAGGCCATCGGGCAGGACTCGCTGTTCGGCGATGACAGCCATGACGACGTGACGTTCGACGTGCCGGTGCCCGACGGTGAGTGGGAGAAGCCGACGTTGCTGGCCTTCGAGCGGGAGATGCTCGGCCTGTACGTGTCCGATCATCCGCTGCTCGGGGTAGAGCATGTCCTCGCGGCTGTGACCGACTGCTCGCTGGCACAGCTCGTCAGCTCGGCTGAGGAAGAAGAGCCCGGGCGCGGTTCGCGCACCGACCGCGACGGCCAGATCGTGACAGTCGGCGGCATCCTGTCTGGCGTTCAGCGCAAGGTGACCCGGCAGGGGAACACCTGGGCCGCGGCCACCCTGGAGGACCTGGACGGCGCCATCGAGGTGCTGTTCTTCCCGGCTACCTACGCCCAGTGCATGAGCCAGGTCATCGACGATGCGGTGGTCGTGGTCAAGGGCCGCTTGGACCGGCGCGAGGAGGTGCCGAAGCTGGTCGCGATGGACGTCAGCACGCCGGACATGACGTCGGGCCAGGCCGGCCCTTTCGTCGTGTCGATGCTGGAAGGGCGGTGCGTCCCTCCGGTCGTCGAGCGGCTGAAAGAAGTGCTGCGGACTCACCCCGGGCCGACTGAAGTGCATTTGCGGCTGCTCACCGGGGAACGGATCAAGGTGCTGAGACTCGACGACAAGCTCCGGGTCAAGCCGTCGCCATCCTTGCTGGCTGACCTGAAGCAGCTGCTCGGTGCCGGCTGCGTCGGCTGATATCGGGACGGACTGGACGGCGGTCCCGCTAGGCCCGCCCGGTTGGTCCGGGTATTATCGTGGCCTGAGGTGAGCCGGGAAGCCTGGTCGGCAGTTCGGGCTACTCCCTTGGAGGCTCGCCATGGATCGGTACGGCTGGCACCCCGGCCGGGCGCCGGCACTCCGCAGGCTGCTGCGCGGGTCGCAGTGGCGCCGCGAGGTTCTGCGGACCAATCTCTGGCTGGTGCCCGCTGTCGAAGTCGTCGCTGCGGTGATCTTGTTCATCGGCACCTACGCGCTCGACCGGGCCGCCTACGACGGCGCTTTCAAGGTTCCTGGCTGGGCCATCAGCGGATCCCCGGATGTCGCGCGGACCGTGCTGACCGCGATCGCGGCGGCCGTCATCACGGTTATCGGCGTCGTGTTCTCGATCGTGATCGTCGCGCTGACGCTGACCTCTACTCAATTCGGGCCGCGCATGCTGCGCAATTTCATCCGCGACCGCGGCACCCAGCTCACCCTTGGCACCTACGTGGCTACATTCGTCTACGCGGTGCTGACACTGGGTTCTGTCGGCCAGGGTAGTCACGGGAGCTTCGTGCCGCACATCAGCGTCACTGTGACCCTGGCGCTGATGCTGGCCGACCTGGCCGTGCTGATCTACTTCCTGCATCACATCACCGTCCAGATCCAGTTGCCGCAGGTGATTGCCGGGATCGCCGGTGACCTGCAAAAGGCCATCGAGCTCCAGGCCGGGGATCCGTCGGTAGGCGCCGATGCCGAGATGGCCGCGCTGCTGATCGCCGGAATGGGCGGGGATGGCGGGGTGGTCGCGGCGCCCCGCAGCGGCTACCTGCAGTACATCCAGCATGAGACGCTCATCTCCATCGCCACGGAGGTCGATGCGGTCGTTCACGTGCGCTTCCGGCCGGGCCACTTCATCACCCAGGGCACCGAGTACGCCACTGTCTGGCCGCCCGAGGCGGCCGGCCGGGTCGCGGAAGAGCTGTCTCTGGCACATGTCACCGGGCCGTACCGCACGCTCGCTCAGGACGTGTCGTTCGGGGTTGACCAGCTGGTCGAGATCTGCATCCGGGCGCTGTCCTCTGCGGTGAATGACACGTTCACGGCGCTGACCTGCATTGACTGGATCGGGGACAGCCTGTGCAAGGTTACCGGCAGGTGGCAGCCCACGAGGGTTTACCGGGACTCCGGCGGAGCGGTGCGGGTCATCGCCGCCGAGGTCACCTGGGAGCGGCTCGTGCAGCGTGCCTTCGAGAAGGTCCGGCAAGCTGGCCGCGGCATGCCAGCCGTGCTGATCAGGCAACTCGATGCGCTGGCAAGGATAATGGAGCGCACCACGAGGCCGCAGGACCGGCAGGTGCTGCTCGACCAGGCAGGCATGATCGAGCGACTCAGCGCGGGCAGCGTGGACGAGCCAGGCGACCGGGCCGATGTGAGCCGCGCCTACCAGCGGGTCGTTTCGATCAGCGAGGCCCTGGCCATCGCGGCGGGCTAACTTGCTCCCTGGCGCGGCAATTGCTGCCGCCTGCGGCCGCGATCTGGTCAGGCATCCCGGCGGTTCAGCAGGTAGGTCGCAACAGCGAGCAGCAGCACCGCCCAGATGCAGAACACGCCGAAGCCTTCCCAGGCCGTGAGCAACTGGCCGCTGCTCTGATGCACTGCGTAGACCAGCGACCCGGCCTGCTGCGGCAGGTAGGCGTTGATATGCGCGCCCCAGTTGCTGGGCAGCAGCCCGGCGAGGATGGGCAGCACGAGCACTATGCCGATGACGATGCTGATGCCCGCGGCCGTATGCCGGACTATTGCCCCGACCGCCAGCGCCAGGATGCCCAGAACCGTCAGGTAGAAGCCGGCGCCCAGGGTTGCCCGCAGCACGCCCGGGCCGCTCAGCGACACCACCACTCGGCTGTGCAGGATGGCTGAGCCGACGAAGAACGAACCGAACGCGACAAGCTCGGAGAGCACGAGCATGAGCAGGCCGAACACGGCGATCTTGGCGGCAAGCATGGGGTACCGCTTCGGAACCGCGAGCAGCGAGGCGCGGATGACACCGGTTGAGTACTCGGTCGTGATCAGCAGCACCCCGAGGACGCAGATAGTGAGCTGGCCCAGCCCGATTCCGGCCCCGAAGATGAAGCCGATCGGGTCAGCCGCCACCCTGGCATCTCGGGGCGCGGCCCGAGGACCGGTCCAGTTCGACACCGTCAGCCAGCTCAGCAGGGCGGTCAGGCCGATGGTGATGATCACGAAGAGCAGCAGCGTCCATACTGTAGACCGGACGGACCGGAGCTTCGTCCACTCGGCGGCCATCAGGCGGCCGAATCCGGCCGCACCACCGGGCTGGCTAGCTTGGGCAGCAGCGGAGTCGAGCTGACCGGAGGCGGCGGTGATGCTCATCGGACGTTCTCCTCGATGGACTGGCCAGCCGGCTGGGCACTTGCATGTCCGAACTCAAGACTCCCGGAGGTGAGCTCGAGGAAGGCGTCCTCGAGCGTCGCGAGCTGAGGCGTGAGCTCGTGCAGCACGATCGAGGCTGATGCCGCGAGTTCGCCTATTCGTGGTGCGGCAAGGCCGGTGACCGTGAGGACGGGGGCCTGGCCGCCAGGTGCTTCCGCGCCGCCGTTCCCGTTCTCTGCCGGGATTGCCTTGCCGCCCTCGGTGACGATCAGGTCCGTCAGCCGGCCTGGCTCTGGCGTGCGGACGCGGACGGTCTGGCCCGAGCCGCGGGCGATGACATCTTCCGTGGCGGCGGAGACGATCAGCTTGCCGCGCCCGATGACGACCAGGTGATCAGCGGTCACCGCCATCTCGTTCATCAGGTGACTTGAGACCAGGACCGTCTTGCCCTGGCTGGCCAGGTACTTCATCAGGTTCCTGATCCACAGCACGCCCTCCGGGTCGAGGCCGTTGACCGGTTCATCCAGGAGCAGCACCTGCGGGTCGCCAAGAAGCGCGGATGCGACGCCGAGGCGCTGGCCCATGCCCAGGGAGAAGCCGCCGGCTCTCTTCCTCGCGACATCGCGCAGGCCCACCATGTCGAGCATCTCGTCGACCCGGCTGGCCGGGATGCCCTGAGTCTGCGCAAGAAACAGGAGGTGGTTCCGTGCGCTGCGACCGTTATGTACTGATTTAGCCTCGAGGAGAGCTCCCACTGTCCGCAACGGGCTGGCCAGCTCGGCGTACTTCCTGCTGTTGATGGTGGCCGAGCCTCCGCTCGGATGGTCCAGGCCCAGGATTAGTCGCATCGTCGTGGATTTCCCGGCGCCGTTAGGACCGAGGAATCCGGTCACCCTGCCCGGCTCAACCGTGAAAGACAGGTGATCGACGGCCACCTTGTCCCCGAAGCGCTTGCTAAGGTCCGTGACCTCAATCATCGGTGTCCTCATGTGGTGACGCAGAGTTGAGTCCTATCGCGTTGCCAAGGTACCAGAGCCCCGGATCAGCGTGCCGCCACGTGCCCGCCCAACCCAGTTCCGGTACTCGGCGGAACCAGCGAAGATCACGAAACCAGCGCGGCCGGTGTCCGGCATCGCGGTTTCGTCCCGTACCCTGCTAGGAAGCTATGACCGACCACAGCATGCGTCCGCCGCCGGCCGGGCCGGCCTCGCATCGCGCCGTCGACACGCGGTTCAGTCCGCAGCGCGGCCGCGCGTTGCTCGCTGCTGTCCTGGTTGTCGCCGGAAGCGCGGTTGCCGGCGGAGCCGCTGGGCTGGTCTGGGCCGCCGTGGCGCCGCGAGTGCAGTACCAGATGTACACCCTGAACCCGCCGACCGCGTATGCCACCAACTCTGAGACAAGCGCCTTCATCGCGGCCGACGGCTGGTACTGCTTCATCGCTCTGGCCGGCGGCGCGCTCCTGGGCCTGCTGGCTTACCTCTTCGCGATCCGGCGTTATGGCCCGCTGCCGATGGCCGGCGTGATCCTCGGCGCGATCGCGGCTGCCTATGCCGCTGAATGGCTCGGACACCAGGCATCGGGCGGACCCGGGTTTAATCACCTGCTTGCGACGAGCAGACCCGGAACCTATCTGTACGCGCCCATCTCACTCGGCTCACCCGGCGCGCTGGCCTTCTGGCCGCTTGCCGCCGCTGCGATGGCGGGCGGCATAGAGCTAGTCGCCGTCATGAGGAGTCGGCGTCAAGAGCCGTCCGGGCCGGCGGCGATGCCGGGTATGGACTCGTTCACGACAGGGCCTTACCCGACCGCGCGGCCGGACCCGGGCGTGACTGATGCCCCTCAGGGTGGTGATAACGGCCACCAGGTGACGTGGCCGGAGCCTGGTCGGAACGGTGGCGCGAGCCAGGCCTGGCGGCCCGACTCGGGCCTGCCCGGATCCGGCTCGCCGGGCTCCAACTAGCCGGGTCGGCCACCGCGTCCAACAGCCATGGCGGCGCCGACGATGCCGGCGTCGTTCAGCATCGTGGCCGGCACGATCTTCGCGCGCAGCCCGGTCAGCCGCGGCAGGAACTTATCGGACTTCTTGCTGATGCCACCGCCGATGATGATCAGGTCTGGCGACAGCAGGGCCTCCATGTGGGCGAGATACTCATCGACCCGGCCCGCCCACGCTCCCCAGCTGAGATCGTGTTCTTCGCGGGCATGCTCGGAAGCTCTCTTCTCAGCGTCTTTGCCGCGGATCTGGATGTGGCCGAACTCGGTGTTGGGCACCAGGGTGCCGTCAATGAACAGCGCGCTGCCGATACCGGTACCTAGCGTGAGCAGCAGCACAGTGCCGCGAACGCCGTGGCCCGCGCCGAAGGCCATCTCCGCGATGCCCGCGGCGTCGGCGTCGTTGATAACGGAGACAGGCAGCTTGGTCGCGGCGCTGAAAGCCTTGACGGCGTCCGTGCCGATCCAGCTGTGATCCAGGTTCGCCGCCGTCTGGATGATGCCGCCCACCACGACTCCGGGAAACGTGATGCCGACCGAGCCGGTCCAGGAGAAGTCGGCGACCAGCTTCTGGACCACCTCGGTGACGGCATTTGGGGTGGCGGGCTGCGGAGTGTCGATCTTCTGCCGTTCGGCGATCAGCTCGCCGCGCGTGGTATCAGCTGGGGCAGCCTTGATGCCGGTGCCGCCAATATCGATGCCAAGCACATGAGCCATGCTCGCCTCCGGTGGCTTCCGGCCGGCGGCTTGCCGGGCGGGACGGGTTCTCTGCCACAGCCTAGGGCAGAGCCCGCGTCCGGCCGCTGGCGATCCGCTTGCGAAGATGCGCTGGCGAGCATGCGCTGGCCGTCAGGTCGACATGCGCTCGCCGCGGATGTCCGCGAAACTGACGTGCGGCGAGGCGTGCCCGCTCGGCCCGGATGGGTGTCCGGACGGGTCAGCGCCGCTGGCGGCGGACCCGGTGCGGGCGGCGCCGATCCCGGTGCTGTCGAAGTGAGCCTCGTAAGCGTCGTCGTCGAGGTCGTCGTCTAGGTCGTCGGTGAGGTCGTCGAGACTCTCGTCATTGACCCTGCCGAGGGGAGCACGGCGCGCCCGCTGCCGGTACATGTAGTCGGCACGGATCAGCTCACGCAACTCGGTGCTGGTGTGGGCGCGGAGCTCGTCCGGTGAGCCGTGGAACCTGGCCGACCAGATGTCACCATCGAGGCCGATCGTGTAGGCCTCGTCCCAGTGCATTTGCAGATCGGCGAGTGCGGATGCGTCGCTTCTGTCCACTACCGCCTCCACTATCTGCCTGGCCTGCGGACGACTTCGTGCCGCTGGGGCGACCAGGCTGCCTTCGCTCAGCATAGCGCACTATAGAGCGGCCTGTAGCGGCTGGACGCGTCCTGACTCTTTTCGCAGTTCACAAGCGTTCTAGGGTGATCTTCATGGGGAAAGTGCCCAAGTTCGATGCCAATGCGCTCGGGCCGGTTTACGTCTACGTCGGCGTGGCTGATCACATCGCGGCCCGGATCGAGGCGGGGGAGTTGCAGGCGGGTGCGAGGCTGCCCGCTGAGCGTGATCTCGCGGCCGATTACCAGGTTGCCGTCGGAACTGCGCGCCGTGCGGTTGAGGAGCTACGCCAGCGCGGCCTCGTGGTGACCCTCCCGGCAAAGGGAACGTTCGTCACCTAGAGTGGCGGCCGTAGCGGACGCAGCCGGACAGCACCCCGGGCGAAGAAGCAAAAGCCGGAGAGAGCGATGCCTGAGATCACGGTCGCCTGCCTCGACATGGCCGGCACGACGGTGGCCGACGATGGCAGCGTCATGGCGGCTTTCGCAGCCGCCGCGGCCGAGTTCGGCCTGGTCCCTGGCGCGCCCGGATACGACGAGGCCATCGCGTTCGTCCGGGACACCATGGGCCAGTCGAAGATCGAGGTGTTCCGGCGGCTGCTGGGCAGCGAAGACCGTGCCCGGCAGGGTAATCGCGTCTTCGAGCAGAGTTACGCCGAAGCCGTGCGCAAGGGCCTGGTCGCCCCGCTACCCGGCGCTCTCGAGACCATCACCGCGCTGCGCGCGGCTGGCATCAAGGTCTGCCTGGTTACCGGGTTCGCGCCGGTCACCAGGGATGCCGTGCTCGACGCGCTGGGCTGGCGGCCGCTCATCGACCTGGCGCTGTCGCCAGCTGACGCGGGCCGCGGCAGGCCATGGCCGGACCTGCCGCTGACCGCGCTGATCCGGCTCGGTGGCGGGGCGGTGACCGAGCTGGCGGTTGTTGGCGATACCGCAAGTGACGTCGAGTCCGGGCGGCGGGCCGGCGCCGGCCTGGTCGCGGCGGTCTCCACCGGCGCGGGCAGCAGGGAGTCGCTTGCCGCCGCGGGCGCGCCGCACCTCCTGGACTCGATCAGCGATCTCGTCCAGCTCATCGGCGTGGGCCGGACGGCCTCTCGATAGCCAGGTAACCGGGCGGAATCTTCGATGGCCGGCTCTGGTTACCCCGTTTCGTGACGATCATAGGTTTTATCGGCAGTGGCTATATCGGCGGCACCGTGGCGCGACTGAGCGTGGCCGCGGGCCATCAGGTGGTGCTGAGCAACTCGCGCGGACCAGCCACGCTCGCGGACCTGGTCGCTGATCTCGGCCCGCTCGCACGGGCAGGAACGGCCGGGGACGCGGCGGCTGCGGGCGACATCGTCGTCGTTTCGATCCCGCTCCGGGCCTATCTCAGCGTTCCCGCCGGGCCGCTGTCCGGAAAGGTGGTGCTCGACACCTGCAACTACTATCCGGAGCGGGACGGGCACATCGCGTCGCTGGACGACGGCATCGAGACAAGCAGCGAGCTGCTGCAGCACCGGCTAGCCGGGGCTGCACTGGTCAAGGCCTTCAACAACATCTTCTATAAGCACCTGGGCTCGCTCGCCCGCCCGGCCGGCGCTGCCGACCGGTCGTATCTGCCGATCGCCGGGGACGACCCGGCGGCCAAGGCCGAGGCGGCCCGCTTTCTTGACTCGATCGGCTATGGCGCTGTCGACGCCGGCGACCTGAGCGACAGCTGGCGGCAGGAGCCGGGAACGCCGGTGTACGGCGCGCCGTACGGCTCGTTCAGCGACGAGGTCGGCACCCCGGCCGGCGAGGCGGTCATCCGCGAGGCACTGTCAGCGGCCACCCGGTGAGCCGGGTATCCGCCCTGGCATCATGACCGAATGATCGCTTGCCGACTGATCACGCCAGCCGACGCGGGCGTGCTGGCCGAGCTGCAACGCGTCAACCGGGCCTTCCTGGCACCCTTCGAGCCGGTCCGCGGCGATGGGTACTTCACCGAAGCTGGCCAGCGCGCGGTGATCGCGGACGCGCTGGCGCAGTACGAGCAGGGCCGGAACCTGCCGTATGTAATCATCGACGAGGGCGCCGTTGTCGGTCGCATCACGCTCAACGGCATAGTTCGCGGCCCGTTCCTGTCCTGCAGTGTCGGCTACTGGGTGTGCCAGTCAGCCGGCGGTCGCGGCGTGGCGACCGCGGCATTGCGCGAGGTCGTCGGTGTCGCCTTCGGCGAGTTCGGGCTGCACCGGATCCAGGGCGAGACGCTGCTGCGCAACTTCGCCTCGCAGCGCGTGCTCGAGCGAAATGGCTTTGCCCGCATCGGGATGGCACCGCACTACCTGAAGATCGCCGGCCGCTGGCAGGACTGCATCTTGTATCAGCTCATCAACGAAGCCTGACTCGGCTGCGACCGTCGTGCCGAACCGATGGCTGGCCGGGCTTTCCTGGGTCAGGGCCGGGCTTTCCTGGGTCAGGGCCGGGCCGGCGTCCGACCGGCGCTATCAGGCGTGCCAGGAAGCCGCCTGCAGCGCGGCGACGTCGGTGTCGCTGCCGTCGAGGCGAACATGGGCTGCGCCGGTCCGGCCCATGACCCACAGTGTCAGCTCGGCGGGCTCGCCGGAGACCGTTACCAGCGGCGTGCGGGCCTTCACCGTGATCCGCACCCGGCCGTTCCCGCCCTGAGATGGCGCGTCCGGGGGCCGACTCCCCGCGTCCGTTCGCACCAGCTCAACACCCACCGGCGCCCGCCGCAGCAGGAATCTGGCGAGCGGAAGCCTCGCCCACAGCGCGTCGGCAAGCTGCGGGCTGATCGGCCGCGGCTGTGTGCCCGGCTGAGCCCGCCGCACGTCCTCGTGGTGGACGAAGTACTCCACCAGGTTCAGGCGCTGGTCCGCGCCGGGCACGGCGAAGACCGAGTACCGCGGCGGGCCGGACCGGATGAGCTGGACCAGCCGGGGAAACGGTGTTCGCTCGGCCAGCCGTGCCTGCACCCGGCGGGTGTACCCGGCTAGCGGGCCGCCCATCATCCCGGCGCCGGCATCCGGGCGGCGTTCTCGCAGGACCAGGTGCGCAGCCAGATCGGCCGTCTGCCAGCCGGCGCACAGAGTTGGCTGGTCTGGTCCGAGTTCGGCCAGCAGGTCACAGATCGCGCGGCGCTCATCCTGAGCATGACTCACGGGTGCTCCTCATGTCAGCCAGCCTGGCTGATCACCGCGGTGGTGGGCGGCACCGGCCAGGATAACGAGGTCGGCGTGGTCGGCGTGCATGTTAACTGCTGATCGTAGATCACGTGATAGTCAGCTGATCATCGATCAGCTGACTATCAGCGGTGCCGACTGGCGGTCTGCCCGCTGGCCGGCGCTCGGGCAGCTGCGGCTAGCCTGTCCTAAGAGTCCAGCCAGCAGACAGCCGGGCGCAGC
>JAJYUU010000111.1:13904-19412 GCA_021792405.1 Actinomycetes bacterium
GACAGCCGGGCGCAGCAGACAGGCACGGGAAAGGCGGGGCAGACGGCAGATGGCCAGCAGTCTTGACCGGGTCCCCGGCGGCCGGGCGGCCGGATTGCGGCTGACCGGGCTGCGGGCGCGCTCGCCGCGGCAGGAACTTTGGCTCGTGCTGCTGCTCGGCGCCGCCGGTGCCGGGCTGATCTTCCTGGCGACCAGGCAGGCCTGGGCGCAAGTCCGCACTATCCCGCCCAGGCCACTCCCAGCGAGCACCGTGAGCGTGACCGGGGCTGCCCTGGTCCCGTACCTCGACGCGCTGGTGGTGGCCGGCCTCGCCACACTCGCGGCGATACTGGCCAGCCGCCGCCTGGCACGACGACTGTTCGGCGTGCTCCTCGCGACTGTCGGCCTGGCGCTGGCCGCATCGGCGTTCACGCTGACACGAGCCGGAGCGGTGTCGGCGGCGAGCTCGAACGTCAGCCCGGAGACCGCTGCGGCAGGGTCTGTGACGGCCGGCGTCGGCAGTGCACCCTCGATCGCGCCGAACGTGGCCGGAGCCGCGCCGCACGTAGCGTTCGAGGCAACCGGGTGGCAGGCGATCGTCGTCGTCGGTGCGATCGCGATGGTGGCCGCGGGGCTCCTGGTGGCTGCTCGTGCCAGGCGGATGGCGGTGATGTCCAGCCGGTACGACTCGCCGGCCGGGCGACCGGAAGCCGCCCCGCCAGCCGCCAGCTCCGCGCAGCCGGCCGACTCGGCGGGCATCTGGGAGTCGCTCAGCCGCGGCGAGGACCCGACCTCAGCGACGTCCGGGCTCGCCTGAGTGGAGTCCGCCAGGGGCCGAGCGAGCCGACTGTGGCGCTCTCGCTACGATTTTCACGCAAGGCATCCCACCCGAGGGGCGGCAGAACCGCGTGAGCGTGCTTGACGACATCCTCGACGGAGTGCGCGCGGACCTGGCGGCTCGCCAGCGCGAGATGCCGCTGGAACGCCTGAAGGCGCTGGCTGCAAGAGCCCCGTCGCCCAAGGACGTGATGGCGGCGTTCGCTGGCAGCGCGATCGCGGTCATCGCCGAGGTGAAGCGGGCGAGCCCGTCGAAGGGCGCGCTGGCGGCCATTGCCGACCCCGCAGCCCTGGCAGCAGACTACGAGGCAGGCGGGGCGCGGATCATCAGCGTGCTGACCGAGAAGCGGCGCTTCGGCGGCAGCCTGGATGACCTGGCGGCGGTGCGGGACGCCGTTGCGGTGCCGGTGCTGCGGAAAGACTTCATCATCAGCTCGTACCAGCTATGGGAGGCCAGGGCTTACGGCGCCGACCTTGTGCTGCTCATCGTCGCCGCGCTCGAGCAGAACGCGCTGGTCTCTCTGGTCGAGCGGGCCCAGTCCATCGGCCTCGTGCCGCTGGTCGAGGTGCACACGCTAGGTGAGCTTGAGCGTGCCATGGCGGCCGGCGCCAGGGTCCTCGGCGTCAACGCCAGGAACCTGGCTACGCTCGAGGTCGACCGCAGGGTGTTCGCTCAACTGGCACCGCACATCCCGGAGGGTGTCATCAAGATCGCCGAATCTGGCGTGCGCGGACCGCACGACCTGCTGGCGTATGCGGCTGCCGGAGCGGACGCGGTGCTGGTCGGGGAAAGCCTTGTCACCGGCAAGGACCCACGGTCGGCGGTCGCCGACCTGGTCACGGCTGGCTCCCACCCGGCGCTTCGCGGTGATCGCGGCGGATCCGGCGGTACCGGGAGCGATGCTCCCGGCCAGGGCGGAGGGCTGTCATGACCGCGGGCGCGCCTGTGCCGGGCGGGGCCGTGCCGGGCGGGGCCGTGCCGGACGCAGCCGGCTACTTCGGCAGTTATGGCGGCAGGCTGGCTCCGGAAGCGCTGATGGCCGCGCTGGAGGAGTTGACCGCCGCCTACGCAGAGGCGAAGGCTGACCCGGCTTTCCAGGCAGAGCTGTCGGCGCTGCTGACCGGGTACGCGGGCCGGCCGACGTTGCTCACCGAGGTGCCGAGATTTGCGGCGCAGGCCGGCGGCTGCCGGGTCTTCCTCAAGCGGGAGGACATGGCTCACACCGGCTCGCACAAGATAAACAACGTGCTCGGGCAGGCGTTGCTGACAAAGCGGCTCGGCAAGAGGCGGGTCATCGCCGAAACCGGGGCCGGCCAGCATGGGGTGGCGACCGCGACAGCCGCCGCACTGCTCGGCCTGGACTGCGTCGTCTACATGGGCGAGGAAGACACCCGCCGGCAGGCCCTGAACGTGGCCAGGATGAAGATGCTCGGCGCAGAGGTCGTCCCGGTGACGACCGGCAGCCGGACGCTCAAGGACGCGATGAACGAGGCGTTCAGGAACTGGGTGTCCACCGTCGAGTACACCCATTACTGCATCGGCTCGGTCGGCGGACCGCATCCGTTCCCGATGATGGTGCGGGACTTCCAGCGGATCATCGGCGTCGAGGCGCGCGAGCAGATCATGCGGGCGGCCGGCCGGCTGCCCGATGCCGTGGTCGCCTGCGTGGGCGGCGGCTCGAACGCGATCGGCATCTTCCACTCCTTCATTCCGGACGCCGGGGTCGCGCTGATCGGCTGCGAGGCGGGTGGCGACGGCCGGGAAACCGGGCGGAACGCGGCCACGCTCACGTTCGGCTCGGCCGGCGTCCTGCACGGCATGCGCACTTACATCCTGCAGGATGCCGACGGCCAGACGCTGCAGACCCACTCCATCTCGGCCGGGCTGGACTATCCGGGCGTCGGCCCGGAGCACGCCTGGCTCAGGGAGACCGGCCGGGCAAGTTACCGGCCGATCAGCGACAGCGAGGCGATGCATGCGTTCTCAGTGCTCTGCCGCACCGAGGGCATCATCCCGGCGATCGAGTCGTCGCACGCGCTGGCCGGCGCGCTGCAACTTGGGAGAGATCTCGGCCCGGGCGGCGTGCTGCTGGTCAACCTGTCCGGCCGGGGCGACAAGGACGTCGACATCGCCGGCCATTGGTTCGGCCACCTGGGCAACGGCTCCCCGGCCCAGAGCGGCCCGGCCCAGAGCGGCCCGTCGCTCACCGACAGCCCGTTGACCGGCGGCGGCACTGCGGGCGCGGCATGGTGAGCGCTGTCAGCGCCGCGTTCGAGAAGGCGGCAGCGGAGCAGCGGGCAGCGCTGATCGGCTACCTGCCGGCCGGCCTTCCGTCGGTCGACGGGGCGATCGAGGCGGCGATCGCGATCGCTGAGGCCGGCGCGGACATCATCGAGATCGGGCTGCCGTACTCTGACCCGCTGATGGACGGTCCGGTGATCCAGGAGGCGGTACACCGGGCGCTGACCGGCGGCACCCGGGTCGCTGACGTGCTGGAGACGGTGCGAGCCGTGGCCGGGGCCGGGATACCGACCCTGATCATGACCTACTGGAACCCGGTCGAGCAGCACGGTGTCGGCAGGTTCGCCCGTGAGCTGGCAGACGCTGGCGGCAGCGGCCTGATCACGCCGGACCTGACGCCGGAGGAAGCCGGGCCGTGGCTGGCCGCAGCCGCCTCCTATGACCTGGACCCGGTCTTCCTGGTGGCGCCGAGTTCGTCGGACGAGCGGATCGGGCTGATCACCGCGGCCTGCCGCGGATTCGTGTACGCGGCGTCGCTGATGGGAACCACCGGGGCCAGGGAGTCGGTCGGCAGCGAGGCCGAGGGCCTGGTGCGCCGGGTGCGGGCGCACACCAGCCTGCCGGTCGCGGTCGGGCTCGGCGTCCGGGACGGCAAGCAGGCGGCCGCGGTGGCCGCGTTCGCCGACGGGGTGATCGTCGGCTCGGCGCTCGTCCAGCGACTGCTGGCAGCCGACAGCCCGGCAGGCGGCCTGGCCGGCGTCCGCGCGCTGGCCAGCGAACTGGCCAGCGGCGTCCGGGCCGGCCGCTAGCGCCCGGCTCACCCATCATCGATGTTGGTTTTCTGTTGCTATAGCAACAGAAAACCAACATCGATCATGGAGACCTGGCCTGCCGCAATCAGCGCGATGCCGATGATCGTGCTGTATCGGACAAAAGTGTCCGGGCCCCGCTCCTGATCCCGGCCCGCCCACTTCGTTATACTGCTGGCAAGCGCGCGGCTTGTGCCATCTGCCATCCGCCGTGGCTGGGCCAGTGTTGTCCCGCGAGACAGGGCCAGTGTCGTCCCATCCCCATGACCATGCCGTTGGCTATGGCGGCGCCGGCCGGCCATAGCGGCGGGGCGAGACGACGGGAGCACGCTGGATGGCACCTGCCACCAGGCAGTCAGGTACCGGGCTTTATGACAGCAGGAATGAGCACGACGCTTGCGGCGTCGGCTTCGTGGCGGACCTCACCGGCGAACGCCGCCACAAGACCGTCGCCGATGCCCTCGCCGTGCTGCGCAACCTGGACCACCGCGGCGCGAAGGGCGCCGACCCGGATTCGGGCGACGGCGCCGGCATCCTCACCCAGATGCCCGACGCGCTGCTGCGGGCGCGCTGCCAGTTCGCCCTCCCGGCGCCGGGCAGCTATGCGGCCGGGCTAGCGTTCCTGCCGGCCGCGCAGGCCGATGCGGTGAGGCAGGTGGCCGCGGTGGAGGCGATCGCGGCCGAGGAAGGACTGGCCGTGCTCGGCTGGCGCGAGGTTCCGCACGATCGGGGTTTCTGCGGGAACGCGGCACGGGCGGTGCTGCCGCGGCTCGTCCAGCTCGTCGTGGCGGGGGTGGCCGGCGAGGCCGGCCTGGCGCTCGACCGGAAGGCGTACTGCCTGCGCAAGCGCGCCGAGCACGAAACGGGCTTTTACCTGGCCAGCCTGTCCAGCGCGACGATCGTGTACAAGGGCATGCTGACCGCGCTGCAGCTGGAGCCGTTCTTCGCCGACCTGTCCGACCCGCTGTACGCATCGGCGATCGCCCTGGTGCACGCCAGGTTCTCGACCAACACGTTCCCGTCCTGGCCGCTGGCGCACCCGTACCGGCTTATCGCGCACAACGGCGAGATCAACACGATCCGCGGCAACCGTAACTGGATGCGCGCACGGGAAGCGCAGCTGGCCACGGACGTGTTCGGGAGCGACAGCGCCGGGCGCGGAATCGACCGACTGTTGCCGATCATGCCCGATTCGCTGGCCAACGACTCAGTGAGCGATTCCGCCAGCTTCGATGCCTGCCTGGAACTGCTGCACCTGGGCGGCCGGTCGCTGCCCCATGCGATGCTGATGATGATCCCCGAGCCGTGGGAGAACAACCTGGCCATGGACCCGGCCCGGCGTGACTTCTACCGGTTTCACGCCTCGCTGATGGAGCCATGGGACGGCCCTGCCCTGATCGCGTTCACCGACGGGACCGTCATCGGCGCGGTGCTTGACCGCAACGGGCTGCGGCCCGGCCGGTACTGGGTGACCGACGACGGCCTGGTCATCCTGGCCAGCGAGGTCGGCGTGCTGGACATCGAGCCGGGCAGGGTGATCCGCAAGGGCAGGCTGCAGCCCGGCCGGATCTTCCTGGCCGACACCGCAGCCGGCCGGATCATCGAGGACGAGGAAGTCAAGTCGGAGCTGGCCGCCGCGCA
>JAJYUU010000112.1 GCA_021792405.1 Actinomycetes bacterium
GGCTACGCCGAACTCGAAACCCAGATCCCCTGGTGGGACAACCGGACCCTGCGGTTCCGCTTCCCGCCCCGATGATCCGCGGCCAGAGAACCTCAACTCAATTTCCGCACCGAGAATCGAGGCTAACCGGTCTTGCGCACCCGGCGGCCGGCCAGCTCGTCGGCTGCGGCTCCGGGTCCGTCGCCGGGCCGCTCCGCGGGCAGTTCGGCCAGCGTGCCTTCGACTTCCTGCCAGACCCGGCCGAGCGCGATCCCGAACACGCCCTGGCCGCCTTGCAGCAGGTCCACGACCTCGTCCGGGGAAGTGCACTCGTACACGCTGACGCCGTCGCTCATCAGCGTGACCTCCGCCAGGTCGGCAGAACCACGCTCGCGCAGGTGCGTCACCGCCGCCCGGATCTGCTGCAGTGAGATGCCCGTGTCGAGCAGGCGCTTTACTACCTTAAGGACGAGAATGTCGCGGAAGCTGTACAGGCGCTGAGAGCCCGAGCCGGCTGCGGCCCTGACAGTCGGCTCGACCAGGCCGGTCCTGGCCCAGTAGTCCAGCTGCCGGTAGCTGATGCCGGCGGCATTGCAAGCCGTCGGGCCCCGGTAGCCCACGTTTTCCGGCTGGGGGGCTGTCTCGTCACCGAAGAGCATCTCCTGCCGCCCGGCAGACTGCGGTGCCGACTTGTGCGGTGCCGACTTGTGCGGCACTGGTTTTTGCGGCACTGCCCTATCGCTGCCAGACACTGTCGCCCCTTGCTGCCGCCGCACCCGGGACGCTCCTTGCCCAGGTGCACCTCTCGCACGGTAGGCCGGTCAGCGTAGCCACGTCAACGATCTCGGACGGCGCGTCGCGGTCCCGGTTAGGCGGCACATGGACGGTCATAACACCCGCGGCCGGCGGCTCAGGTAGACCGGCCAAAATCTTCGGGGGTGATGGAGTCCAGGAACTCCCGGAACCTCTCGACCTCGTCCTCTTGCTCATCGGGGATCGCCACCCCGGCCTCATCGAGGATCTCCTCGCGCACGTAGATCGCCGCACCGGTGCGAAGTGCCAGCGCGATCGAGTCTGACGGGCGGGCGCTGACTTCCCGGCCATTGGAGAAGATCAAGTCGGCGAAGAAGATACCGTCCCTGAGCGCAGTGATATTGACCGTGGTCAGCCGGATCTCCAGCGCCTCGAGCATGTCCTTCATCAGGTCGTGGGTTAGCGGCCGCGGCGGCACCATTCCCTGCTGAGCAAACGCGATAGCCGTAGCCTCGTTCGGCCCGATCCAGATCGGCAGGTAGCGCTCGCCATCGGTCTCCTTTAGCAGGACGATCGGGTTGTTCGTGGCCATCTCCACCCGGACGCCGACAACCTCCATCTGCCTCACGGCGGCTCCGTCCCTGTCCGCGCCTGCGCGCTGCGGTTACTAGCAGGTCTGCCTACAGGCATTCCCCTTGCGCCTGCGGGCACTCCCGTTGCCAAAGTACACCCGCAATCGGGACACGCCAGCCCGCGGTCTCTGCCAGGCACGATGGCGCACCGGCAGGCAGCAACCGCGGCCGTCATGCGCTAGCTCCCTGGATACCGCGCGCTCGCTGGCCGTCAAGGTCCCGCCGCTGGCCGCCCGGCGGTCCCGTCGCAGCCCGCCTGGACTCACCTGGGTCGCCCGCGGCCGGCCCGGCCTCCGCCGGGCCGGCCGCTGCCAGCCCGGCCTCCGCCAGCGCGCCGTCGACGAGCGCCCCATGCAGCCGGATGACCAGGTCTGCCAGTTCGCCTGCGGTCTGGGCGGCCAGCTCCCGCGCGCCGACTGCCCGCTGTCGCTGGATCGGCGCGACCAGGCTCTCGATCATCGTCGTCTCTCGCTCGGCGGCCGCCCGGACGGCCCTCAGGTGCCGCGCCTCCACTCCGTAGGCAGTCAGCGCCACGGCAGACCGCGCCACTACCAGGGCTTCGGGGCCGTACTGCCGGCCGACGCGCCGGAGCAGCCCGAAGGCTTCCAGCTCGGTCAGCAGCGCATCGGTCAGGCCAGCGGCCTCGATGAGCTCGCGCCGGCTCAGCAGCTGCTCCGGCCGGGGCGGCTGCCCGTCCGGTTCGCCAGGCCGGTGCTGCCAGCCGCGGTCGGCTGATCGCGACCCGGCAACCGGGCCGCCGGTGACCGGCACCTCGGCCCTGGCCAGCCGCTCCTTGATGACCCGCAGCGGAAGGTAATGATCACGCTGAGCCGTCAGGATGTAGCGGAGACGATCCACGTCGGCGGCGCTGAAACGGCGGTAGCCGCTCGGCGACCGCGCCGGGGTGAGCAGCCCCTCCGTCTCCAGGAATCTGATCTTGGACACCGAGACGTCAGGGAAATCAGTCCGCAGCTGGGCAAGGACCTCGCTGATGCCAAGGTATGCGCGAGCAGGCTGTGCGCTCATCAGCGGACCTGTGAGCCTCCGCCATAATCGATCGCAGACCCCGATCCGACGAGGAAGACCAGCCGGAACTTGCCGACTTGGACCTCATCGCCTTCATGCAGCTCGGCTTCCTCGATCCGCTCCCGGTTGACGTACGTGCCGTTCAGGCTGCCCACGTCGCGCACGACAAATCTGCCACCCTGCCGGTAAAACTCGGCATGTCGCCTGGATACCGTCACATCGTCGAGGAAGATGTCGCTGTCCGGATGGCGGCCGACCAGCGTCAGGTCGCTGTCCAGCAGGAACCGGCTGCCTGCGTGGGCGCCGCGCAGGACGGCCAGCAGAGCGGTGCCAGGTGGCAGCGCGGCCACTGCGGCCGCATCCGCGGCCAGCACATCGTCGTCATCCAGGTCGCTGCCGGCGAGGGAAATGGTCGATGTCGTGTCCGCGACCCGGTCAGCTGGCAGCCGTACCAGTGCCGTGCCGCAGTGCGCGCAAAATCGCGCTCCGTCCGGATTCTCAGCACCGCACGCTGTGCAGAAGACGCTGGGCATCAGATCCCCGAGCCTCCCATTCGTCCCATGAGCGAAAGAACCAGCAGCCGCCGTAGCGGGTACCCGCGCGTGATCCGCTGGCACTGTCAACGCTACCTGCGCCGGCCCCTGACGGTCCATGCGCCGTGCCCGCCGCGCGAATAGCCCGCGCCGCCGCGGCTCGGTACTACCTGACCCGACATGCAATGCCGGCCGGCCCGAGCGGGCTTCGTCGCGGCGCCTTCGCCACATCCTGGCCCCACCTCCGCCGTATCGCTCCGCATCCGCTGCCCAGAGCACACCTGAGCGGCGATTGTCTCACGTACAACGGCATCCTCGCCGCCAGTCTGGCATCAGCGGCCGGCTCGCTCCACCACCGCGGCCCATTCATCCAGCAGCGCCTGGGCGCTATCGGGGTCCGCCCCCTCGGCCCACATATGCGTGATCGCCTCAGACGGATCGGGCAGCACGAGCACCCAGCCCTTGCCCGGCTCGATGACCCGGACGCCATCGGTGGTGTCGAGTTCCCGGTCGCCGGCCGCCTCGACCACCGTCCGCATCACCATGCCCTTGGCCGCCCACGGCGTCGGCATCGAGCGCCGCAGCAGGCTCGCATCCGGGATCCGGGCATCGATCTGGCTGAGCGTCAGCCTGGTTCGCGCGACAAGGCCGAGCAGCTGGGCGAATGCTGCTATCCCGTCGATGGACCGGGAGAACCCCGGCACGACGAAGCCGCCCCGGCCATCCCCGGCGAAGATCACGTCCGGCCCGGATGCCGCTTCGTAAAGGCCGTGCAGCGATGTCGGGGTCCACACGACATCGACTCCGTGGAACTGGCAGACCTCTTCGGCGACCCTGGTGGTGGTCACCGGCAGTGCAACCCGGCCGCCGCGCCGCTCCGCTGCGATGAGATCCAGCACCACCAGCAGTGCCCGGTCATCACTGACCAGCGAGCCCTTGTCATCCACCAGCGCGATACGCTCGCCCACGGGGTCGAACCGGACGCCGAACGCGGCGCCGAACGACGAGACCAGCTCGGCCAGCCTGTGCATGTCGGCTCGCACCGCGGCGACCGACTGCGCCGGCGAGGATTCGTCCAGCCGATTGTTTACCGTGAGCACATCCACGCCGATCTTGCCCAGCAGGCCCGGCAGCACCAGCGAGGTGGTCCCGCCGGCACAGTCAGCCACCACCCGCAGCCCGGCGCCGAACAGGCCGGTCATGTCGATGCTGCGGAGCAGTTCGTGCGTGTATGCCTCGATTACCCTGGGCGGGTAGGACAGCTCGGCGATCTCGCCGGGGAAGGCCCTGCGGTATTCCTGGCGAGAGAACACCCGCTCGAGTTTGCGCTGGGCCGCTTGCGACAGGTCTGCGCCGTCGGCGTCCATGAAGATGATGTCCAGCGACTGCGGGTCGCCGGGAGTGGTTCGCAGCGCGATCCCGCCGCTGCAGTCGCTGCGCGCGGTCTCGAATCGCGCCAGCGGCATCGGCTGCGCCTCCAGATCTACCACGTTGATCGCGCTGGCATTCAGCGCGCCGTGCACCGCCCGCTTCAGCGCCCTGGCCGCCCTTGAGGCATCCCTGGAGGTGGTGACCACCGCGCCCTTCTTCAGCGTGGTCGCATACGCGCTCGCCAGCCGGACGCAGAGTTCGGCCGTGATCTCGACGTTCACCAGCCCGGACACCCCGCGCGTGCCGAACAGCGTGCGCTGCCCGCGCGATTCCCAGATCACGCTCGTGTTGACGACCGCGCCTGCCTCGACGGTCTTGAACGGATACACCTTGACCCCGGCCGACACGTAGCTGTCCGGCTCGATCACGCACTCGTCCCCGACGACCGCGCCTTCCTCGATCCTCGCCTGGCTCATCACGTCGGTGTTCTTGCCGATGACGCAGCCACGGAGGGTGGCACCGCGGCCGACGTACACGTTGTTGTGCACGACCGCACGATGCAGGAACGCGCCCTCCTTGACGATCACGTTGCTGCCGACGACGGAGAATTCGCGCAACTGCGCGCCCGGCTCGATCTTGGCGTAGTCGCCAACGCAGAGCGGCCCGGTCAGCAGCGCTTCGGGATCGACCTCGGCACCCTCGGCGATCCACACGCCCGGCGACACCTCGAAGCCATCGATCTGTACGTTGACCTTGCCGGTCAGCACGTCTGCCTGCGCTCTCAGGTAGCTGTCGAGCGAGCCCACGTCCTCCCAGTAGCCATCGGCGATCCAGCCGTACAGCGGGGCCCCGTTCTCCAGCAGCTTGGGGAACACGTCAGCGGACCAGTCCACCACCTGGCCGGCCGGCACGTGCGACAGCACCTCGGGTTCCATCACGTAGATGCCGGTGTTGACGGTATCCGAGAAGACCTGGCCCCACGTCGGTTTCTCCAGGAAGCGCTGGATCTTGCCGTCGTCATCGACGATCACGATGCCGAATTCAAGCGGGTCAGGCACCCTGGCCAGCGCGACCGTGACCAGCGCGTTGTTGTCCTTGTGGAAAGCAATCAGGTCAGAGAGGTCGATATCGGTCAGCGCGTCACCAGAGATCACCACGAAGGGCTCGTCCTGCAACGCGTCCCCGGCGTTCTTCACACTGCCCGCGGTGCCGAGCGGCGTCTCCTCGGTCGCGTACTGCAGGCTCATCCCGAAGTCCTCGCCATCGCCGAAGTAGTTCCGCACGATCGACGCGAGAAACTGCACGGTAACCACTGTCTCGGTGAGACCGTGGCGCCGCAGCAGCCGCAGCACATGCTCCATGATTGGCCGGTTTACGACTGGAAGCATCGGCTTAGGCTGGTTCGCCGTCATCGGGCGCAGCCTGGTCCCCTCGCCGCCAGCCATGACCACGGCTTTCACGGCATCATCACGGGCTTCACAGCCGGCGGGCCTCCTTGTCTTGTCTCAGGCGGTGGCTACCACGGAAACAGGCCTACCCCATCGCGGGATCGGCTCCGGCTAGCAGCCTCCTGGCTTGCACGACGTACAGCAGCGCTGCCCACCAGTACAGGGCACTTCCCCAGAAAACGAAGGCCCAACCTGCCACCCTGGCAGTCTCCGCGTAGGCCGCCCCAGCGTGCGAGCCCAGGAGAAGCAGCGGAAAGGCGTAGAGCAGGCAAAGGGTGGCTGTCTTCCCCACGAAACTGACCTGCAGCGCCGCCCAGCCTCGGCGCCGGAGCACCGCCAGCACGAGAGCCATTAGCAGTTCCCGTGCCGCCAGCACCGCCACCAGCCACCACGGAATGATGGCGCGCACCGCCAGGGCGATCACGGTGGCGGCGATGTAGAGCCGGTCGGCAGCCGGATCGAGGAGCTGGCCGAGCCTGCTCTGCTGATTCAGCGCCCTGGCGATCTTGCCGTCCAGCCAGTCCGATACGCCGGACGCGATCAGCAGGCCGACCGCCCACCAGTCGGCCGCCGGCTCCCGCAGGCCGAGCACCAGCCACAGGAACACCGGGACACCGAGCAGCCTGGCCACGCTGATGAGGTTCGGGATGGTCCAGATCCGCTCCGTGGGCTCGGCGGTGTAACCGTGCTGTGTGGTCATCGCCCTCCCCTGGCACGACCCTACCCTGCCGCGTCTCACTAGCCCGCGGCCGAGGGTGCACACTGGCGCAGTGCGGATAGGCCCGATGCGAGCTAGCTCGGCACAGGCAAGGCCAGCGACGGCCGCCCTGCTGCTCGCGCTCACGCTCGGACCGGCCCTGGCCGCCTGCTCCAGCTCCGGGCAGCCCGGCCAGGCACGCGGGCCTGCGGCTGGCACGCCCCCGGCCAGCGGGCCGGCCGCAGGCCCGGCCACCTCGGCCGTGCCCGCGACGAACTGGCTCCAGTATCACGCGAACGCAGCCCGGACCGGTGCCGTACCGGGCCTGCCGGCCGCCGGCCGCCTCTCGCTGGCCTGGTCACGTCGGCTCGACAGCGCCGTCTACGGCCAGCCGCTCGTCATCGGCGGCACGGTCATCGCCGCGACCGAGGCGGACGAGGTCTACGGCCTGGACCTGGCGACCGGAGCGGTCCGCTGGCACACCAGGGTCGGCAGGCCCGCCGCGGCCGGTGAGCAGCCGTGCGGCGATATCTCCCCGCTCGGCATCACCAGCACGCCGGTCTACGATCCGCGGACCAGGCTGGTCTACGTGGTCGCCCAGGATGGCAGGTCCGGACACGTTATGGCCGGGCTCCGGGTGCCCGACGGTCATGTCCGGGTGCCCTCGCCGGACCACCAGCCGTTCTATGACCAGCAGCGCGGGGCGCTGGCACTGTACGGCAGTCACATCTACGTCGCGTTCGGCGGCCACGACGGCGACTGCGGCCCGTACCGCGGTGCCGTGGTGGCCATGCCAGCCAGCGGGCACGGGCCGATCTGGCATTACCTCGTCCCGACTGGCCGGGAAGGGGGCATCTGGGCCAGCGGCGGTCCCGTGGCCGGCCCCGGCGGCACGATCTACATCAGCACCGGGAACGGCGCGGTGGCCAGCACGCGCTACGACGGCAGCGACTCAGTTACGGCGCTGACGCCGGCCCTTCGGCCGCTCGGCAGTTTCGCCCCGGCGGACTGGCGCACGCTCAGCGCGGCCGACGAGGCGGCGGTCAGCGGCGAGACCGTGTACGTGCCGTGCATGACCGGCCTCGCGGCCGTCGACACGGCGCGCGACCGGGTTCGGGTGAGGTGGCGCGGCCCGGCCGGAGTATCCGGCTCCCCGGTGATCGGTGGCGGCGCCGTGTGGGTTGCCAGCCCTGATACCGGCGTCCTGTACGAGCTGGCGCCCCGGACCGGGCGCGTCCTGGCACGGATCAACCTCGCCTCGCAACTGCCGCATTTCGTCTCTCCGGCGCTGTCTGGCGGTCTTGTCCTGGTCGGCACCATGACCGGCGTCACCGCCCTCTCGGGCGGCTGACCTAGCCGGGCTCGGCGGGCAGGACGTGCACTTCCGCATGACGAACCAGCCTGGCCAGCTCTCGTAGCACCGGGTACCGCCCGGCCGCCAGCGCCCTGCCCAGCACCAGCTCCGTTACCTGGCGCTGCGCTGCGTAGTGCGCCAGCATGAGGGCCGGGGACAAGCCGGTCAGCATGACGAACTCACCACCCAGCTGCGCGGTCATGGCCGCATAGCCGGCCAGCAGGCTGTCATCCCCTGCACCGTCGGTGCGGACCGTTGCGACCCGGAAAATCCCGTCGACCTGCGCGGCCAGTGCCGCCGAGCGCCGGATCAGCGACTCCATGCCGGGCCATGGCGCGGCGCACGCCAGGATGGACGGCTGCCGGTCAGGGCCGGCCGGCTCCCCCGCCGCTGCACCCAGCGCTCCCGGCGGGAGCGCCTCGGCCGTTCCCGCCTCGCCGGCGTAGGCGGCCAGCCGCCGCTCGCCGTGCTCGGCGACGATCCGGAACGCCCGCTCGCGCTCAGCTCTCAGCACATCGGGCGCGAAGGTGGCCTCAAGCGCGAGCGCGACCTGCTCCGGCGGCACGATCAGGCCGCGCTTGACGCGGTCGATCAGGATCGACGGCGGGACGTCGACGAGCTCGATCTCGTCGGCCAGCGCGAGCAGTGCCGTCTCGTCAAGGAAGACGGCGGACTCGCGATCCGGCGCGCCGCCGAGCTTGCCCAGCTGGACTGTGCCCACCACCGTGATGCCCGCTTCGGCCAGCCGCCTGGCGGCGACGAACCGGCGCTCCGCGGACGCCGTACCGGCTGTCAGGTCGTCGACGCACGCCACCTCGGGCCGCCGGGCCAGCACCGCGGCGGTGTCCAGCGCGGCGCCGTCACCGACCAGTTCCAGGTGCTCGAGTTCGGCGGTCACGTCCTCGCGATCCCGCGCGTCTACCGCGCCGACCACCACGTCGCTGCCCCGCGACCTGCGCCGGCTGGCCTCTTCGAGCATCGCTGTCGTTGTCCCGCAGCCCGGCGCGTAACCGAGATAGACCCTGATCGCGCCGCGGCGCCTTGACTGTGCCCCGCCGCCACCAGGCTCGGCTGCCGGAGCTGATCCGGCCGCGGGCTCGATGTGCAGGTGCACGCGGGGCAACTGGCCGGCCAGGCGCTCGAGCAAGGCGACGCGCAGCCGCTCCATCAGCCCGGCAGGCGGGGCGGCGAGCACCAGGTGCCTGGCGTTCAGTTCCTGCACGGCAGAGATGATCGCGGTAGCGGCGTCCCGGCTCTCCCTGATCATGACGGATGCGCCGGCCGCCGTCGCGGCCGCCTCCACTCGCCCGGCGAGGGCTTCGCCGCCTGCCTGGCCCAGTAGCTGCTGGCCAGGTCGTTGCTGATTCAGGGCCAGCACGCAGCAGCGCGCGCCGCGCCTGCGAGCCAGCCGGACGCCCCGCTGGACAAGCGCTTCGACCTGATCGGGCCGCCAGGCCACGACCAGCACGTCCTGCGGGCTGTGCCGGCGGGGCGCGCTGGGAGCGCCGGGCGCGGAGACGCTCCTGGCGACCAGCCGCAGCCCGATCTCGCGCAGGGCGGCGAGCCTGGCCGGCTGGAACTCGGTCGCGAGCGCCGGCTCGACCTGAGCCGGCGGGTAGATGTTGCCGTGCACGAGCCGCTTGCGGAGCGCCTCGGGCGATGAGTCAACGAACTGCAGCGCGTCGATGCTTGCGAGTACCTCGTCGGTGATCCGGCCCGGGGCCGGCCGGCCGGTGACGGCTTCGACGTCCTTCGCCACCCGCCCGACGTCGGCCACGTCCGTCGTGCTGACCACGTGTATCCCGGCGCTGCGCAGCGCTTCGATCGCCGCGCAGTGCCGGCCGAGGTCGTCGATCAGCGCAACGGCGGGCTTGCGGGCGAGCACGGCCGCCAGGTCAAGCTGCCCGTCGGCAAGCGGCACGGTCTCCAGCCCGCCGAGCGCCTCGATGGTGTGCGGGCGGTCGTTCGTCTCAACGAAGCCGACGACGACGTCCTCGCCCTGGTCGCGCAGCGCGCGGCCCTCCTTGAGCATGGTGTACGTCGTGCCTGATCCCGGCGCGGCGCCCAGGTAGGCGGTCAGCGATCCCTTGCTGGCCGGACCGGGTGCCTCGGCGATCGTCGCGCCGATGCCCTGCTCCTCCCGCATGATCAGGCCACGGGCGGCGTCGTAGTCGTAAAGCTCGGCGTACCGGCCCCAGTTCACCGCGACGTCGAGTTGCCGTGCCGCATCCTCCTCGCCGAAGCTGGCGCGCAGGATGTCGGTGAAGAAACCGGCCGGCAGCGCGCCGTCCATGCTGCCGCGCAGGCTCCGGTAGATGGTGCGGACCAGCGGCGCATTCTCAAGCGACGCCCTCGCGAAGATCTCCTTGGAGTCCTGGATGCTCGCGCCGGCGAATACCCGCCCGTTCCCGGTAAGTTCGAGCCGGTCGTCGCGCAGCTCGGCGAAGCTCAGCAGGACGAGGGCGTCCACCAGCGGCAGCAGGTCGTCCACCTCGAGGCCGAGGCTGTCGGCGAGGTCCGCGAGGTCCGCCGCGCCGCCGTGCCGGGCGAGGAGGATCTCGGCCAGGCCGGACAGCCCGTCAACGCTCGCCTGCGGGAGCGGGGTGTCGCTGACCGTGCCGGCCGGCTTGGCCGCCCGCTGCTCGCCTGGCGCCGGCCGCCTAGTCATCATCCGGTAGATCTGGTCAACGAGCTCATCGAAGTCAGGCGTCCGCCGGCGGCGCGGCCGCGGCAGCGGGTTGGGCATGTCGGACATGATGCGACCGGGGTTGGTGCCGAGCACCAGGATCCGGTCGGCGAGGAGCACCGCCTCTTCGATGTTGTGCGTGACCATGACAATGGTCTTCGTCGGGAACCTGTGCCCCTCCCACAGCTCCAGCAGCTCACCGCGAAGGTTCTCCGAGGTCAGCACGTCCAGCGCGCTGAACGGCTCGTCCATCAGCAGCGCCGCCGGCTCGACCACCAGCGCCCGCGCGAAGCCCACGCGCTGCCGCATGCCGCCGGACAGTTCCTTGGGATAGGCCGACTCGTAGCCGTCGAGGCCGACGATGTCGATCGCGCGGAGCGCCCGCTCGGCCCGCTGGCCGGCCGCCACGCCGCGGGCCTCCAGACCGAGTTCGACATTCTGCTGCACGGTCAGCCATGGCATCAGCGCGAAAGTCTGGAAGACCATCGAGGTTTCCCGGTTCGTGCCGGTGAGCCGCCGGCCCCGGAACCGCACCTCGCCCTCGGTGGGCGCGATCAGCCCCGCGATGCAGCGCAGCAGGGTGGACTTGCCGCTGCCGCTGCGGCCGAGAAGGGCGACGAACTCGCCCTCCGCGACGTCGAGGTTGATGTCGTCGAGTACCGGCAGCGGCCGTCCGCCCGGTCCGGCGAACGACTTGCTCAGCGACCGCACGCTGATCAGCGGCGTGGCACGGGCCGGTTCCGCGAGGCCCGTCCGGGAGGAAGCCGGCCCGGTCATGCCAGCGCGAACTTCGTCTCGGCAAGCATGTACATCCTGCGCCAGAGCAGCGCGTTCAGGCCGGTGACGTAGATGGCCATCACCAGCAGCCCGGCGAACAGCTCGGGGAGGTGACCGGTGTTCACCGCGATGAAGCTGCCCAGCCCCCTGGCGATGAGCTGCTGATGGTTGTAGCTGACGATCTCGGCCACAATCGTGGCGTTCCATGCGCCGCCCGCCGCGGTGATGGCACCCGTCACGTAGGCAGGGAAGATGGCGGGCAGTACCAGCCGCCGCCATCGGTCCCGTCCGCGCACGCCCAGGTTGTCCATCGCTTCTTTCAGATCAGAGGGGACCGCGCTCGCCCCGGCGATCACATTGAACAGGACGTACCACTGCGTGCCTAGGGCCATCAGCACGATCGCACCGAAGTTCAGGCTGATGCCGAGGTCCAGGAAGATAACGATGGCGAACGGGAAGATGAAGTTCGCCGGGAAGCTGGCAAGCACCTGCACGATCGGCTGCATGAACTGGGCGACCCGCGGGTTGAAGCCGATCCACACCCCGACCGGAACCCAGATCAGCGACGACGCCGTCACGACGACCACCACACGCAGGAAGGTCAGGAAGCCGTCGGCGAACGCGGTCCCGAATACTGCCAGCCCGCTGCTGCCGGTCGCGATGTAGGCCAGCATGCTGTACAGGCCGTAACCGAGGGCCACGCTGACCGCTACCGCGAATGCCACGTCGGCCGCCCGGCGGCGGGACGCGCTGCCGGCCAGGCTCTGGTCCTCGATGCCGGTGGCCCTGGCCATGAGAGCGTTGACCGGCTCGGCCAGGGATCGCCTGCCACGCCGGAGGACGGCCGGCCAGCTGGACCGGCGCAGCGCGTCGAGCACAAGCGACTTGGCCTTCAGGCCGGCCTGCGACTGCTCGACCCGGAATTTCTCCACGTAAGCGACCAGCGGCCGCCAGAAGAAGAAGTTGACCACCAGGATTATGACGATCATGGTGAGGATGCCCCACACCACGGCGTCGAGCTTGCCCTCCTGCTCCGCGACTCCGACGTAGGAGCCAACCCCGGGCAACGTGTATCTCCGGTCGCCCACCGTTATCAGCTCGGACGCGGTCAGGAAGAACCAGCTGCCACCGAAGCTCATCATCCCGTTCCAGACCAGGCCGATCGCGCCGCCGGGCACGTCCACCGTCCAGAACCGCTTCCACCGGGAGAGCCCCATCAGCCTGCTGGCCTCGTCGAACTCGCCCGGCTGGCTGATCAGCGAATGGTAGAAGGAAAACGTAATGTTCCACGCTTGTGACGTAAATACCGCAAATATCGCCGCGCACTCCAGCCCGATCTCGGACCCCGGGAAGAGCGCGACGAAGAACGTGACTGTCACCGCCAGGAAGCCCAGGACCGGGACGGACTGCAGGATGTCCAGCGCCGGGATCAGCACGCGCCGCCAGCGCCTGCTGCGCGCCGCCAGGTACGCATAGTCCAGGCTGAAGGCATAGGCGAAGAACAACGCGATGAACATGCGCAGCAGGCTGCGAGCCGCGTAATAGGGCAGGTTCGCCGGCGCGAGGCTGATGGTCGCAGCATGCTGAGCCGGCGCTCTTGCCCCGGCACCGACCCGTACCGCCGCGTAGATCAGCAGCAGCACGCCAATGCCGATGGTGACGTCGAGCGGCCGGAATCTCAGCCTGTCGAGCGTCTCCCGGCTCGGGAAGGTAGGGGTCACCGGCACGAGACCAATCATGCAGGCCCGGCGGCCCGCTAGCGGGCTGCGCCCCGGCCGGCCGGCGCGGCGAGGCTACCGGCTAGAGGCTATGAGGCGCCCCGGCACCGGGCCGCGATGAACGCCGCGAGCGTGCCAAGCGTTTCCAGCGCGTCCAGGTTGAGGTCCTCGGCGGCGACGTCCACCCCGTAACGGCGCTGCACCTGCCGGAGCAGCAACGCGCCGGCCAGTGAGTCGAGGCCGACGCCGGCCCCGAAGAGGCGCACCCCGTCCGGCACGCCCAGCACTTCCGGACGCCCGGTCACCTGCGCGAGCATCCCGCGCAGCTCGTCAGCGACCGCGCTGACATCCTCGTTGCTCACTCGACGGTCACCCAGTCCGGCAGCCGCGGCAGCTCGCCGGTCAGCGGCCTGGAGAAGACCGCGCGGCCATCCGCTGCCACGCTGGCCGGCTCGGCGCGCAGCCCGGCAGTGGCGAGCGCCAGCCGCATGGGCACATTGCGCTCGCTGATCAGGCACGGAATCCGCAGTTCGGCGGCTCCGTCCGCAACAGCCGACCGGCACAGCCAGGCCAGCAGCGCATCCAGCACCCCCCGGCCGAGCGCACGGCACGACATCATGATCAACGGCACGGACACCACCAGTGACACGGCGGGAACGGGCGCTGCCAGCCCGCCGCTGGCACCGTTCCCGGTGGTAATCGCGGCTCCGACCAGGCCATCGTCGCCGAAGTCGTCCGCCAGCCGCACGGTGATCATGGCGTACTCCGGCGCGGCGAGCAGGCCGGACAGCTCGGCCTGCGTCAGCGGCTGGCCAGCGGAGTTGAGCTGATGGGTGCGGATCGAGAGCTCGTGCAGCCGGGGCAGGTCACCCGGCCCGGCAGGGCCGATGGTGATCCTGGTACCGGCCCGCCGCAGGAAGTCCTCGCGGCTGCCGCCGAACTGCGCCGCGGCAGCCTGGCGGCAGCGGCGCTCGGCGTACAGCTGGCTACGGCGGCGCGCCTCGGCCGTGATCACCGCCGGGCTGAACTGCGGCCAGTCCGGTGCCTCCGCTGCCTCGTCCGGGGTCAGCACCAGGACGTCGGGCAGCCGGGCGGCTACCTCGGCCCGCTCGAGCATGTCGTCGTCGACGAACGCGATCGCGTCCGGCGCCAGGCTCAGGCCGGCCGCGATCCGGGCGATCGCGTCGGCCTTGCTCTCCCAGCCGCACTCCACCGCGGCGAAGTCCGCGCCGGTCTGCTGCCGCACGTACGCGGCGGCCTCCGGCGGGTTCCGGCTGGCCAGGGCATTCAGGATGCCCCGCGCGGCGAGCTGGTGCAGCACGCCGGTCAGCTGCCGGTCGGCGTCCGGCAGCTCAGCGCCGGACTCCAGGTAGACGCCGGACAGCAGGGTGTTGTCGATATCCCAGACCACGCACTTGATCATGAATCGGCCCTGCGCTCCATGGTCAGGTGCGTGGCGGTGAAGCCGAACTTCCGGTACAGCGCGCGCATGCCGAGATTGCCCGCGTGGACCTTGCCGGTGAGCTGGCCCATCTGGTGCTCGTCAGCCGCCGTGAGGACGGCCCCCATCAGCAGCTCGGCGATCCGGCTGCGGTCCGGCACGTCCGACACCGCCAGCGACCGGAAGTTGCCGTACCGCTCGCCGGTCAGCGAGTTGGTGCGCCCGGATAGCCAGGCCCAGCCGAGCGGGCTGCCCGGCTGCCGCCTCGCCGCGGCGACCAGGGTGATCTCGCCGGCCTTGCCGAGAGCGCCGGCGATCCGCCTGCGGTGCAGCGCGGGATCGGTAACGGCCTCGGCCGCGAACGAGACCACGGCGATCTCGATCTCGTAGCTGACCAGGGCTTCGATGTCGTCCTCGGCGGCTGGCCGGACCAAGTAGTCCGGGTCGGACGCCATCGCGGCACCGCCATCCCCGGCAGTACCGCCGTCCCCGGCAGCACCGGAGTTCATCGCAGTGAAGTTCATCGCAGCGGGGCTCATCGCGGCACCGGCGGGCTCGCTGGCCGCCGCGTCAGCGGCATCGGCCGGAAGACCTGGCCGCCGCACTCCGGGCAGCCAGCCTCCTGCAGCACGGCGATCTGCGGCCAGCGACCGCCCGGCCCGACCTGCTGCACGGCCTTGCAGCGCGCACAGCGGTACGGACGGCTGGCCACTGACCTGCTGTCAGCGGTGTACAGCGGCCCGTCGTACTCGCCGGCGATGAGCGGGCTCGCTCCGGCCGCTGTCCGCAGGTGATACAGGTTGCTCGTGCCGGCCAGCACTCCGGCGCCCAGGTAGGAATTGAAGCCGGCCGTCGCCGACCGCAGGACCAGGCCCATCTCGGTCATGGCGCGCTGCACCGCGAGCGTCTCCTGCGGCCGCCGGGCGCCGAAGGAGAAGAACACGTGCCGGCCGGGCTCCGGGGCCAGCCCGGACACCGCGCGGCTGAGGAACAGCTCCGCCCCGGCGACCGTGTACGGCGGGTCGGTCATCGCCACGTCGAACGAGCCGGCCAGCGACGCCGGCAGCGGCTTGCGCAGATCGGCCTGGACCAGCTCGACGGGCAGCCCGGTGCTCCCGGTCTGCTCGCCGATCCAGTCGAGCACGTCCGCATCGGCGTCGACAACGGTCAGCCGGCGTATCAGCCCCGGATTGCCGGCCCAGCGGACGAAATGCGCCAGCGCGACCGAGATCAGGTCATCGTCGCCGAGCAGCAGGATTCGCTGTCCGGCCAGCGCGTGCGCCGCATGCAACCGAAGAACCCGGCCGAGCTTGGTGTCCACCGTGCAGTGCGTCTGGTCCAGCTCGGTCTTGGCGCCGGGCGCACCGTCGGCGGCCCGCTGCAGCGTCATGGCGAGCCCGGCGAGCTCCGGCGGGATCACCACTCCCCGCCCGTCGCACTCCGGGCAGCTCACTGGCAGGCCGGCCGGGCCGGCCGCGGCTGCCGCCGCCGTCCGGCCGGCTGCGGTCAGGCGGACCGGCCGCTGGGTATCCAGCACGCCGTGCCTGCGCAGCTCGTTGCAGGCCGCGGCGACTATGGGCACCGGGAGCTCGGCCAGCCGGGAAATCTCGCGCACTGCCGCTGGCTCAGCGTCGAGCACCGCTGCCAGAATGTCGCGGATACCCGATTCGCCCTCAGCCAGGCCGACCGCTGCCGCGACCTCGGCCACGACCTTGTCCACATCCATCTGTTGCGTGTTCCCACTGCAGGATCTACTAGGCCGACGATAGTCGCCGAGCCTGTCCGTCCGGGCAGGCCAGCGGGCCGTACGGTATCCTCGCACATCATGCCGGGGATGGAAGCGGCCAGCAGCTACACCAGCCTGCGGCGCCAGGAAGCTGTATCGGCCAAGCGCCTGTACGCCATCGATGCGGTGTGCACGTCCGCTTCTCCCGTCACCGACGTCGGTACGCTGACCCGGCTCGCCGTCGCCGCCGTCCAGTCGGGCGGCGGGCACGTACTGGATACCAGCGACGTGGTCTTCCCGAACGGCGCGGTCACCCTGGTCCTCATCCTGGCCGAATCTCACCTGAGCATCCACACCTGGCCGGAGGAAGACCTCATCGCGATCGACTTGTTCAGCTGCGGAGCGATCGACGGCCAGCGGGTGCTTGACGAGCTCGCCAGAGCGCTGCGGCTGGAAAAAGTCCGCGTCACCGAGGTCGAGCGGGGCAGGCCGGCCAGCTAGTCCTGAGTCGCGGTGGCATCGCCGTGAGTCGTCATCGCATATCTCGATATCGGCTGACTGACGGGAAGTTCCTGTGAATCACCGGCCGATGGCCGGAGGCAATCACCCGCAACGGATGACGCCGGGACCCTCGCCGCGGGAACGGTCTGAATCGCCTACAACGCCAGGAAGGATGCAATGAACAACGGCAATAGTTACCAAGCGGGCGGATTCAAGCTGAACAGCACGCCTGTGATCGTCGGCGCGTGCCTGGTCGGCGCCGGCGGCCTGATCGGGTTCACCGGCATGATCATCGGCGGAGCAGCGATGGTTGCGGCCGCCAGGCAGTGGTTCCGCGAACTCGAGGTGCCACCGAGTGAGGTAGTCAAGCAGAAACTCGACCAGACCAGGGCCGCCACCGCCGCGGGCGCCAGCGCATGGAAGGCGCACCACGCGATGCAGCAGGGCGCGAACGCCTGAGCAACTGAAGCCCGGCCGGCGCTAGCCTGGCAAGCGAGCAGACGATGCGCAGCGGAACGGCGCCACGCACGCCTGGCGGGGCGCCGTTCCGCGTCCTGGTCGCCGGGGTGACCAGTAGGCAGCCGGTCTCGCGGCTATGCCAGTCGTCGTACGTGGCTGGTCGACAGCGCCCAGATGATGATGACGTCGAGCGCGATCACGATGATCGACCAGAGCGGATAGTGCGGCAGGAACAGGAAGTTCGCCAGCGCGCTGATAACCGCGAGCGCGATGCCGGCCACCCTGGCCCACAGCATCCCGAGCAGCAGCGAGACGCCGGCGGCGAAGACAACGGCGCCAATGCACAGTTGCACGATGCCCCACCAATACGGGCTCAGGCTGAAAGTGTAGCTCGCCGGTACCCTGGTGTAGAAACCCCCCGACAGCACGCCGGTGATGCCGACGAAGAAGCCCCACAGGCCCGACAGGATCATCAGGGTCGCCGCGAGCACTGTGAACGCTCCTGCTATCGCCTCACGAGTTTCGTACCTCTCGCGCTCGCGAGTTTCGTACTCACCCTGGTAGCCAGGCTGCCGGTAACCGGCAGTCTCTCGCGGTGCAGTGCCTGCCCGGTGCGCGCCGCCCGATTGTGTCGGGGCGTCACCTTCGTTGCCGTATCCAGCGGCTCCGGAAGCCCTCTCTTGCGGACTGCTCATCGAAGTAGCCCCTTTCGTCTGGCCTACTGCGAGCCTGACCCAGCACGCCAGCGCGCCTGGATGCGTCTTTGCCTGCAGTGCGGCACGAGTGATGGCGACTGGCCCTGTCCTATCTCCTCACGCTACGAAGGCACCGGCACGGCAGCATCATCCGTCTCGGGTGAAGCTGCCCGGTCGCTCAACCGGCGCGAACAGCAGCATTTCGTGACGTCTGCCCGCCGCTGGAGTACGGCTGGCTCAGGGGTGCACCCGCCGCCCGTGCGCCACGAGCGCTGCCGCGACCACGACCGCGCCGACGATAAGCTCGAGCCGGCCCAGCCGTGAGTGCCTGCCCTCACGCTCGGCGTGCCGTGCACCGCCATGAGACAGCACCTTCTGGGAGGCTACGGACTCCGCCTCCGGCGCGGCATCATCCGCCTCGGGTGAACCTCCGCCGGACGGCGCGGCAAGCGTACAGTTGTCAGCGTGCGGACAGTGCACGTCCCCCGGCCGCTCCGGGCTTACGTAGCGGCAGTCCTGAGCGCGATTTGCGCCATCGCGCCGGCCGTAGCCGCCACCTGGCTGCAGCCGGCGATCGATGCCCGGCCGCTCACCTCCGAGCTGATGGCGATCGCGGTCCTGACGCTCGCCGGGGTAGTCATCGCCGTGCTGGCCCACGCCGCCTGGCTCGCGACCGCCCAGCAAGCGGGCCCGCTGCTCAAGCGCGCCACCGCTGAGCGCAGCAAGTCCCGTGGTGCCGTCTTCCAGCGCCAGCGCGATCCGGATGCGGCCGGCCGTGCCCGGCCGAGAGCTCCATCGGCGGCCCCGGCGGCCGCCCGACCTCGCCGCTGACGTTACCGCGGTTCGGGCCGCATGCCGCGGCCTGGTGAGTGCGGCCGTCTCCAGCTAGTCCCGGAATCTCTCGAACCCGCTGGAGGGTCTCGCCATGTCTGCATTTCTCAGTGCCGGATTTCTCAGCGCCCCGCTCGGCCTCGCTTACCATGTCGTCGTCGCACTCTCGGCGTTCCTTTCCCCGCTCGGCGGCGGGCTCGCCACTGCCGTCGCCATCGTGGTGTTCACCATCGGAGTCCGCCTGCTGCTCTCGCCGCTCAGCTACCACGCGTTGCGCGGCCAGGCGCGGCTGACCGCGCTGCAGCCTAAGGTCGCCGAGCTGCGCAAGCGCTACCCCGGCCAGCCCGAGAAGCTCCAGCAGGAACTCACCGCCCTTTACCGGGCGGAGGGGGGTGGCCTGCTGGCCGGCTGCCTGCCGCTGCTGGCGCAGCTGCCATTCTTCAGCATCATGTACCGCCTGTTCCTGTCCGGCACCGTCGCCGGACGGCCGAACACCTTGCTGGCCAGGGATCTGCTGACGACACCGCTCGGCAGCCACTGGCTGACCGGGCCGGGGCCGGCCAGCGCCCAGGGCCTGCTGTTCCTGGGACTGTTCGCGCTGCTAGCCGGCGCCGTCTATGTCACTTCCCGGCTGGCCGGCCCGACCCGGCTGGCTGGCCCGGCTGCGGTGAGCCCATCGGCCGACGACGGCCGGCCGGACTCGCTCCGGCTGCTCGGCCGGCTCTTGCCGTACGCCACGGTCGCGTTCGCCGCCTTC
>JAJYUU010000113.1 GCA_021792405.1 Actinomycetes bacterium
CAGGCCCTCGGCAGCAGCCTCGGCGCGCGGATCGAGGTCTACGATCTCCCGGCCGCCGGTTACCTGCCCGCCAGGACCCCGGCATGACCGCACGGCCCGCCGCGCGCGCGCTCGCCGCGATCGCCGCCGCGATCGCCGTCGCGCTGCTCGCGGCCGCGCTACTGCCGGTCACTCTCGTCGCGGCGGCCGGCCTCGCGGCTGCCTGGCTCGGCGGCTGGCAGCCGGGCCGGCTGTACCGGGCCGCGGCCTGGTGCCTGCCGATGGTCGTCGTCTGGCTGGCCGCCAGCGCGATCGGCCGGCACTCGCTCGGCCCGGACTCGCCGCTGCTCGCCTGGCTCGCCCTGAGGCACGGTCACTACCTGGCGGCCGGGGTGATGATCGCGCCGCCAGCGGTGCCTGCCGGGCTGCTGGCCGGTGGCCTGGCCTGGTCTGCCCGGCGAGCATCGATGGCCGCGCAGGCAGGGGGCCGGTCCCCGGCTGCCGCGGTCAGCTTCGATGACCGACAGTGGCGGCACCAGGTCCGGGCCGCTCGGGCCCTGATTGCCGCCCCCGGCTCCGTCCCGCTGCTGACCCCTCGCGGCGACTTCGCCGCGGGCGCCGTCATCCGCGCCATCGGGCATCCGGGCCGCCGGTTAGCCCAGCTGCCGGCGAGCCGGCTCCGCTCGCATCAGATCGTGATCGGCAGCACCGGAAGCGGCAAGAGCACGCTGCTGCTGCGGCTGTGGGCTGGTTCCCTGGCCGCCGGCTGGCAGCGGCACGCCGCCGGGCTGGCCGGGCCGCCGCTGATCGTGGTACTGGACTGCAAGGGCGGCGGCGACGCCCGGCGCATCGCCGACCGGGCGCGCCGCGTCCTGCGGGAAGCCGGAGCCCGGAACGTGGCCGTCTGGCCGGATGAGGCCTGCCTGTCGCTGTGGGCGCTGCCACCGAGGCAACTGATCAGCACGCTGGTCGACCTGATCGAGCACGGCACTGGCGGGGCCGCCTACTACACCGACGTGATGGAGGCCGTCGTCACGCTGGCCGTCGAGGCACCCGGCGGCCCGCCGGCCAGCACCGCGGACTTCCTGTCGAGGCTGGACGCTGGCTGGCTCAGCCTGGCCTACGCCGGCGGAGGATACGAGGGCCAGCTAGCCATGGTCAGGTCCGCCGCGGGCCAGGTACCGGATATCGGCTTGCGGTTCCGCACGCTGTTCCGCCGTCTCGGGCCGGGGCTTGACGGCCCTGGCAGTTTCGCTGACGCAGACGTCTGGTACTGCATCCTCGAGGGCACTGCCGAGGTCGCCGTCGCCGAAGCCCAGTCCCGTGCCCTGGTCGACCTGCTGGCCAGCTTCGTGACGCGGCCGGCTGACGTGAGCCCGGCTGGCCGGCCGCCGCGCCAGGTCCTGCTCGCGGTCGACGAGTTCAGCGCGGTGGCGCGAAGGCTGCCCATCTGGCAGTTGTACGAGCGCGCCCGCTCGCTCGGGCTGTCGGTGCAAGTGTCCGCGCAGTCCTGGCACGGCCTGGCTGCCCGGCAGGACGACCGCTACCGGCTCGCCGCTACCGCTGAGGGCGGCATCTGGCTGCTGGCTACCCCGCATCCGGACCCGGTGACCGCTCTCGCCGGCCAGCGCGCATCCCTCGACACCAGCCGCCAGCTGGCCGGGCGGCTGCACTGGACCAAGCACGGCAGCTCACGGCTGAGTGAGCGGCCGGTCGCTGACCCGAACCGCATCCGCGCCCTTGAGCCCGGTCAGGCCGCCTACATCCACCATGGCGGAGTGACTTTCATCCAGGTCAAGCGGCTCGTGGCCGGTCCGGCCGCACTGCAGTCTGGTGCGGCCGGTGCCGGAGGAGCCGGGCCGGCCGGCCAGCCCGGCGGACGGCAGCAGGGCGGCCACCAGCCAGTACCGGAGGTACCGGCCGGTCTGGCCGTCCCGGCGCTGCCAGACGTATCCAGGCTGCTCGATGCGGCGTTCGGCCCGGCCATCGGACCAGGCCGATGACGCCGTTCGAGGCACTCGGCCTGCCGGCCAGCAGCCAGCTGACAGACGACGATGTCCGGTCAGCCTGGCGGCGGATCGCGGCGGCCAGCCACCCGGACCGGGCCGACGGCGGGGATCCCGCCACGTTCGCCCTGGCGGCAGCGGCCTATTCAGCACTGCGGACTGCGGTCGGCCGGGGCGAGGCACTAGCCGAAATCCGCGAGCGTGACGGCTGCCGTGCGGCGGATTACCCCGTTCCCGCCCGGAAGGGCCTGTTGTCGGGCCGCGCTTACGTCGCCGTGCTGCGGATGCGCCACGGGCGGCCGTCCCGGCTCGCCTTGCGGCTGCTCGCAGCAGCGGCGGCCGGCGTCCTGGCAGTCACCGGGGCCGGCTGGCAGCCGGCCAGCATGGCAGTCGTGACCGGCGCGCTGACCTGGCTCTTGTGCACCGCCAGGCGTGACCTGGCCGGCGATCGGCGTAGCTGGGGCCATCGCCGGGGATGCCAGGGTGGTGCTGATCGCAATCGTGACGGCGCTCGGCGCGGCCTTGGTGTTCGGCATCTCATCGGTCGCTGAGCAGCGCAGCGCTAAGCGCGTCCAGAGCCGGCGGGCGCTGTCCCCGCGGATCTTGCTGGACCTGGTGCGGCAGCCGCTGTGGGTGGCGGCGATCGGCGGCACGCTGCTGGGCTTTACTCTCCAGGTCGTTGCGCTCGGGTTCGGCCCGCTTGCGCTGGTTCAGCCGATTTTGGTGTTCGACCTGATATTCGCGGTGCTCATCAACGCCTACCTGCGCGGCCGCTGGGATCCGCAGATCCTGCTCGGTGTCGTCGCCTGCGCGGCCGGGATCGGCGGATTCCTGGCTATTGCCCGCCCGTCCGGAGGTCGCACGGATGTCAGCTTCTACGTCATTCTGCCGCTGGCGGCCGGGCTGGCGGGCGGCGTGGCCGGATGCCTCGCGGTGGCCAAGCGGAGCGAGAGGCTGCGGCCGCTAGCACTGGCACTGGCTACCGGGATCAATTACGGCGTCGCGGCCTTCCTGGTGAAGATGGTGATCGGGCGGGGCTTTCCGGCCCTGCTCACCGACTGGCCCATCTACGCCCTGGCGATAGTGGGCCCGGTTGGCTTCATCCTGAACCAGGACGCGTTCCAGCAGGGCACGCTGATCGCCCCGGTGCTCGCGATCATCACCGCTTGCGATCCGATCATCTCGATCGCCCTGGCCACCGTCTGGCTGGCCGAGAAGCTCAACGACAGCCCTATCGGGATCGCCGGCGAAGTCATCGCGCTGATACTGATGGTGACCGGGATCGTTGTCATCGCGCACCGGGCGCCGCGAGTCGCGGGTTCGCGCTCAACGCCGGCCCCGCGCGAGTCGGCCGGCGGCCAGCGGGCAAGCTGGACAGGAGAAGGCCGATAGCGCAACCGGAACGACAGCGCGATCGGGGGGGAGGCGCGGCATGCCCGACGAGATCAGGCACGAATCTGCCGATCTTGACGACTATGAGGTCCTGGACGCCTCCGACACCCTCGACGGCGAGCCGGGCGACGATCCGCTGGACCGGGGTGTTGCCGCTCCGGGCCGGTGGACCGCCGGCATCCGTTACGGCACCACCGAGTCTGAGCAGGCGCGAGGCGAGTCACTCGACCAGCTGCTCGCCAAGGAGGAGCCGGATGTCGGCGACGGACTGCAAGCCCCCGAACCTGGCAACGAGGAGCTGGCCAGGCTGGTTCGCCGGTCCAAGGTCGAGGACTTTGCCGACCAGGACCTCGACGGCCTGCTGCTCGACGACGGCGCCGATCCCAGGGCCGGCCGGCTGGTCGCGCGGGACGAGGGGGCCCATCCACCAGCCGAGCCCGACCTGGTCGCCCGCGACGCCGGCATCGACGGCGGCGCGGCGAGTGCCGAGGAAGCGGCAATGCACGTCGTCAACGACGACGACACCGACGTCCGCTCGGAGTAGCGCTGGCGGGTCAGCCAGGCTGCGGGCCAGTGGCCACTGGCCGGTCCGGGTCGGCGACCCAATCCGACCACGAGCCGACGTAGAGCGCCGCCGGAATGCCAGCCAGGTTCAGGGCCAGCAGTTCGTGCGCGGCGGTCACGCCTGAGCCACAGTAGACGCCTACCTGCTGGGCAGTTGGATCCGCGGCCCGGCCGGCCGCGGCTTCCACGCCCAGGTCGGCGAACCTCGCCCGCAGGTCGGCGGGCCGGCGGAACCGCCCGTCCGCTGCGACGTTCTCCGCGGTGGGCGCGCTCACGGCACCGGGGATGTGCCCAGCGACGCGGTCAATGGGTTCGGCTTGCCCGCGGTAGCGCGCCGGGGCCCTGGCATCGAGCAGGATGCCGGTCCGTGCCAGGTTCGCCGCGCTGGCTGCGTCGAGCACCGGCAGCTGACCGGGGTTCGCGGTGAAGTCACCCGGTGCCGGAGCAGCATCGTCCGTGCTCACCGGCAGGCCCGCGGCGGCCCAGGCGCGGAAGCCGCCGTCCAGCACCCGCACACGCTCGTGGCCGTAATACCGCAGCATCCACCAGGCCCTGGCGGCGATCGTCGAGTCCGCCTCGTCGCAGACCACCACGTCCCGATCGCCGCGCACGCCCGCGGTCCGCATCGCGGCCTCGAAGTGCGCGGCCGGGGGCAGCGGATGCCGCCCGCCGTCGCCCGGCGGCCCCGCGAGCTGCGTATCCAGATCGACATAGGCAGCGCCGGGCAGGTGGCCGGCCCGGTAGCTGTCGAGTCCTGGCGGACCACCGAGCCGCCAGCGGACGTCGATGACGGCGGGCGGCTCGTGGCCGGCGAGCGCCTCGGCGAGCTCCGCCGGGCTGATCAACGGGCTGAACAGCGGGCCGCTGGCGACGGCAGCCAGACCCGGTTCACCATCGTTCGCGGCGGAGCTGGCAGACATGGGTACGGATCACCCGGCCTTCCTGTGGATCACTCGAACCTGTTGATAACTCCTGCAAATCTGTGCATAACTGGCCCGAGCGCGGTGCGATTCCCGCTCGCGCCTGTGGATAAACCTGACATCAGGCTACTTGAGCCAGCAGCGGCACCCGCTGGTCAGCCGCGGTGAGCGAACCGTGCATCCCGACGAGCGCCGACTCCCGCGGCTCGGCCACCGTCGCCACCACGGCCGACGGGCCGCGAGCGGCGACGACGACATCGCCGATACGGTCGGTGACGCGCGCGTCCACCGGCCCGAACCAGCCCGACCCGATCGCCTCGGCACGGCTGGCGACCCACGCCCGGTCACCAAGCGTGTCCCGCCACGCCGCCAGGACGTCGGCGGCGGCACCGGGCCTGGCGTACACGTGCCGGGCCCGCGGCTCGCCGCCAAGCAGCGCCACGCCGGATCGCAGCGCTGGCATCGCATCGGCGTCGATCCGGCCGTCCTGCGGCACGTCGACCATGCCGTGATCGGCGGTGATATACAGCGCGGTGCCGGCCGGAATCGCCGCGGCGAGCTGCTCGGCGAGCAGGTCGACGTGCCGGAGCTGATGCTGCCACGCAGCCGACGTGCAGCCCAGCGCATGCCCGGTGGCATCCAGGTCGCCGGTGTACACCATTGCCAGCGCTCGCGGCTGCTCCGCCAGCGCCATCGCGGTGCGGGCGACCAGTGCGCCGGGCGTCTCCGCCGGCCGGTAGTCGGCTCCCCGCATGGCCGCCACCGACAGGCCCGACTCGCGGAAGGCGCCGCTCGCGATCCGGAAGGCGCCTATTCCGGCGGCCGCCGTTCGCTCGAAGATCGTCGCGTGCGGCTGCCATCGGCGGGGATCTACCGATTTGTCCCAGCGCAACGCATTCAGCAGCCGCCCAGTCGATGGCACCCGGACCTGGTAACCGAGTAGCCCGTGCTGGCCAGGCGGACTGGCGGTGCCGAGCGAGCCGAGGCTGGTGACCGTCGTCGACGGGAACCCGGCCGTCAGCCAGCAGCCGGTCTCGGCCAGCCGGGACAGGAACGGCGCCCCGGCCTGCTGGGCGCGCAGCTGATCCCAGCCGAGCCCGTCGACGACCAGGAGGCAGGCGCGGCCGGCCGGGGCCAGCCCCAGCGGGTTCGCAGCACCTGGCACAGCGAGGGAGGCGAGCAGCGACTCGCTGAAGTCAGCCAGCGTGCTCCGCCCGTATCCGGGCAGCACCGGCGAGTCCGCCTGCTCCCCTGAGTTCACCGCCCCCGCAGTGGTCACGGACGGCTGGTCGCCTCGGTCAGCGCCCGGGCGAAGGAGACGACCTGCTGAACTGCCTCCGGCCCGTCAGCGGCCTCGCTGACCCGGACGGTCAGGTCGTCAGCGGTCATCGTGCCGGTGTAGCCGTGATCGGCGTCACAGTTCTCGTCGCCGCAGTGCGCTGGCTCGATCTCGATGTGCGAGAGCACGTTCCAGCCGATGGTGAGCACCACCTCGCTCGGCGCCGTGGCGCCCGGCACGTAGGACGCGGGATCAGGAATGACCCTGGTCAGCGCGACGGACGAGATGCGCGCGTGCCGGACCGCCTCCGTGCTGGTCTCGGCCTGCGGCCGGGACTGCGGATTGGCCTCATCCGCCGGGTACTCGTCGGTGTGCGAGTAGACCAGGCGCGTCGGCGTCAGCGCCATCACTGTCATGTGGCGGCGCACCTCCATGCCCGGATCGAAGTGAGCGTCGTGCACCACGACGAAGGACACCACAGGTTCACTGCCGACGGCCGAGGACACCGCGTCGTAGACCAGGCCGGGGTAATAGCCGCTTCGCTCGATCGCGGCCTGCAATCCGCCATAAGCCGCCTTCGTTTCGCTCATCCCCCCATCCTGCACCGTCTGCGGCCGCTCCTTCACCAGGTGGGGCAGACTTCCCTGGCGGCGCTGCCCGGATTAGCGAAGTAGCTGGCCGAAGATACCGATGCCGGTCTGCAGGGCGCGGGCTTGGTCCAGGATGCCGCCGCTGATCTCGGGATGGGAGGCTGCCCATGCCGTAGCGGCTGCCTGGGTGGCGAAGAAGTTCATGTACCCGCAGCAAACCGACGCCGACGGACCGGCGCAGTCGCCCTGGTGCAGCCGGGCGTCCGCGGCGCGGATGGCGATGGTCCCCGGCCGGGTGTCCAGCCCATCTACGCTGGAACGGCCAGCCTCACAGTGCAAGGGAGATCCTCATGGCAGCCGATACCAGCGCCACCCAAGAGCCGGCCGCGCTGACCGAACGAGTCAGATTCGCCCTGGAGTCCGGCGATCTGGATGCCATCCGCAATCTGCTCGACCCCGGTGCCCGCTGGGGAGCGCCCGATGGACCCAACGACGCCGACTGCCACAACCGCGACCAGGTCATGGCGTGGTGGACCAGCGCGCGAGCCGCCGGTGCACGAGCGCTGGTCACGGAGGTGACCGCCGGCGCCGGGACACTTCTGGTGGGGCTGGAAGTCACCGGCACGCCGGCCGCTCACGAGGCCGGCGGAACGGCCCGGCGCTGGCAGGTCCTGACTGTCCGGGACGATCGGATCGCCGACATCCGCGGCTTCGATGACCGAACCGCAGCCGCAGCCCGGGCCGGCGTGCCGGCCTGAGTGCCGCCCGGCGCCGGAGTCCTGACCGATTACTGTCGCGCGGCCAGGGTGAGCCGCGCTCGTCGGGGCCAGAACGCCTGTGCCACGCCGGGTCAACCCAGAGTCAGCCCAGGCCCGTGACATGAGCCACCAGGGTCCCCAGCGAGCAGATAGCGGAGCAGAACGACGTCGCCTATCGAGCGTGCATCAGCAAGCGTCATGCGGTGGCCTGCGTGCCACGGGAAGGCTGCGGCGCCCACAAATCGCGGAGCACCTGGATCGCCGACGAAGAACGGAGCGACCACAAGCTGCAACTCGTCTGCTAGGCCTGCGGCGAGGAACCGTGTGTGGGTATTCTGGCCGCCTTCCACCACCAGCCGCCGGATGCCCCGGGCTGCCAGGTCGGCCAGCACGGTGACCAGGTCGAGCGGACTGCCCGCGTCGATGACCGACGTCGATGCAGCCATGCGCAGCTTGTCCCGGGCGGTCGCGACCGCTGAGCTGGCGCAATAGACGAGCTTGCAGACCTCGGCGCCCCCGGCGGTGAAGAAGCTGGCTTCCGGGTCGAGATCGCCCGACCCGGTGATCGTCACCTTGGCAGGGCTGACAGGCAAGCCGCGTTCCTGCCGAGCGGATCGGCGAGCCGGGGAGCGGACAACGAGTCTCGGGTTGTCACGGCGAATGGTAGCCGCACCAACCAGGACCGCATCGGCCAGAGCCCGCTGACCATCGACCCGGTCAAGGTCAGCATCGTTGGAAAGCAAGAGCCGATTCGGGCTGGTGTCGTCGATGTACCCATCAACTGACATAGCGCAGCTGAGTAGAACATATGGCCGCTCAGTCAATCGCGCCTCCTCCGTCATCGCCCTCCCCCATCGCCCTCCCCATCGCCGTTGCCTTCAGCCCAGCGCCGCTCGCAGCCGGCTCGCGTACTCACCGGCTTCCGCCGCACTGTCATAACGGCCGCGTGGCCAGAAGAAGCCGCGCAGCCCGTCACCCTTCGTCCGTGGCACGACGTGAACATGCAGGTGCGGCACGCTCTGGCTGACCACGTTGTTCGCGGCGACGAACGTGCCCTGGCAGCCGAGCGCGGCCGGCATCACCGCGCTGACCCGCTGGACTCGCAGGAAGAACGGCCCGATCACCGCCGCCGGCAGGTCCGCCAGGGTCGGCACGTGCTCGCGTGGCACAACGAGCACATGCCCTTTGAACACCGGGCGGCGGTCAAGGAATGCCACCGCGACATCGTCGGCGAGCACCGTCTGGGCGGGCACGGCCCCGGCTATCACATCGCAGAAGGCGCACTCGCCCATCGCACTGCCTCCCGCGATCCGGCTGGCGGGCCGCGGCAGAGCCGGCCCGGTGGCCAACGCGACCACTGCACGGACGATAGCCTGCCGCCATGGCGGCTGACGGGCGACAGCACGTGCTGGCGATCGGCGGGTTTGCCGCGTCGCGGGAGCAGGACGCGAGGTTGCCCGCCTTGATCGGCTACGCCCTCGAGCTGTCCGGCGCGCCGCAGCCCAGGGTCTGCACGCTGAACACCGCGGCCGGTGACGATCCCGGCGGATACCTGCGGATCTACGCAATGCTCGCGCAGCACGGCGCCAGGCCATCCCACCTGCAGCTGTTCCCGATGCCGAACGTCGCAGACCCGGCGGACCTGCTGCGGTCCCAGGACGTGATCTTCGTGGGCGGCGGCAGCGTTGCCAACATGGTCGCGGTGTGGCAGGTGCACGGCCTGGCGGAGGTCATGCGACAGGCCTGGCAGGCCGGGGTCGTGCTGGCCGGGGTCAGCGCGGGCGCTATCTGCTGGTTTCACGGCGGGACTACCGACTCGTTCGGTCCGGCGCTGCGCCCGTTCACCGCTGGCCTTCGCCTGCTGCCGGGCAGCTACTGCCCGCACTACAGTTCCGAGCCGGCCCGCCGGCCCGCTTACCAGGCCCTGGTGGCCGACGGGACGCTGCCGCCCGGCATCGCCTGCGACGACGGTGCCGCCGCGCACTTCGCCGGCACCGAGTTCGCCGGCATCGTAGCCGACCGGCCGGGCGCGACCGGCTACCTGGTCCGGCCGGACGGGGCCGGAGGCAGCCACGAGGAACCGCTCGACGCCGCCCCGCTGCTGCCCGGCTGACGGCCCGGCTGAACGGCCCGCCCGGCAAGGATCTCCATCCCGAGGCTGACCACAACCCGCCCGCAGGCTGACGGCACGCCGCCGCGGGCGGCATACCCTGGACCTCGTGTCTGCCCTCTACGCCTGGCTGCGCCGCCACCGGCTGCTCGTCGACGGCGTGCTGGCTGCCGCGCTGGGCTTGCTCAGCATCCAGGGGCTAGTGCGTGGTCCCTGGACTCAGCTGCCTGCCTGCGCTCTGCTCGTCATCGCAGTCGCGTTGCGGCGCAGAATCACCGTGACAGCGTTCTGCATCGGCGCGCTCGGCGGAGCGGTGCAGCTCAGCGGAGGGGCGCTGCTGGGTGCCACTCCGCTGCCGACCGATCTCGGGGTGCTGGTGCTGCTGTACTCTGTCGCCGCATACCGGCCGCGGCGAGCCTCCGTCCCGGCGCTCGCGACCTGCCTGGCCGGCGCGGCGGCCGCAGTGATCGTCTGGATGCCACCCGGCGGTGCCGACCATCTGGGGCGACTGGCCTACGCGACCGCGCTCTTCAGCGGCTGTGCCCTGCTTGCCTGGGTGCTGGGCGACTCGATGCGCTACCGGCGCGGCTATTACGCCGGGCTCGAGGACAAGGCAGCCCGGCTGGAGGCGGAGAAGCATGCCCAGGCCAAGATCGCGGCCGCGGCCGAGCGCGCCAGGATTGCCCGTGAGCTTCACGACATCGTTGCCCACCACGTGAGCGTCATGGTGGTGCAGGCCGATGGCGCCAGGTACGCACTGCGGACCGAGCCGGGCCGGGCGGAGGCCGCCCTGACGGCGATCTCCCTGACCGGACGCCAGGCGCTCACCGAGATGCGCAGGCTGCTCGGCGTGCTGCGGTCGGCGGACGAGCAGCCAGGCCTGACGCCCGTGCCCGGCCTCGGCGCGCTAAGGGAACTGCTCGACCAGGCCAGGGCCGCCGGGCTCGAGGTCAGCTACACCCTCACTGGCACCCCGCGAGAGCTGCCCGAAGGCGCCGAGCTGGCTGCCTACCGGGTGGTACAGGAATCACTCACCAATACCCGCAAGCACGCTGGCCTGGCCGCCACCGCCGCCGTCACGCTGCGTTACGAACAGGACGGGCTGACCGTCGAGGTGACCGACGACGGCATGGCAAGCCCGGCTAGTGAGCCAGCCGGGCACGGCCTGGCCGGGATGCGCGAGCGGATCGCCATGTACGGCGGCACGGTGCTGGCCGGACCGCTGCCGGGCGGCGGGTTCGGCGTCACGGCCCGGCTGCCGTGCCCGGCCGAGGGGCGGGACGACCACCAGCCAGATCGTGCCGGGAACGGGCTCAGCCTGGGCTGGTCCGGCTCGTCCGCCGGCCTGTCCGGCGCGGCTCGATGACCGGCGCCGAGCCGGGCGGCGCCTCGGACAGCGCGCTGATCAGGATCATCCTGGTGGACGACCAGGAACTCGTCCGGGCCGGGTTCCGGATGGTGCTGGATGCCCAGCCGGATATGCAGGTGGTCGGTGAGGCCGCGGACGGCGGGGCGGCAATCGACCTGGCCCTGCGGGTGCATTCGGACGTGGTGATCATGGACGCGCGGATGCCGCGGATGGACGGAGTCGAGGCGACGCGGCAGCTCAGGCAGGCTCGCGACCTGCCACGCGTACTGATGCTCACCACGTTCGACCTGGATGAGTACGCGTTCGCCGCGCTGAAGGCCGGCGCTAGCGGATTCCTGCTCAAGGACGTCCCGCCGGAAGAACTGCTGTTCGCGATCCGGGCCGTCCACTCCGGCGACTCGGTCGTCGCGCCGTCGACGACGCGCAGGCTTATCGACCAGTTCGCGGCATTGCTGCCGGGCGGTGAGGACGCCGCGCCGAGCGAGCTTGCCGATCTCACCGACCGTGAACGCGAGGTGCTCACGCTCGTCGCGCAGGGCCTTTCGAACGCCGAGATCGCGAAGCGCCTGTACGTCTCGGAAGCGACCGTCAAGACGCATGTCGGCCGGGTACTGGCGAAGCTGGGCCTGCGCGACCGGGTACAGGCGGTGGTCTACGCCTACGAGCACGGCCTCGTGCGGGCCGGCCAGACTGGCCCGGTGAGGTGAGCGCGAGCGGCTGGCGGGGCATATGTTTTGCATGGGGCTGGCCTATGAACGGCTAGGCGCCGGACCACCGCTGGTTCTCTTGCACGGTATCGGGCATCGGCGGCAGGCCTGGGACGCTGTGTTGGATCGCCTGGCACCGTACCGGGAACTGATCGTCGCCGACTTGCCCGGCCATGGCGAGTCCCCGCCCCTGGAAACCGCCGGACGGTCGGTGGCCCATGCCCTGGTTGCCGAAACCATCGGCCTCCTGGACGAGATAGGGCTGGAGCGCGCGCACTTCGCCGGCAGCTCGCTCGGCGGCCGCCTGGCGCTCGAAGCCGCGGTCGCCGGCCGGGCTGCCAGCGTCACCGCACTGTCGCCGGCCGGGTTCTGGAAGAACGCACGCGAGCTGACGTATGCGCGCGTCGTGTCCAAGGCGATGCAGGCCGCCGGGCAGCTTGCCCGGCAGTTCGGCCCTGCCCTAGCCCGCACCACGCCGGGCCGGGCGCTGATCTACGCGGAGATCGTCAGCAAGCCCTCGAACGTCACGCCGGAGCAAGCCCTGGGTGACCTGAGAGCCTTCCTGGCGGCCACGCAGACCACGAACGTGATCCTGGCGGCGGCCACGCCGTTCACCGGCACGGTCCCGGCCGGGATTCCGGTGACGATCGCGTGGGGCACGAATGACCGCCTGCTCTCGCCCCGGCAGGCTCTGGTCGCCAAAGACCGTATCCCCCGCGCCCATCTGGTCCCGCTGCCCGGCTGCGGGCACGTGCCGATGACCGACAACCCCCGGCTGGTAGCAGACGTCCTGCTCCGCGGTAGCCAGGTGACCCGGCAGATAAGCGGGCAGAGCGCGGCTGGCTTAACGCTGGCAGCCGTTTACTGGGCGCCTGCCCGGCGTTGCCGCAAAAGGCCAGTGCGTTCGATAGCCAAGACAATGCTGTCTGGCCTAACTTGGTTCAATGATGTTCCCAGCCGAGCAATCCGGCACCGGCACCAGCACGTGTCGCGGCGCTCGCAGCGGGAAGGCAACATAACACGGGCGTCTTTTACCGCGCCCGGGCCACGTTACGGGGAATGCAACGCATGATGCGCCGCAGACTGGTGGGAGGTGCGGTATGTCCTCATCGGGGGAGATAGCGCACGCCGGACTGGGGCGCGTCCGGTGGCGGCGGTTCGTCGCGATCATGCTCCCGGCGATGGTGGTGGCCGGGGTGCTCATCGTGCTGACGGCCCAGAGCGTGCTGGCGGTCTCGTTCAGTATTTCCGGAACGCCGTTCACGGTCACTGCCGCCTCCCTCAAGGGCCGGGGATTCGAGCAATTGACGGTCCTGGACAGGTCGGTCATTAGCGATCTGCCCGGCAATAACAATCAGATCGTGCTGGAAGATGACGCGATTCGTTCCGCGACCATCAGTCACCTGTGCCTGAGCGTGACGGTTGCGGGAGTGAACATGGTCATCACCGCGGGTGACGGCGGCACGCCGGCCACCGGCTCGGATCTCCAGGTAGATGCCAACCGGCTGGCTGGCAATGCCGCGTTCAGTCACATCAACATCGGCCAGGACGCCAGCACCCTGACGCAGGTTCCCGGAGTCACCGGAGCGGCGGGTAGCTTCGCGATGCAAGCAAACACGGTCAGCATCAATAATCTGCGCGAGCACGCTTATGCCACCACGGCCGGGACCTTCTCACTGCCCGGATTCGGCCTCCACTTCGGCGGTTCGTGCTAGCCGTGCCGCAATCACCAGGCGATGCTCACGGCAGCCCGGCCGACCTGCGCCCGGCGGGCGGCGAGCCGGCGAACGGGGTCGATCAGGACGCTTTCGGTGCCTGGTACAGGTGGCGCCACAGCAGGCCATTCTGGGGCGGGCTGCTCGTTCTGCTCGGCGGCGCGGAGATCCTGCTGACCGAGCGAGCACCACTGCCGGTGGTCATCCACGTCGGGATGCAGGGGCTGGCGGGTTACCTGGTCCCGGCGATAATGCTGCTCTGCGGCCTGATGCTGTGGTTCTATCCGCTGCAGCGGACCTTCTACTCAGTTCTCGCGGTGCTGCTGGCCCTTGGCTCGTGGATAACCTCCAACCTGGGCGGCTTCCTGGTCGGCATGGCGCTTGGGGTGGTCGGCGGCGCGCTCGCCTTCGCCTGGACTCGCGGCAATGACAGCCGGCCGCCTGCGCTGCTGAGCCCGCCGCCGCAGCGCCCGGAGCCATCCGCCGGGCTCAATGTCATCCTCCGCCCCCCGGCCGACGACACCGAGCCGCTACCGGAGGATCCGGGGCTGGGTCATGAGGCGAGGGACGCACGCGAGACTGGCAGAATGGCGCCGTGCCCGCGAGTCGCCCGACCGGCCGGGGCCCGTCCGCGCCCCGGCATACTCTGCTAGATCAACATTCGGTGCCAGCTCAAGCCGAGCTGAAGCCGGCCGACGGCCTGCCGCCAGGCCGCTGGCTGCTGCTGATCTACCGGGTGCCGTCGGAGCCGAGCAGGCTACGGGCCGCCGTCTGGCGCAGGATCAAGAGCCTGGGCGCTATCTACCTGCAGAACTCAGCGGCGGCATTGCCGGCCGGCGTCGGGGCCGAACGGGCGCTGCGCAAGCTGCGCAGCGAGATCCTGGACATGTCGGGCACCGCGGTCCTGCTGTCCTGCGAAGTACTCGCAGGGGAGGCCGATGTCCGTGCCGCGTTCCAGGCCGCACGCGACGACGAGTACGAAGAGATCGTCGACAAGTGCCGCGACTTCATCGCCGGACTCAACAAGGAGTACGCGGAGAACCACTTCAGCTACGCCGAGCTTGAAGAGAACGAAGTCGATCTGGTCAAGCTGCGCACCTGGCTCGCACGAGTCCGGGAGCGGGATGCCTTCGGGGCCGCCGGCCTCGCGCAGGCGCTCAGTTCGCTGGCGGAGTGCGAGGAGAAGCTGGAGGCATTTGCTGCCCGGGTGTACGCCGAGGAAGGAGAGGGACACTGACAGCCCGCCGCAAGCTCAGCGGCAGCAGGATCACCAGCACCAGCGGCAGCAGCCACCAGGCCGGCACGCCCGCCTTGCCCAGGCCGTAGGTCCCGGCGAGGCCGACCACGATGCCGGCGGCGACCAGCCAGTCGTCGCCGATCACGAAGTCATACCAGAACGCGCCAAATGCTCTCAGCTTGGACATCTGCCCATGCCCCCTTCAGAACTCAGTACGCGCCGTGGCCAGCAGGCGCGGGCAGGTCCGCGACGCCGCCAGGTACCTCGCCGGTCCGCCGCAGCAATGCGGTCAGCCCGATCCCGAGCAGCGCGATCGCGGGAATGATCACCAGCAGCGCGGCATCGGAGCCAGGCCAGTTCGCCCCGGCGCCCTCGCCGCCCCAGAACACGCCGAAGCTGGTCAGCATGATCCCGACGGCGAACTTCATGGTGTTCTCCGGTACTCGCGCCAGCGGCGCCCGGACGGCGAATCCCGCGACGGCGACGACGGCCACCGCACAGCCGGCCGCGATCGTCGCCAGCCCGACGTTCTTGTCGTTGGCGCCGAACGTCAGCACGATGAAGACGACCTCGAGGCCCTCCAGCAGCACGCCCTTGAATGCCAGCGTGAAGCCGTAGGCATCGGGCGCCAGCATGACACGCCGGCGCTGCTGTGCCGCGGCCTCGCTCATGTGCTCGGCGAACAGCTTTTCCTCGTCGTGCAGGGCCTTGTGCCCGCTGGCCCGCAGGATCGCCTTGCGCAGCCATTGCAGCCCGAACACCAGCAATAGCGCGCCGACGACGACGCGCAACCCGCGCAGCGGGATGGCTGACACGGCCGGCCCGAGTGCGGCCACGACAACGGCAAGTACCGCCAGTGCCGTCGCCGTGCCGATGCCGGCCGAGCGCCAGTCGCGGGCCGTCCCGGCGGCCAGCACGATCGTGGTGGCTTCGACTGCCTCCACCACGCAAGCCAGGAATACCGCGATAAACAACGCAGCGGCACTCGCTCCCACCAGCGGCCTCCTGTTCGCCTCAAGCCGGGTGACCTAGCCAGCATAACAGCTGTCACGTTGCCGAGCTGACGACTGTTAGCGGGAATGATTCCCGCGACGGCTGCCCGCGCACCTGACGGCGAGCCGGCAGGCACTAGGCTCAGATCGTGACGACGAACCCGCTGAGAATCGCCCAGGACCTGCCGCGTTCCACCGCAGCCGACGCACTCATTATCGGAGTGACGCAAGGCCAGGATGGCCCAGTCCCGGCAGCCGGATCGGAGGATGTCGACGCCGCGCTCGGCAATACGCTCACCGGCACCCTGTCCGCCCTCGGCGCCACCGGAGAGCAAGACGAACTGACCAAGATCGCATCAGCCGGAAGCACAGCCGCGCCGGTGATCGTCGCGGTCGGCCTTGGCCCGGCGGGCGAGGGCGGCGATCGCGGAAGGCTCGAGTCGCTGCGGCGCGCCGCGGGCTCGGCCGTCCGAGTGCTGACCGGAAGCAAGACCGGGCTGACCGGGAACAGGACTCAGTCGATCGCCCTGGCCTTGCCGGCCAGCGACGCCGCAGAGACCGAAGCCGTGGCGCTAGGCGCCTTGCTCGGCGGCTACCGGTTCACCCGGCATCGCGGCGCCGGCTCGGATGGTGCGACTGCCGCAGCCGAGCCCCTGCTGACCGTGCTGAGCGGCGCCGCAGGCGCCGATGAAGCAGGCCGGCGTGCGCAGGCGCTCGCCGATGCCATGACCATGGTCCGCGATCTGGTCAACACCAGTCCTTCACACCTGTACCCGGAAACCTTCGCAGCGCAGGCGGCCCGGATCGCCGATGGTGCCGGGCTGACCGTAGAAATCCTCGACGACCAGGCGCTAGCCGCTGACGGCTACGGCGGCCTGACCGGAGTGGGCCAGGGCTCGGTGCACCCGCCCCGGCTGGTGCGGCTTGCTTACCAGCACCCGGACGCGAGCAAGACCGTCGTGTTCGCCGGAAAGGGCATCACGTTCGACTCTGGCGGCCTGTCGCTGAAGCCGTCCAAGGCGATGGAGGCGATGAAGTCCGACATGAACGGCGCCGCGGCCGTGCTCGGCGCGCTCCAGGCGATCGCGGCACTGAAACCCGCGGTCAACGTCATCGGCTACCTGCCGATGGCGGAGAACATGCCCGGTGGCCGGGCTCAGCGGCCATCCGACGTCATCACCATCTTCGGCGGGAAGACCGTCGAGGTCCTGAACACCGACGCCGAGGGGCGGCTGGTGCTTGCAGACGCACTGGCCAGGTCGGCGCAGGACGCACCGGACCTGATCATCGACGTGGCGACGCTGACCGGCGCCCAGCTCATCGCGCTCGGCCCGCGCATGGCCGGCGTGATGGGCAGCGATGATGAACTGGCGGCCACCGTGGCCGATACGGCCCGGCGGGCAGGCGAGCAGGCCTGGCCGATGCCGCTGCCGCCGGACTTGCGCAAGGGCCTGGACTCGGCAGTCGCGGACGTCGCGAACGTGGCCGGCGAGCGGTACGGCGGAATGCTGGTGGCCGGGCTGTTCCTGAAGGAATTTGTGCCCGACGGCGTGCGCTGGGCACATGTGGACATCGCCGGGCCCGCCTTCAACGAAGGCGAGGCCTACGGCTACACCCCCAAGGGCGGGACCGGCGCCGCGGTGCGGATGCTCGTCCAGGTCGCGGCGGACGTCGCCGATGGCCGCCTGTGAGGGACGGGCTGACGACACGGGCGAGCAACGGCGCTTGCCCCCGAACTCTTCGCTAAGGAGTACAGAACGTGAGCGACAGTAGCGCCAGCCAGGCGGCCTACGACATCGTCATTCTTGGCGGCGGCAGCGGCGGCTATGCCTGCGCGCTGCGAGCGGCCGAACTGGGCAAGCGGGTCGCGCTCATCGAGCAAGACAAGGTCGGCGGTACCTGCCTGCACCGGGGCTGCATCCCCACCAAGGCGCTGCTGCATGCGGCAGAGGTCGCCGACCTGGCCAGCGAGGGGCCGGCGCTGGGCGTGCGCAGCAGCTTCGACGGCATCGACATGAACGGCGTGAACGGCTACAAGGACAAGGTCGTGAGCCGGCTGTGGAAGGGCCTGACCGGCCTGGTCGCCAGCCGCAAGATCGACGTCATCGAGGGCACCGGCAGGCTGGTCTCGCCCACCGCGGTGCAGGTCGGCGACCGGATCGTCGAAGGCGCGCACGTCGTGCTGGCCACCGGGTCGCAGACGCGGAGCCTGCCCGGCCTGGAGATCGACGGCCGCCGCGTCATCAGCAGCGAGGACGCGCTGGCGCTCGACCACGTCCCGTCCTCGGTGGTCATTCTCGGCGGCGGTGTGATCGGCGTCGAGTTCGCCAGCGTCTGGCGCTCGTTCGGCGCCGAAGTCACGATCGTCGAGATGCTGCCGCACTTGCTGCCGACCGAGGAAGAGTCGAGCTCGAAACTGCTGGAACGGGCATTCCGCCGCCGCGGCATTGGCTTCAGGCTCGGCACCAGGTTCGAGAGCGTGAAAGACACTGGCGCCGGCGTCACCGTCACGCTGGAGGGCGGCGCGACCATTGACGCCGAGCTGATGCTCGTCGCGGTCGGCCGCGGCCCGGTCTCGGCCGGCCTGGGCTATGACGAGGTTGGCGTGGCGATGGATCGCGGCTTCGTGCTGATCGACCAGTACTGCCAGACCAACATCCCGACCATCTCCGCGGTAGGCGACCTGCGGCCAGGTCTGCAACTGGCGCACGTCGGCTTCGCCGAGGGGATCATGGTTGCCGAACGGCTGGCCGGCCTGCCAGTGATCCCCGTCGACTATGACGGCGTCCCGCGGGTCACCTACTGCAATCCCGAGGTCGCGTCGGTCGGCATCACCTCCGCGACCGCCGCAGCGCGCGGCATCGAGTTCACCGAGTTCACCTATGACCTGGCCGGCAACGGCAGGAGCCAGATCCTGCAGACCTCGGGTGCGGCCAAGGTCATCGTGACCGCTGGAGGCGGGCCGACGCTCGGCATCCACCTAGTCGGAGCACGGGTCGGAGACCTGATAGCCGAGAGCCAGCTGATCGTCAACTGGGAGGCGGTACCCGCCGATGTTGCCCAGCTGATCCACCCCCACCCGACTCAGTCCGAGGCGATCGGCGAGGCGTTCCTGGCCCTGGCCGGCAAGCCGCTGCACAACCACGGGTAACCGCTGAACTGCGCGCGCTACAGTCGAAACACACGAAGAAGGAGTTACTGCGAGCCATGTCGGTCTCCGTATCGATGCCACAACTCGGTGAGAGCGTCACCGAGGGCACAGTCACCCGCTGGCTGAAGCGGGAGGGCGAGCACGTCCAGGCCGATGAGCCGCTGCTGGAAGTCTCGACCGACAAGGTCGACACCGAGATCCCGTCGCCGGTTTCCGGCGTACTGCGCGGCATCACGGTCGCCGAGGACGAGACTGTGGCGGTCGGCGCGGAGCTCGCCATCATCGAGGAGGATGGCGCCGCCGCTCAGGTGACTGCCCCAGCCGCCGCGCCTGCTCAGCCAGCGGCCGGCCAGCTCCCCGCCGCACCGCAGGGTCAGGCCGAGCAGCCGCAGGTACCGCCCGCGGCCCCCGAGTACGCTCCGCCCGTGCAGGTCGCACCGCAGGCCCAGCCTGCCGCGCCGCCCGCGGTCCAGCAGCCCCCCGCGGTCCAGCAGCCCCCCGCGGTCCAGCAGCCCCCCGCGGTCCAGCAGCCCCCCGCGGTCCAGCAGCCCCCCGCCCCGCCCGAGCCGGCCGCCCCCGACC
>JAJYUU010000267.1 GCA_021792405.1 Actinomycetes bacterium
GGCCCGGCCCCTGCCGGGCCTCATGAACGGATCGTCGGCGTTATGCTCAGCGTTCGCCAGCCCACACGGCTCTCACCAGCCGCAACAGGCCGGCGCTGCGCATAACCCGGCACTGCGCATTAGGCGGGGTGCTGTCGCCAATCCTGTCGAACATTTACCTCGATAAGCTGGATAAGTTCGTCGAGAATACTCTCATCCCGCAGTACACCAAAGGGCGCCTCCGGAGGGTTAACCCGCAGTACCGGAAGCTGAACGACCAGCGGCAGCGCGCCCGCAGACGCGGCGACCGGGCCACGGCCCGGCAGTTGCTCCGGCAGATGCGCGCGGTCCCCTGCGGTGACCCGATGGACCCCGGATACCGGCGGCTGCGTTACTGCCGCTACGCCGACGACGAACTGCTGGGGTTCACCGGACCGAAGGCCGAAGCCGAGCAGATCAGGGCACAGCTGGCGGCATTCTTGCGCGACGAGCTCGCGCTTGAGCTGTCGCAGGCCAAGACCCTGATCACCCATGCCCGCAACGACGCGGCGCGGTTCCTCGGCTACGAGATCACCGTCCGGCACGACGACAGCAAGATCACCGCAGGGCGGCTCGCTCGTAACGGGCGGCGCATGCTCAACGGGACAATCGCGCTGCGGGTACCGCTGGACGTGGTCAAGGCCAAATGCGCCCCCTACCGCAGGCGGGGCCAGCCCTGGCTGCGGCCCGCACTGGTGAACCTGAGCGATTACGACATCGTCCGGGTCTACGGCGCGGAATACCGGGGCGTAATCAACTACTACCTTCTGGCCGGCGACGTCTGGCGGCTGCACGCGCTGCGCTGGAACGCCGAGACGTCGATGCTCAAGACCCTGGCAGCCAAGCACCAGTCCTCGGTGACCAAGATGGCGGCACGTTACAAGGCCAAGATCGAGACACCGCACGGGCTGCGCACCTGCTTTGAGGCCAGGGTCGCGCGCGTCGGCAAGAAGGACCTGGTAGCCCGGTTCGGCGGGATACCGCTACGGCGGAACAAGGCGGTGGTCATCACCGACCCCGCCCCGGTCCTGGCGCCCATGCCCCGCAAGGAGCTGATCTACCGGCTCCGGGCGAGCAGGTGCGAGCTGTGCGGGCAACGTGGCACGGTGGCTGTTGTCCACCAGGTCACCAACCTCGCCCGGCTCGGCAAGCCAGGACCCGGCCAGCCCGCGTGGGCGGCCCTCATGACCAGGATGCGGCGCAAGACCCTCGTGGTCTGCCAGCCCTGCCATCAGGCCATCCACGCAACCCCAGTCACGCACGCGGCGTAATCGCTGGAGAGCCCAGTGCGCTAAAAGGCGCCCGCTGGGTTCGGAGGGAGGCTGCGCGGAAAAGGCCGGTGTTCACACACGGTGAACCCGGACCTCGCCGCGCAGCCCACCCTGTCCACGAGTCGCCGGCCACCACGCATCAGTACCTCGAAGCCGACCTCGCGGTCAAGCTGGCCACGCTCAGCCAGCTACCCGAGCCGGCACCGGCCGTAGTGCCGTTCAAGCCCGACGACGACCTGCTCGCCTTCCTCGAAGGACTCTGACTATGTGCAGTACCAGGCAACCAGCAGCGGTGCCAGGCTGCTGACGCCCCAGCTCCTGCCAGCACAGACGAACCGGCCCGCGGCGTCTCTTGCTGGCAGGCTGCGCATAACCAGCGGCTGAGCCGAATACGTGAAGCCTGACTTCGGCCACTTTAGTGCGCAAGTCAGCCCGGGCCGTATGAGTGCGGTTGTGGCGCGTTACGATATGCGGCGTGAAGGAGTGCGAGGAGTGCGGAGACCCGCTGCCCAGGGCGTGGTCTGATGCCGGACGGCTTCGGGTGTACTGCAGCGATGCGTGCCGGCAGCGTGCTTACCGCAGCCGGGGCGGGGTCGCGTCGGGGACGACAGGTGCTGAGCGGCGGCGGCGGGAACGGGAGCGGGCTCGCCGGCGCGCCTGACGGATAGTGGCGCGTTACTTTTTGCTGTCGTTGTCACGGCTGTCGCTGGTGATTGCCGCGAGAACCTGGCGCAGGTCATCGGGCAGCGGGTCGGCGGCGGTGAGGACGTGCGGCCCTGCCTGGATCTGAATGGTGCGGTAGCGGCGGGCGGTGCGCACGAACCTGCGGATGGACCAGCCGGTGGCGTTCTCGATCCACCGGCTGACGGCCAGGGCGGCGAACACGACCGACAGGTGGGCTTCGATGGACTCGCGCTTGCGGTGGCAGACGGGTCGACACGTCGTAAAGGACCAGGCTCGCCCGGCCCAGCCGGGCGTGCGCCGCGCACGCAGCCGACAGTTTCTGCCGCCAGGAATCCCCGGCATATACGCGCAGCCGGCGCGTGACGGTCCGGTAGGACGCCGCCGCGGCGCCCGCTTCCTCCAGCACCCGCAGGCTGTCCAGCTTGCTGACCGGCTCGATGATCCGCGCCGCCACCAGCTGGGCGAACCCTCATCGCCGCCGGCCGCCTCAGCGAACCCCAGCACCCGGCAGGCGCGGTCCAGGGCATCCAGCAGCACGCCCATCCGCGAGGCGGTGATCGGCAGCGGCCCGCCGCCCGCGCCGCGCCTGCCCGGCCCGGTGACCTCCAGGCCCAGGTCAAGCTCTCCCTGCCCGGCCGCCAGCCGCTGCCGTGCTGCCGCCTTCAGCAGCTCCAGCTCAGCATCATCATGCGCGGACCCGATGTGCTCGATATCCCGCGACCCGCGGCGCGACGAATGCACGATCTGCACCGCCGTGGCACCCGAGGCCGTCTTCACCGTCCGCACATACGGCACCAGCCCACCCTCCACGGGCCAGCCTTAGTGCGCAACTCCAGCTATCACAAACGGCGAACCAGCAGGTCAGCGACCTGCACTCAAGATCAACCCCAAATCGTGGCCGAAGTCAGGACGACCTGCTCGCCTTCCTCGAAGGACTCTGACTATGTGCAGTACCAGGCAACCAGCAGCGGTGCCAGGCTGCTGACGCCCCAGCTCCTGCCAGCACAGACGAACCGGCCCGCGGCGTCTCTTGCTGGCAGGCTGCGCATAACCAGCGGCTGAGCCGAATACGTGAAGTCCGCTACCAGCAGCCGCCCCGGCGCGTCCGCCCGGAACTGGCGTCTGACCAGGTCCGGGAACCGTTCCGCGACCGGGCTGGAGACCGTGGTGCGGACCTTCCGGGCCCGGCGGACGTTGCCGCGCCACCCGTTGGCCCGCATGATCCGCTCCACCGTGCACCGCGCGACGCTGATCTCCTGCCGGCGCAGCCACCCCCACGCCTTCACCGCCCCGTACAGCGACTCCGGTGCCGGGCGGCCGCTCCTCCCCGGCTCGAAGACCGAGGCCAGCAGCCTGGTGATCATCGCGTCATGAAGAGCACGCGCCGACGGCGGCCGCTTGCGCCTGGCCCAGTAAGTCCTCGGGGCGATCGCCAGTCCCTGCTCAGACAGGGCACGGCAGATCGGCACGACCCCGAACCGGTACCGGAACGCGTCGATGAACTGGCAGATCAGCCCAGTCGCGGGTCGTGCGCCCGCGCGAAGAAACCCGTCGCCGCCGAGAGGATCTCGATCGTCCGCTCCAGCTCGGCCACCTTGCGGCGAAGCGCCCGGACCTGGGCGGCCTCCTCCGTGGTCACCCCCGGAGCCTTCCCCTCATCGGTCTCGGCCTGGCGGACCCACTTGCGGACCGTCTCCGCGCTCATCCCCAGACGGCCCGCCACCGCCCTCATCGCCGCGAACTCGCTCTCGTAATCACCGGCATGCTCACGGACCAGCCAGACCGCCTTCGCCCTGGTCTCCGCCCCGTAGTTCTGAGTCTTCGCCATGTCGTGCCAGCCTTCCCAGGAACGAAGGTGCGCACTCTAGTACTACAGCGGCGGGCTGTGATCTCTAGCTCGCCGGGCATAGTGGGCTTTGCGGGCGGTGGCCTGGTGACGGCGGCGCCAGGCTGACCATTGCTCGTGGAACGCCTCGGGCCGGGTGGCGCGG
>JAJYUU010000114.1 GCA_021792405.1 Actinomycetes bacterium
CCAGCGCCCGGCGCCAGCTTGGCTGGGACCGCACCGGCGGGATGCGGGCCCTGGACCTCCTCGGCCTGTTACCCAAATGACATCATATGACCTGCATCACAACGGAGGACTTTGACCACAACCCTGGTCGTATTCCTGAGTCCAGTAGCGCGGTATTACAGACCTGCTTGGGTCGTTCTTCTCGTAGAGATCCAGGCGCGGCAGTTCGGTGTCGAGGCTGCCCGCCGGGCGCTTGCTGTAGCAAGCCAGCCGATGGTCGAAGTGGTGCATCAGCTTAGCTTCATACAGCGGAAGCAATCGTCTGCCGGCGTTAGTAAAAACGTTACCCGCGAGCGTCCAACCACCCTGCTCGAGTTGCTCGCGGGTACGGAATAGGGCTGAATCGTTGGCCATATGATACATGGCCATGAATGACAGCCCCCAAGGGTTCTCTTCCGGCTCATCGCGCCAGAGCACCGGAACGTGCTTGTAGATGGCGATTGTAATTTCGGCGTCTCGCTCGGTCTGGAACATCGGGCAAGTGCCCGTGTTCGGGTTTAGCAAGAGCAAGTCCGATGCTGCGACCCTGATGCGATGGCCGCGTGGGGGCAGGTCAACTGGATGCTTCACGAGCGTCGAGAACTCCGCGTACTGGGCGTGACGCTGTCTGCCGGTGAGCACGAGGATTGAGAATCGGTAGCGCCGGTGGCCGACCTCCGTCCAGAGGCGTGGGTTGGTGACGAAGTCCAACAGAGAGTCCAGATTTTCGTCCCGGACGATGTCCGCAAAGAACGGCGCGGTCGTCTGGTCGGTCGCGATCCCGGTGGGCACAATGATGCCAAGCCGACCTACTGGCGTTGTGATGGTCCGAGCCGTCTCAGCAAATACTGCGTAGGTGTTGACGTCACCGCGCCCGGTCAGCGGGAAGCGGCCCGACTCGCGCAGCAGGTGGCTCCATCCTGCCGACTTGCGCAGCTCGGCCTCGAACTCGTCGTACAACCGCTGATCAGCAGTTCGGTCACTGTCCTTCAGGCTGCCGATCATCTTCTTGCGCGTGGCAGCATTCGGCGCGTTGGCGATCTCGAGGTCTCGGGAGGCGAAGAATTCCTGCTCCTGAAGCTTGACGCGCTCCCAGGGCGGGTTGCCGATGACGCAGGTGAAGCCGCCTGCCCAGCCGGTCGCGGGGTCGATGCCTGCCACGTCGGTGCCGGTGCGGAAGATGTGCGGGAATTCGATGTGCCAGTGGAAGAACCGGTACTGGCGGGTCAGGCTGACGACGAGCTCCTCGGCGGCCGCGGAAGCCAGCGTGCCGTCGTCGCCGGCGAAAGCTTCTAGCGTTGCCTGGGTGATCGCGGTCCGACGAGTGTCGTCGGTCTTGAGTTGCACGAATGCTGCACACCAGGCGTCGGCGATTAGCTTCTGCTGCCGCAGTTCCGCGGAGGCCGCGAGTTCGAGCGCCTGACGCTGCTGGTGGATGTGCAGATCTTCGAGGCTGTCGGGCAGTTCACGGGCGATCTGCTCGGCTCGCTTGGCCAGTACCGAGTTCGTGACCGGGATGCCCGCCGGGCTGAACAGGTCGTGCTGTCCTGACTTTTCCGCGTCGTTCTGTTTCCTGAGCGCGGCGGCGACTTTCTTATCGTCGCCTTCGATGGGCTTGAACGCGGCGTCGGGGATGCCCGCGGCGAGCAGAGCCGGGGTGGTGCCGAGCAGCGAGTTGCCCACCCGGATGTTCTGATCGAGGAAGGCAAGGGGCTTGCCGGGCTCCATGGACTCCATCGCCAGGGCAACGCGGGCCAGTTCCGCGGCCATCGGGTTGACGTCGACTCCGTAGATGCACCGGCTCGTGACCCGCCGCAACGCACTGCGGATGGCGATCTCCGGTGGCTCGGGATCACCGGTTTCCTCGGCGGCGATCCGCTTGGCGATGCGGCGGGCCGCAGCGACAAGGAAGTGCCCGGAGCCACAGGCAGGGTCGCAGACGGTGATTCCCAGCAGCGCGCCAATCCGCTCCTCCGGCGTCGGCCGCTTGGCTGCCTCGTCGAGCAGTGGGTCCAGCGCGGAATCCAGCAGGCACTCGACCAGCGAGGTCGGCGTGTAATAGGCGCCGGATTCCTTGCGCTCGTTCCCGGCCCGCACGTCGAGGGTGTAGGAAAGCTGCTCGGGGTCGTAGTGCGGGATCCGCTCCAGCAGCGATTCGTAGACGCTGCCGAGTTCCTCGGCGCCGAGGTTGCCGAAGTCGACCCGGCGCAACCCTCCGCCGGCCCGGGCCGGGACTTGCGAGAGCGCGCGGACGGCATCGAGCAGCGCGTTGTTCGACAGGCGTGCGCCCGCGAGCGGCTCGTCCAGTGGCAGTGCCCGGCCGTCGTCCTGGGTGGACTCGAAGATGCCGCCGATGCCCGGCAGCGCAAGCTGCGGGATGCCGCCCACGGTGCCAAGGCCGTCGAAGATGAGCCGGACGCTCTCCCACAAGTCGGTGTGCCGGGTGCCGCGATGCCGACGGCCAAGGTTCCGCAGCCGGGCGGCCGAGTAGAAAGCAACGTACCGGTCGCGGGCCTCTCGCAGGCGGCCAGCCGTCTGCGCGTCGGAGTCCGGCGCGTCCGGGACTAGCAGCGCGCCGCGGTCCTCGGCGACAAACCAGAACAGGATCCGGTAGACCAGCCGCAACAGCGCCCGGTTCAGGTCATCGAGCCGCAAGTCACCGGTCGCCGGATCAAGACGTGCTCGTAGCTGTGGATTAGAGGGATTCGAGATTAAGCCGGTGCCGAGGATCGCTATTGCTTTCTCGACGCCCGACCGCAGCTGATCGAGGGCCCGTTCCCCCTGCTCGGCAGCGAAGTTCCGCCACTGCTCCAGGAAGCAGGATTCCGGGCGTGCGTCGTCCTGCGGGACGAATCGGGTCTCATGGCATGTGAGGTAGAGCAGCACGAAGTCGGAGAACAGTTCCCCGTCAAAGATCGACTGCAGGTCGAACTCGACATATGCCGAGCCGACCAGCGCAGCGGAGTCGCGCAGCAGCCGCAGTGTCAACCCGTTGGATAGAACTGCCCACAGCCTGGCGTCGTCACGGTTGAGCAGTTCCTGGAGCATCGACTGCGGCGGCCGCGCTGTAACGTTCGGCGTCCGGTGGTCCAGGTCGACACCCCAGCCGAGCAAGTGCACCGGGGTCATGCCCGACCGGTGGCTGACCGGGAACGACCGCCCGTCGAGTTCCACAGCACCGTCAGCGCCCAGGTCGTGGAACCCGAGCTCGCGCAACAGAATCCGCAGCCAGCGTTCGCGAGTCACACGCGCTGACCGTGCCTCAGCAGCGGCCTGTGTCCCGGCAAGGTCGGCCTCGGAGATCCGGCGGTGGAAGTCCTGCCACACGTCGACCAGGTACAGCCACGACCGCGACGCCTGCTGCCGCACCGACTCGCCACGCTCCAGCCGGTAGGTCTGCGGCCCGGTGCCCGGCACCTGCGGGTCACCCGCGAACACCCGCTCCAGCAACTGGCTCGATAGCAGCCCGCCAGTGATCCGCACCGACGCGAACTCGGTCACGACGCACCCCCTGCGGGTCCGGGCAGGTACACGTAGACGCCGAGGATGTCGGGCGGATGCTGCGCGCGGACAGCGATCTGGCGCCGGACGCGCTGCCCGGCCGCCTCGCGGACCCGGATGTGGTCATCCCAGAGGCGGCGGGCCTGCACGTCGGCGACGTCCTCAACATGCGGCATCAGGACCGGCAAACCAGCCACCGCGCCGTCAGCGAAGTCGGCCGCCTGGTCGGGTGGCACGTTGCCGCTTGGCTGCGCGGCCGCCAGTTCCCGTACCTCCTCCTCGCTCAGCCATTCGGCGCTGCTGGCCGGCCCCCGGTAGGCAAGCAACTGAGCGTCCTCCGCAACTATCTGACGCGGGCCGTCCTGGCCGGGCAGTTCGACGTGCATGCGGAAACGGACCAGGAGCAAGGTCGTGCGCCGCCGCACCGCGTTCGTCCGCATCACGCCGCAGCGGCGCGCCGGGCGAAGCTCTGCTGGCACCGACGAGTCCAGCGCGGACTCCAGCACGTACTGCGCGATCGCGGCCACATTGGGATCAGTGCGGTCAAGGTAAGCATGCCTGACCGGCACCGGAAGGTCACGATGGAAGGTGAGCGGCTCCGCGTGCCCGGCGAGAAGTGCGTCCCGCAAGCCGTCAGGCAGCGCGCTCGTCGCGGCCTGTAGCCCGGCGTCGACCGGGACCACGTCGGCGTGCAGGGCGCGGAGGGCCTCCTCCGCGAAAGCGGCGACCTCGTCGCGGGTACCGAGGCTCGCGCGGACCTCAGCCAGTTCCCTGGCCACCTCGGTCGGCTGAATCCCCGCCTGCGCGTACTTGGTGCGGGACTGCCGCTCAGCGGCTACGGCGCTGTCCCAGTCGCGGTGCAGTTCGTCCCGGCGCTCCGTGCCCATGCCTTCGAAGGCGAGCTGCTCGCCAGGGTCTTCGCGCAGTAGCAGGCCCTCGAGAATCGCCTGCATGACATCGTCGCTGCGGTCCGGCACCGGCACCGAGATACCGAGCGCCTTGCGGATCTGCTCGTGCTTACGCAGCAGCACGTTCAGCACGATGCCGTCGATGCCGTTGTCGGTTCCGTAGATCGTGACAGCGCGGACCGTAGGAGCGCGCTGGCCGAACCGGTCGACGCGTCCCTCACGCTGCTCGTGCCTTGTCGGGTTCCAGGCAAGGTCGAAGTGCACGACAGCCTGGAAGGAGTCCTGCAGGTTGATGCCCTCCGACAGGCAGTCGGTTGCGACCAGCACCGGGCGTCGCTGCGTGTCTGCGGCCAGCTCACCGATCCGCGCCTGCCGCTCCTCCGGCGGGAGCGTACCGGTGACCGCCGCGACGGAATAGCCATTGCCAAGCTGGCGCGCGAAATGCTCGGCAACGTACTCGGCGGTGTCGATGAACCGGCAGAACACGACCGGGTTGAACCCGTCGAGCAAAAGTTCCTTCACCACGTCCGTGACCAGCGCCAGCTTGGCGTCGGCCGTGCCTTCCAGCGCCTCGGCTCGTGCGGCGAACCGGCGAAGCCGACGCCGGTGCGGCGTATCGCCATCGGCTGCGTCGGCATCCGCGCCAGGCGCGGCATCGGCCGATTCCGTCGTCTCCTCGTCGGGCAGGTCAAGCACGGCCGAGCGGCCAAGCCGGTCCGCCTCCTCGGTGTCCTCGGCCGTCAGGTTCGCGGCCCTGGTCCGCAATGTCGCGGCAGCGGCCCGGGGCGAGGACGCCAGCGCGCGCAGCAGCGCCAGCGCCGACCAGTACCGGACCCGCTGGTGCAACTGACCGCCGGTCGGGTCCCGCACGGTTTCCCTGGCGTAGGAAAGCACGTCATCGAAGAGGGCCTTGTAGCCAGCCGACAGCCCATACGGCCGTTCCTGACTCAGCCGGTCCTGCGGGAACGGGGTCGACTCATCCAAGTAAGACCGGATATCAGCACGGCGGCGCTGCACGAAGTGCCGGGCAAGCCGCTCGCGGCCTTCCACGGACTCCAGGCTCACCGACGGCAGATCCTCGCTGAGCAGGGCGAGCAGGTTGCTGAAGCCCTCCTCCTTGCCGCTGTGCGGAGTCGCGGTCACCAGAATCAGGTGCCGCCCGGGATCAGCAGCCAGCCGCTGGACCAGTTCGTAGCGAAGCATGCGGGAGCGGCCGCCGGTCCCGTCCGTGACACAGGTATGCGCCTCGTCGACGATCAGGAGATCCGGGCAGCCCTGCCAGAACTGCTCGCGCAGCCCTGGCCGCTTGATGAAGTCCGTCGACACCACCAGGTGCCGGTACCGGCTGAACAGCGTCTCACCCTGCAGCAGGCCACGTTCGAGCCGCCGGATCGTGCCCGGCAGGACCAGCTCCGCGTGGATGCCGAACTTCGTGGCCAGCTCTCCCTGCCACTGCTCCGCGAGTGCGGGTCCGCAGAGCACCGCGAGACCGGAAGCGTCGCCCTGCTCCAGCAACTCGGCAGCCACCAGGCCAGCCTCGATCGTCTTGCCGATGCCGACGTCATCGGCGATCAGCAGCCGCACCGTCTCCTCGCGCAGTGCCATCAGCAGCGGCACTAGCTGGTAGGCACGCGGCTCCACCGCGAGGCGGGCCAGCGACCGGAACGGTCCCGCACTGGCCCGGAAGCCGATCCGCAGGGCGGTGCGCAGCAGCCCGGCGCTAGCAGCGTTTCCGGTATCCGCGGGGTCAGGAGGCGGAAACTGCGCCGCCGTGACGTGCTCCAGCGACGGGAACACCCCGGCGACCTCGTCGTCGGCGCCTCCAAGCGGCCGCAGCACCAGAAAGCCAGAAGACTCGGATTGCGGGAGGACAACCCATTCACGGCCGCGGGCGCGCACGAGCGTGCCGACGCCGAAGGACCCCGTCTGCGCCGTAGCCGTCACCGATCGTCCTCCGTCAGTTTCTGTGTCAACTTCGTGTCGTCAGTGCTGCTCGCCGAAGACGCTCGGGTACCTGGCAGCAACGCTGGCCCATTCCGTACCGGCATCAACGGGAATGACACTCCAGCCAAGATCGCGGAGTACCTCGTAGGCGGCGGGACCGCGGGCACCGCCGCCAACCTTGGCAGCGCTCTGGTCGTCATCGGCTCGGCCGACGAACACCGCGACGTCGCCGTCACGCAGCCGATACACCAGGTCAGGCCTGGTTCCTTCGACCACGGCGTCCACCTCGTCAGGCAGCCGCAGGGCACGGTCGGCCAGCCAGGAGACGAACTCCGCTGCGGCCGGGCTGGACGGCTGGGCCACAGGCTTCTCCGAGCTGGCCCGATCCAGAGTGGACCGGGTAAGGCTGATCATGAGGTCGCGGACAAGATGACGGTTGATCTGCTTGTGCGCCATCTGGTTGCCGTAAGAGAGCAGGCAGTCGTAACAGGCACGCACACAGGCTTCCTCGCCCCTTCCGGCATCGCGCACCGCGCAGTCCTCGCCGGTGTCCGGATCGAAATGCATGATCTGCAATGCGGTGCGAGCAGCGAGTTGCAGCGCACCCGGCTCGTCGACGAGCCGCCGCAGCACACCCGCCCCCCCTTCGGCGCTTTCGATGAACAGGGCACGCCCGCGGCCGGCATTGTCGGGCACTAGCTCGCAGGACAGCTCGCTGTCCTCGAGCTGGAAAGCGGCTTCGATCCCCCGTTCCAGAGCGATCGCTGCGGTTACCGCCATCTCTTCCCTGACCGGCACCGCAAGCCGGGTGACCAGGACGTTCCGGCGGTCCTCCACGTACGGAATGACCCGCTGCTTGCGCTTCACGCCGCCAGGCGCTTCGAGGTCCTCCTCTTCAGGGACGGCCTGGTCCTCGCGCTCGTTCTCCTTCAGCCACCGACCGGTAGTGACGTCGATCATGTAGCCGAGCAGATCAGGATTACGGCGCCGCCGGCGGCCCACGTTGGCCACCCGCACCGTTGCCGCGTCACCATACTGGAGCGCGAGCAGCGGCCCGCTGTCACCGGCGGCCGTTGCCTCTACACGGCCTGCGTGCCCGCCGTGCTGGCCGAACCGGTAAGAGGTCTGCAGCTCGAACCCGGACCGGCGGCGTTCCTCCTCGTCGGAAGAGATCCTGTCCCGGCGCGCCGTGCGGACCGAGGTGAGCCGCAGCAGGTCCCGCGTGGTCTCCCGCAGCGGCTCGCCGCAGCTGTCGCACATGTCGATGCCGACGGCGTCATCGTGCAGGTACCCGCACTCGCCGCAGCGCCGCGCGGACGTTGTGACCATGCCGTCCTGGCCGGCCTCGGCGGGCGGCAGGGCGACGCTGACCACCTGGTACCGGGCGCCTTCGTGGTAGATCACGGCGCCAGGACCGAACTCGCCGATGCCGATGAAGCGCGGCCGCTGGATGTAATCGCCCTCGCGGCGACCGGCCATTCCCGGGATGTAGGCCGCTAGCGGCAGCCGTGGGAAGGAGTACCCGGGCAGGAATCCTTCGGAGGCGAAGTAGCGGTAGGCGTAGAAATCGGTCTGGAACTCATCCGAGCCCTCGTTCGCAAGCAGGGTGAGCTGCACCCGGGCATCCCTGGCGCGCCGTGCCGCATTGTCGCGTTCCCGGTGCCGGAGCCCCGTGTCCACCGACCGCGCCGACTGAACCTGAAACTCGCGCAAGGCCAGCCGATACAGATCGCGCCACCGTCCGCAGCTGTCGTCGAACCTGGCAGCGGCCTCGCGGACCGCGTCGTCGATCCAGCCATCGCGCCACCAGGACGCGGTCGCCAGCCCGCCGAGTCCGTTCAGCACGCGAGTGGCCTCGGCTGCGGCACGGCGGGCTGCTTCGGGCGACGCGAGCCTGGCGGTCACCTCGGGCAGCAGCGCGAAACTCGGCTTGTCGCCGGAGGCGTCCAGGATCTCGGTCAGGGATCCGCCGAGATCCTGCCCCGTCTCTGCCAGCCAGATAGCGTGCACATGCGACCGGACCAGATCCTCATTGGCCAGGTCGAGCCGAGGTGCGGCCACCGAGCCGCCGACCATGTCGCTGGGACGCCGGAAGTAGTACTGGTCATGAGCGTTGCCGGTCGCGCAGTACGTCACCACCAGCGCGGGCTGACCGGACCGGCCGGCCCGCCCGGCACGCTGCGCGTAGTTCGCTGGCGTGGGCGGCACATTGCGCAGCCCGACAGCGCTCAGCGCACTGATGTCCACGCCCAGTTCCATGGTGGGCGAGCAGTACAGCACGGGTAGGGCAGCGTCGCTGAACTCGTGTTCCCGTTCCTCGCGGTCGGCTGGCGGCACCTGGGCGGTGTGCTCCTTGGCCCGCAGCCCCGACAGCGACGCCGCGACAGCCCGGTACAGTTCTCGGAAGAAGGGGTTGACCCGCGGCCCTTCCTCGTTGGTCAGGGTCCGCCGGACCCGGTCCTCGGCTCCCGACAGGCCTGTGCCGGGCAGCCACTGGATCACCGCCGCCCGCAGGCGGTAGCCGGCTACGTCGCCATCGGCGTCGGGTGGGACAGCGACCATCAGCAGTCCGGCCTCGTCGAGAACGGTAAACAGGTCGGTGATGATTTCCTGGGCGTCGCTGGTCTTGAGCTGGAGCTTGCGGTACTCGCGGATCAGGAACTGACCGAACCGGCTCCGCCCGGAGATGAACACGTTGCTGCGGCGCTGCCCCGATTTGCCGGGTCCGGGAAAGGCGACGCCAGCCGCAGGCGGTAGCTCACGCTCGGGAAGCGACCAGGGCTCGCGCAGGTGCTGCAGCGACAGCCGCCGGACGCGATCGAAGCCCTCCTCGGCGAGGTATTCCACGTCGATAGCGAGATTGCGGCGCAGTTCGTCCAGCAGCGTCCCCGCTATCTCCCGCCGGTGGCCAGCGCTGTCCTCGCGCAGGGCGACGTGGCATCCGTCCCACGCTTCCGGGTCAGCGGCGATCTCATCCAGGTCGCGGTACCGGATCTGGAGGAGACCGGTCTGCTCCAGGTTCGGCATGGTGACCCGCCAGCCGCGTTCCAGGTCCAGGTACAGGCGGTAGCCGGTGACCTCACGCAGCGCTCGCCAGGCCTCGTCTCGCTGGCTGTACCTAGCTCCGGGCTGCTGAGCGAAATCAGCCATGCTCAGGCCGAGTTCCTCCGTGACCCGCTGCGCGACCGTCTCGTCGGTCAGCCCGTCGGGTGCCTGAGCCAGCGCCCGGTGCAGCGCCCCGCGAAGCTGGGTGACCTGCACGAAGTCGTTGAAGTGACCGGCCTGCAGCGATGCGTCCTGCCGGTTGTCGACGAAGGCCAGCAGCTTACGGGCCCGCTCGTCCGAATCACCCTCGACCCCGCGCAGCGCCCGCACGATGCTGGCCGTGATCAGCGTCATCGCCGAGCTACGGCCTTCGGCCGACAACTTCGCCAGCTTGGCGAAGTCACTGCCGCGTGCCTGCTCGTAGGACGTGCGGCAGCGCAAGCAGAACCGGAACGGGCTAGGCACGTACGCCGCGTAAGTGCCGCCCTGTCCTTCGGCTACCTCCTGGCCGGTGACATCGACCCAGACCGGCTGCGGCAGCAGCGCCCGCCTTCCAGGGTCGATACCCGGACCCGTGACCGTGTCATACGCCAGCCAGGAATACGGAAGCCGGCTATCGGTCAATGCCTGCTCCGGCGAGCGGGGCCAGGGCTGGTCCTCGCTGATAAAGAGATAGCCGCCAGCCGCGTCACCGCCGCTGGCGTCGTTGTCCTGCCGGGCCGCGTACCGGTGCGTGCCATCGGCGGCGATCCTGGTGACGCTCAGATAGTCCTGGCCGCATTCCCGGCAGAACGCTGTCGGCACAAGGACACGCTCAGGCCCGTCACCGGTGCCCGGCGCGGCGATCTGGTAGGTGCTGGTGACGTGCCGACGGCTCGGTTCCTCGATGGTGACGTAGACGTTGTCACCCTTCGACAGGAACTGGTGCAGCCGGAACGCGAACAACGGCCGTCCGGTAGCCGGGCTGAGGATCCGGGAACCCGCATGCAGGGTCTGCTGGATGGCGGCCGCAGCCGTTTCCGCTTCGGTGCCTGCGAACTCCGCCAGTTCACTCGCAGCCTCCGGCAAGGTCAGCGGCCGCCGTCGCCGCTGCGGGCGCTCGGTCCCATTGGCGGGCTCGAAGCCCAGTGTCTCCTCGATCCACGCGGCCAGCGGGTCGGCCGCGAACCCGTCGTAGTCCGAGGGAGGCGCCGGGTTCGCGATCCGCGCTGCCAGCGCGCTCCGCGTCAGCCCGGCCGGGTCGGTGCCGCGCTCCAGCGTCTCGCCAATCACCCGCTCCGGTTTGACCGCAACCCCGAACAGGGTCGCGGCTACGTTTGCGACTGCCTGTTTCTGGGCGTTCCCGTCCCCTTGAGTTGTCATGGTGGCCGACGTGCCGACGCATTGCAGCTGCGGCGCCCCGCAGATCTCGCGCAGGCGACGGACCAGCAGTGCGACGTCCGCGCCCTGGCGTCCGCGGTAGGTATGCAGCTCGTCCAGTACCAGGAACCACAACCCGCGAGCCGCCTCGATCAGGCGCCGCTCTCTCGGCCGGGTCAGCACCAGCTCGAGCATCACGTAGTTGGTCAGCAGGATGTCCGGCGGGTTCGCGATGATCTCTGCGCGCCTCTCAGGCTTTTCCTGACCTGTGTAGCGCGCGAACATGACCGGCGGCTGCCCGTCCGGGTAGCCCAGCTGCAGGAACTTGCCCAGCTCGACTAGCTGGCTATTCGCCAGGGCGTTCATCGGATATACGACGATAGCCTTGATGCCGGGCCGGTAGGTGCCGGCCGCCTTCGCTGCCAGCACCCGGTCCACGATCGGGACGATGTAAGCCAGGCTCTTGCCCGACCCGGTACCAGTCGTCAGCACATAGCTGTCGCCGGTACGCGCAGCCTCGACGGCCTCCCGCTGGTGCAGGTGCAGGCGGAGCACAGGCCCGTCCTCGCCCTTGTCCTTGAGGCGGAAGATACGCTCGCACTCCGGCTGCAGCAGCCCGGCGCCGATCAGCTCGGTGACCGTGCCACCCGAGGCGAAGTTCGGGTTCAGCGACAGCCAGGGGTCCGGCCACTGGTACCCGTTGTACATCCGGTCGGCGACATGCGCGGCGATCTTCTTGTCCTGGATGTCGACGAAGCTGCCGGTGAAATCCCGGTAGTCACCAACGAGCCGGTCCCGTACCCGGAAGATGTCCATGCCGCTATCCTTCCGCCCATTCTCGGCAACTGCGGCGGAGAAGCTTGGTGACGTCACTCATTTCGGATTTCCTACGGGCCTGCGCAGATATGTGCTGTCAGACTGCAAAGTCGTCGCTACAGCTGATGGCGACAAAACTAGTAGCCGTCCGACCTCCTCAGTAAGCTGCTGCCTCGAGATCGCAGCCGGCCCGCATTGTTGTCACCACTGGCATGACTCCTCAGAGGCCGCAATGGATGACAAGACCTGACAGAATCATGCTGTTCCGCCCATCTCGGCAGGCGGCTGCTTCAGCGTTCGCAACGCTATTCTCCCCCCGACCGCTCAGTCGCGGGTGGTGCAGGTTGCGCCGCCGACGTGCACGGTGATCAGGACCCCGGGCGGTGGCCCGTTGAGGTAGATCAGCGCGTAGCCGGACCCGTCCGCCGGGTAAGAGTGGGTGTAGCCGCCGGCGGTCGCGGTGGCCTCGGCGCCGGGCTGGTTGGAGTGCACGTAGACGTCGTTCTCATCGGCGGCCGCGTTGTACACCGTTGCCGTTGCCTTGCACCAGGCGCCCGCGCTGGACGGCGGGTGGTAGGCGCTGCCGCCGGCGTAATCCGCCAGGACGACCTTGCTGACGGTCGTGATGAGGGCCGGGTCGCTGATCATGATGCCCAGTTCCCGGTTGTAGTCCAGGCTGGCGATCGAGAAGTTCTCCGACCCGACCATCATCCGCTGCCCGGCCCGGCCCGCGTCGGCCACGATCACCTTGGCATGGATGTACAGGGCACTGGAGTAGTCGGGCACGACCCGGACGTGCACCCCCGCACCCTCCAGCTCGCTGAACGCCGCGTCCCACTCCGGGTTCGCCGTCATGATGATCTTTACGTCCACGCCGCGCCGGGCAGCGGCCATCAGCGCGCTAGTCACCTGCGGGTCATTCATCTCCTCGTCCTCGATCGCCAGGCTGCGGCGGGCGCCGTTGATGAGGGCCAGTACCGAGGCCTGGGAGTTGGTGGGTGACCACACCAGATCCAGCCCGTCTGGCGGCGTGATCGCCCGGCCCGCGAAGTCCGCGTTGAAGGTCGCGGTGATCGCGGCGACGTCGGCGGGTCTGGTGTCGACCACGGCGAAGTCGCGGGTGCCGGGGTAGTCGCCGGTGACCAGGTTCAGCGTCATGATCACGGAGGTGGCGCCGTCCACGGTCAGGGTCTTCTGATGGTAGATGGTGCCCGCCGCCGCCCACCGGACATGCACGCCGTGGCCCGCCAGGTAGTCATACGCGGCCAGATTCCGCGACCGCTCCAGGTGCTGGTCCAGCAGCACCCGCACATTGACGCCGCGGGCAGCATCCGCCGCCAGGTCAGCCTCCGCCGCCGGATCCGACAGCTCATACATCGTCAGATCCACGCTCCGGCGGGCGCCATTGATCAGCCGGTAGATAAGCCCGACCCCCGCCGCCGGCTCCACCAGGACCTGCAGCCGGCCCGCCCTCGCCGCCGGGCGCGTCGCGGTCCTAGTGGGCATTGGAGAAGAAGACCCGGCAGTCGGCGGCGCGGCCGTCACCACAGGCTTCGCGCCCGTTCCCGCCGGCGTCGCAGTCTGCCCCGGGGCCCGGCCGCCACAACCGGCCACCGCACACAGCAGCACAGCCCCGGCCACCACTGTCAGCAGGCTGCGATACATGCAAGACATGCTGCACCCGCCTCCGCATTCGTGGACAGCGATGCTACAGGCAACCGTCCTCAATCAACCTTGCGCGCTAACGAGCCGCCGTCACCACTGCCGCCTGGCACAATGCACGTGTCTCGGACGTGACTCCGTCGGCCTAAGCTACTGGCGACCGAACGATGCGGAGCGCCATGCTATGGCGCGTGCCTGCGGACAAGGGCACCATGGAGCGAGGATGACGCGCGGAACGACCGAGGTAGGCACATTGACCGCTCCTCTCAACTCGCGAGAAGTAGCCCATGCAATGCACGCCGGAGCGATCCTGTGACCTTCCATGCGAGGCTCGTCAGTCCGACTGGCCAGGTCTACCAATGCGAGCACAATCACCGCACGGAGACGGCGGCAATCACATGTGCCGGCACGTCGGCCACGCGCCGCATGGCATATCTCGCTTGGAGCCGAGCTGCCGTGCAAGCGGCCCAGGCCGCCGCGCGGGCGCAGCGACTCCAAGAGGAGCGGATAGCTGCACAGGAGCGCAGGCTCGCGGCCCAGGCAGACCTCGCTCGGCGCCGGGAGCAAGAGCGCGTCGCAGCAGAGGCACGCAAGGTTGCCGCGCAGAATGCCGACGCCGCTAGGAAAGCCTCGGCCGCGCGGGCTAAGGCAGACAAGCGAGCCGCAAAGCTCGCTGCAATGCCGTCGGAACGAGCGTGGAAGCGCATGACACCGCAGGAACGCCTCGTCAAGACTGCTGAGAGTGAGATGCAGGTCTACGGGACGATCGTCTCGCCCGAAGCAAAGGTGGCGTACGACAAGCATGCCGCGCAACTCTTCCCTTCGCCTGCTCAGAACTCGCAGCCACGCACTCCCGCGGAACCGACCGTGCGGCCTGCCACACCAAGCCAGTCAACTACCGAACCATGGTGGAAGCAGCCTGGCCTGCGCGCGTAGCAGCGAGGACGCCCGCCGCCCGAAAAGAAAGCAACTCCGACGAGCCACTCAGCCTCGGATACCCCGAGCTATATATCGCGCGAATGTCACACCAGAATACGCGGCCATTCGATGGCGACCAGCAGCGTAGAGCCAGGATGCCGAATTCAGCGAGCGGCGCGCTCCTATGACGGAGACATCAGCATCGGCTCTGTAACCGGCGTACGTCTTACGTATTCCCGCAGTATGCACAGAGATGCTTTGATGCGCGTCGGCCCACTTCCTCTGCGCTTGCTGTAGCTCGCGGGCGCCTGCTGCCTTTGCTTCACCTACTGAACGTTCCAGAGTCCGTTTCTGGTCGGCATACTTAATCTGGATCGCTTGTGCTTCGTGGCTAGGAAGGGCCGAAGGCTGAGTCATGCGAGCGCGGGTTTCTACAGAGCGCCGCCAGGCATTAAGGCTCTCAGCTTTGACGCTGCCGACGCCTCGCGGGTGCACCCGGCGGCCCGATCGAAGCTGGATGAATGCTTGCGAGTTGACATAGGAGATTCCAGTAAAGTCGGCAGCGCTAGTAATGCCGTTAGCTTGCAGTGCAGCGCGGAGCGACGGCCCAAACCCTGGGATATTCGCCGATGATACCTTGGCTCTGGTCATCTGCTCGGTCACGTGCGCATCCTGCCGGCGTCGGAGAGCTGCATCACGCTCCCTAGCTTCCGAGTTCGACAAACTCGCCAGGTTTCTCTCGATCTTACGAACGCTGTCGCTGAGCCTTGCCTCAATCTTCTTTAGCTCTGAGCGCTCTTCTCCGACGGCCTTCTTGGCAATCTTTTCATACTTCTGAAGCTCCTCGCGCTCCCGGCGATCGACAGCAGCGCGGTAGTTCTCTGCTTTTGTCAGAGCTTCGCGAGCATGCGAGTCGTCTTTGCGGAGCCTGCGTAGCTCGGTATGAAGAGAATGTCTATCTCTGTTTTCGTAGTTGCGCTGGAAAGACAGCCAGCAGAGTCCGACGAAAAGGAATACGAGGGCCGGAATGCCGAACCCAAGATCAAGGAGCGGAAGAATCCTCAGAGCGAGCAGGCACACCATCAGCCCGATGCTCGCAATAGCGGCACCAAATAGGCTCCGGACAAAGATGGTAGATGGAGACCGGAAGGCGACCCTGGCCACGGGCGGCAGGTGATCCAGGACCCACGACGGATCACTGGCCGTTCCCGAGAGCGGCATCGGCTGACTGTCGATGGACGCGAGCCACTCGGCTGTGCTAACCGATGCGTCTGCGCCAACCGCACTCCGCTGATCGCCAGGCGATCCCGAAACTGTGGTCCGCTTGGCAGCCGGTGCCGGAATCAGGTCCGGGTCCAGTGGCGAGATCGCGGCTGGATCCGCAGCCCCCAGCGGCTCCAGCAACCGCGCGAGTGCCTGCAGGCGCGGATCTGGGCTGCTCGCTAGGGACAGAAGCGCAACAGACCGCGAGGGCTCACGAAAGTCACTCTCGGTGAGGATGAGCGCCTCATCACCGTCGCGATGCAGCGAGCCCCAGAGTGAGGGCTCGATCGCCAGCGCAACGAGCGAGCCATAGATCACCCAAGCCGAGAATCGATCAAGCGCCGGACCCCAATCCGACTTCGAACGCGCCGGGGACTGATAGTTGCGGTGACCGAGTTCACTTGCACCCAACTGCTCAAGGCCCGGCACATACATGCCGTCGTAGTCGATAAGCTTAAGGCCGCCATCCGCAGCAACGAGCAGATTCCCGTGCTGCAAGTCGCCGTGCGCTATGCCGCGATCCCCAAGCTCGCGCACTATTGCCGCAAATTCACCAGCCAACTTTGCGAGCGCTGTCGGCTGCCTAAGGTGAGCCTCAATGTAGGGGATCAGCGCGCTAGCCTCAATCCACTCCATCCTCAATACCGGATACCATGTGCCCATGCAGCGAATACCGCGGCTAATATAATCGAACGGTACATTCCAGGAACAACTCAGACCTTTAATACAGGCGCTGATTCGCTCATAACGGATCTGTTGATCCGCGACATAATGCGTGAAGCACTTCACGCCCCAGTTCCGCCCATCGGCACCAGTGATCCTGAACACCGTGGCAAAGTTCCCGCTAATTGGCTTCGGCATACCTAGAGCATCCATAAGCGGCCTGCCGCCTCGGAGGACCGGGTCCTCGAAGCAGGAATTGGGGGCAGAGACGGCGTCTCTATAGTCTGCGCCAGTCGGATATCGTGTTGGATTATTCATTGGTCTCTAAAATAGGTCGATGCGGATCAAGGTAGTATCATCGTCTTTTAGCTCGCCCCGGCTCCGCTCCAGATTGACCCAGTCCTCGAATTCCATGCCGAAGTCCGAGGTTTCAAGATCACGTAGTATCTCCCAAGGCCGATCACCGCGCTGATCGGCGCGGAGGAACCAAGCAGCTAGAGCATCTGTCGCGATATAGAAGCTGTCGCCGGGCGCCCACTCGGAGGCACAGTGCGCCATATTGCGCATCACGAGGTCAGCGTCAGTCGAGCGGCTTGGCAGAAGCGCGGGTCGGCTAGTGAACTGTTCAATGTCCTCGATTGGGAAGCTGGTCACGAGACGCTCGTCACGGACCAGAAACAGGCATGAATCTCCTAGGGCGGCAGCTCTCCAGCGCCTCTGGCCGTCTCTCGGCCTGAAGACGTCCATGACGATCAGGGTGCTGAAGGCGCCCCTGGCTAGCCCTGGTTCCTCATACCACTGAATCGGCGCTCCGCGCTCCTGCCGCTCTGTGACGTAGCGCTCGAGCTCAGGAGCCCAATTCTCAGTCGCTGCGAGATACGTTGTAGCGAAGGCCTTCCGAGACCTCGTGACATTCGGAGCCTGTCCGAATGTGGCACATAGTTGTCTCGCCCACCTACCCGCCAGCAGGGACTCGCTCGCGCCATCAGCGACGGCTACTCGCAGGGATCGCCCGGCGACATCGCCGACGTCGGTGCCCTTCGGACCGACCCAGGATGCATCCTCGCACTCGCAAGAAGTCGATCCGCGTTTCGTCGTCGAAAAGACGCTCACATATCCCCACGTCACCCCCGATCACCGCAGGTCGGAAGCTCTGGTGCCGATGTCCAGAAATTGAACTATGGCGCTCATGTCGCTGTTGAACACGAAGCCACGGCTGCCTTCCTGGGCCGGGATTCCCTGTTGTCTCGCATAGCTCTGCATGCCGACTGGCAGCATGCTGGAGTTGCGGAACAGACTTCTCGCATAGTCACTGGGCAGCGACAGCTCACTGTCGGGGAAAACTATCGGCGTCGTCGCGGTATCAGTAACGTGCAGGTTGAACAAGAGTGCAGGGCCATCGGTGCTAGTGAGATCTCGCACGGAGCTCGCAGCAGGACTCGGGTCGCCATCAGTCGACTCACCGTCGGTGAGGTTCAGGATGACCGGCGGGAAGCAATCGGGATGCGCAGCCAGCCAGCTGGACACGATGCCGTGAGCGCGGGTTAGTGCGCCTGACATTGGCGTTCCGTTATTGGCCACCGAGTCGACCCAGATCGGGAACTTGACCTCCTGGTCGATGAGCCCTCCAGCGCCATCCGGTATCTTCTTCATCCGCGTTTCCAGCCGCGCGGGCGCAGCAGCAACTTCGCTGAGCGGCACAACGTCCCTGCCAGCCAGCTGGCCAGAGAGTGCTGGGCCGACGCTGGCGCCGTATCCGATCACGGAGACGTGGAAGTAGTCGCGGACTCCCTCTTCCTTCGCGCATTTGATAGCCAGCTCCGACAGCAGCCGATTGAGCGCGTCAGCAACCACATCGCACTTTCGCTGCGCAGTGCCGCCGATCGAATCCAGCATCGATGCCGACTGGTCGATCAGGAAGACGAAACATGTCGGGTTCGCGCGGCTGATCTCGGCAGAGTACATACTGCTCCCTTTGTTAATGAGGCTGTCCAAGCCTGGCATGGGCCAAGCAGGCCTGCCACCCGAGCCTGGATGCCCCGATCGCCTTCGCGGCCTTGTAAGTCCAGTCCGCGATCCGCCTAAGTCCCTGACGCAGGTAAGACGTTGCTGAGCATCGCATGGATCACAGGCCACCATCGGCACGATTAGCGTGAAGTTGGTCAAGCTGCGGAAGCTGTGCCGTGACTGCGATCACGGGTTCGCGTCAGACCGTCGAGCTACTGGGACGCCGCCGGCGGCGGCGGCATAACGGCTCGTGAGAACTCGCCGCCGGACGACCCGCCCCTCGCAGCTCCGGACGAAGGCGATCGCTTAACTGATCTTGAACACGTTGTCCATGACCTCAGCGCCCGTGGAGATCACCGGACGCAGTTCCTGCCGGTACACGGTCTCGGTCGTCGACGTCGTGATGTGCCCCACCAGGTGAGCGATCTCCTCGACTGGCACGCCTTGCTCACTCATGATCGACACGAACGTGTGCCGCAGTTCCCGCGGCGTCCAGTCACCGCCGATCCCCGCGTCCTCGCAGATCTTCTTGAAGGCCCGCCGCACGTGCGAGGCATCTAGCGCCCTCCCCTGCTGCGTGGCGAACACCAGCCCGTTGTCCTCCCAGGCCGCCCCGGCGATCAGCCGCTCTTGCGACTGCCGGACGCGATGCGCTCTCAGCGCCTCCACCGCCGCCACCGGCAGCCGCAGCGTTCGCCGCGACTTGTTCGCCTTCACATCCCCGTGCGAGCGCACCGACCGCCACACCGCGACATGCGGCGGCACCGGGGGCACGGCACCAGGCACGCCTTCTAGATCCACGTGGTCCCACCGCAGCGCTCGCGCTTCCTCGGTCCGGCATCCCGTCATCAGGCACAGCACGATGTAGGCATGCAGCCGGGACTTCCGAGCCTCCGCCATCAGCGCCTGGGCCTGCGCCAGCGTCAGCGACTTCGACGGCCGTCCCGCGGTCCCCCTCGGCACGCTGACCAGTGCCGCTACATTGCGGCCGACGAGGTCGTTGGCCTCCGCCAGCCTGATCG